>JALEMR010000088.1 GCA_022768245.1 Oscillospiraceae bacterium
CTTCCTGTCAGTCTGCCTGCAAAACTTCCTGCACTGTTGCTAATCAGAAGTGCGAAAAGTAACTGCATAACCTTTGCAGCCGAGGGGATTAAAGCTTGTTTGCTTTTCCCCTTATTTTTTACCCGAAAGGAGAGAGTCTGCTCGGCAGACAGTTTTCAAAATGATTCACAAGTATAAATTAAACGGATATAATATCGTCCTCGACGTCCACAGCGGCGGCGTTCATCTGGTGGACGAGCTTACATATGATATGCTGGATAACGTATGTCCTCCCTTTGACGAAAAATGTCCCGAAAGCGTTATCGAAAAGCTTTCCCGCTTCTATGACCGCGAGGAGATAATTTCCTGCTACGACGAGGTCGTTGAGCTTTATAAGGAACAGACTCTCTTTACCGAGGACGATTACGAACAGTTCGCCAAAATGTCCGTGGCTGCTCCCGTTAAGGCAATGTGCCTGCTTATCTCCATGGACTGCAATCTCCGCTGTGAGTACTGCTTCGCTTCTACGGGAGATTACGGTCTCGGCAGAAAGGTCATGGATTTCGATACGGGCAGACGTGCTCTCGATTTCCTTCTCGAAAACTCCGCAAACAGGGAAAATCTTGAGGTGGATTTCTTCGGCGGCGAGCCTCTTATGAACTTCGATACTGTGAAGAAGCTCGTGGAGTACGGCCGCTCCAAGGAAAAGGAGTACAACAAGCACTTCCGCTTTACCATAACCACCAACGGTCTGCTCCTCGACGATGAAAAGATAGATTTCATCAACAAGGAAATGTCCAACGTGGTACTCTCCGTGGACGGCAGAAGGGAAGTCAACGACCGTATGCGGAAAACTCCCAACGGCAAGGGCTCCTATGACCTGTTCATGGACAAGTACAAGCGTCTTGTTGAAAAGCGCGGTCATGAGAATTATTACGTCCGCGGCACCTTTACCAAATATAATCCCGACTTCACAAACGATGTGCTCAGTCTCTATGAGCAGGGCTTCGACCAGATATCCGTGGAGCCTGTGGTAAGCGACCCGTGCGAAAAGTATGCTATCACCCAGAAGGAGCTGCCCGCCATATTCTCCGAGTATGAGCGCCTTGCACAGGTCATGCTCATCAACAAAAAAGAGGGCAGACATTTCAATTTCTTCCATTTTATGCTGGATCTCGATCAGGGCCCCTGCGCGATAAAGCGTCTCAGAGGCTGCGGCAGCGGCAACGAGTACGTGGCTATAACTCCCGACGGAGATATCTATCCCTGTCATCAGTTCGTGGGCTGCGACGGCTACAAAATGGGCAATATCATCGAGGGTACCTTCAACCACGACATCAAAAAGGAATTCGCTGCGGCTCATATCTACACCAAGAACGACTGTAAGAACTGCTGGGCGAAATTCTACTGCAGCGGCGGCTGCAATGCCAATAACTACATCTACAACGGTGATATCCACTCCGCACACAAGCTCTCCTGCGAGCTGGAAAAGAAGCGCCTTGAATGCGCTATCATGATAAAGGCTGCCGAGGCCGCAGAGGCTATGGAGGACGAGTAAGCCGTCATCGGGATACCCTGTGACAGTTTCTGTTTGTGCAATATACATATTATTTTTGCGCAGGTTGCACAAATTTTTTGAATGACTTTATAAAGCTATTGCTTTTTTGGACAGACTATGCTATAATATGTAATGTATTAATTGTATTTATCCGCTTTTCGTCCGTCGGAAAACGGTGTGATTGGGAGGCTTTATTATGTTGGCTGAAAAGCTTAAGGCGAGAAAGGGCAGGGAGATCGAAAGGATAATTACAGTAGGAATGACGATAGTCCTTTTTGTTGCAATGACAATTGTTCTGCTTCTTTCCGAATTTGTACACAGCACTGTTGTGACGGTGGTCGCAACTATTGCAGCGCTTGGTGGTTCTGTGTTTGCTATAAATCGTGTTGTACACGGTATGCTTCAGTCGCTTAGGGAATTCGGCGTCCGTCTGCTCGACCTTTCCGAAAAGGGCGATCTTACCTCCGAGGTCAAGAAGGATGACTACGGCACTGAGATCACTGCACTTTCCCATGTTCTTGAGGATTCTATCACCGATATCAGGAATATCACCTTCGAGATAGGAAACGGTCTGAAAAATATCGCTGCGGGCAATCTTTCCTATGAGCTTAAGGGCGAGTGGAAGGGCGATTTCGATTACATAAAAACTACCTACGACGAGGTCACTAAGGATTTCCGCGATATCTTCTCCGAGATAGCTTCCGCTTCCAGTCAGGTGAACAGCGGCTCTCAGCAGGTGGCAATGGGCGCGCAGACTCTCTCCGACGGCGCTACTCAGCAGGCTTCCTCAATTCAGGAGCTTTCCGCTCAGATAAGCGACATCTCCACAAAGGTCAAGAATAATTCCGACGCCGCAAAGAATACCTCCGTTATCGTGGACAAGACCAAGGATCAGATCATGCTCTGCTACAAGGAAATGAACAACATGCTGGAGGCTATCGACGGCATAAACAAGTCCTCCGAGGAAATTTCCAAGATAATCAAGGTCATCGACGATATCGCGTTCCAGACCAATATCCTCGCACTCAACGCAGCTGTTGAGGCTGCAAGGGCAGGCAGCGCAGGAAAGGGCTTTGCTGTTGTTGCCGACGAGGTCCGCAATCTTGCTGCCAAGAGCACCGAGGCCGCAAGCCAGACTACCGCACTTATCGAAAGCTCCGTTGCAAGCGTTGAGCGCGGCTCCAAGATCGCAAAGCGCACCGCAGAGGTGCTGGACGGCATCGTCAAGTCTGCGGGCGAGATATCCGACGAGATCGAGAGCATTTCGGCGGCTTCCGTTGTACAGTCCGACGCTATCATTCAGATAACAAGCGGCGTGGACAACATCTCCGCAGTAGTTCAGAGCAATACCGCCACCGCAGAGGAATCCGCGGCTGCCAGCGAAGAGCTGTCCGGTCAGTCCGCTATGCTCAACGAGATGATAGGACGCTTCAAGTTCGATCCCACAGCTTCCGAGGTCTCCTATTCCGAGCCTGACTATGCTCCCATTCCCGATTATTCTCCCGAGCCGGAATATGTTCCCGAGCCTGTTCCCGAATATCATGCGGAAGAGCCCGCTCCGAAGCCCGTTATCTACGAAAGCGCCGATGACGAGCCCTTCAAGCCCATTGATTTTAAGGCGGTAAGCGTTCCCAAGAAGATAGTTCTTGACGACGATGAGGACTTTGAAAACGTGGACAGCAAGTATTAAACAGTTAACAGTTTGATTTGATAGGTTAAAATAAAGCAAGAGGTCAAAGCAGAATAGTTTTGCTTTTCCTCTTGCTTTTTCAGGTTTGGTGAAGATGATAAGAACGAGATCTTTTTTCAGGATACTGATCTTTGCGGCTGCTGCCGCATTTCTTATTAATATGTGCGGGCTGCGGGTATTCTCCGAGGAAAACATGGGGATAACCGCCGCAGATATCGCAGGCTATTCCGCCGAGAGAAAGCTTGCCTTTCCCTCGCAGATGCGGGGCTTTTATGCTGTTCCGTCGGTGGATTTCCTCGGCGGCAAGCCCGACGGCACCGGCTATACCGAGGAGGAGGTCTACTCCGATATCAATTCCATGCTCGACAGAGCGGCGTCGCTTTTCATGAACACCCTCATACTGGGCATGTCCTACGAGGATACCCTTTTCTACGACGGCGAGATGAACAGCACCGTGAACCGCACTGCCGTTGACTATGCGGCGGAAACGGCGCTGTCACGGGGATTCTACCTCTATCTTGTATTTGATATCAACGCAGCCATGTCCCATATGGACGGGGATATGACCATGAATGAGAAGATAGACCGCCTTGCGGTGGTGGTGCGGAATATTACCCTGAGATATTCTCCCGACGGCATTATCTTCGACGGCTATTACGGCGAAAAAACTCATGAAAGCTTCTCCGATTACATGAAATACGGCTCGGGGATAGGCTACGAACAGTGGATATACGAGAGCAATGCCTATATATTCAAGACCGCCTCAAACGCGGTGAAGCGCACAAGCAATACCGCCGCTGTGGGTATCGCCGCAGACGGTGTGTGGGCGAACGGCTCCGAAATGACCGGCGGCTCCGATACTCACGCCGATAGGCAGACGCTCTTCGACGGTTATGCGGACAGTCTCGCATATGTGAAAAACGGCTGGACGGATTTTATCCTGCTTCGCACCGAAGAGGGGATATCCTCCGAAAATGTGCCCTTTGAAAATATCACTTCATGGTGGAACGACGCCGCAAAGGAAGCGGGGATAAGACTTTTCGTTCTCCATGAGAATGAAAACATCTGCTCGGGTGAAAACGGCTGGAATTATCCAGACGAGCTGGTAAAGCAGGTCATCTTAGCCGAGGGGCTTTCAAACTGCCGCGGAAGCGTGTTTTCCTCGCTGTCCGCACTGGAGGAGAACCGCGAACAGTCCACCGAGGTGCTGACCAAGCATTACAGCGGCAGTCTCAACGCCGAGGGGCTGAACATCGACCTTGAAATGACTCTCCCCGAACAGACCGACTTCCGCACCGACGAATCCTCGGTCATATTTGCAGGCTCCTTCGACCCCAATTTCGAGGTCTATTTTCAGGGCGAGCCTATCGAGCTTAACGAGGCGGGGCGGTTCTACTTCAATATGGAGCTGAATGTGGGCGAGAACGAGTTCACCTTTGAAAACAAGGGACGTACTGTGACCTATCACATCACCCGCACTGTCCGCGTGCTGAAGACCGCTCAGCCCAGAGGCGATGATATCTATGCCGAGGGCGGAACGGTGCTGTCCGTCACCGCCGAGGCTTACCGCGGGACGAGTGTTATCGCTTATATCAATGACGAGATGATAGAGCTTTCTCCCTCGGAGGGTCTCTCCGAGGATACCGACCCCAATTCCAACTACACCCTCTACCGAGGGAGCTATACTCTCCCCGAGGGCTCGGAGAGTATGACCGACCTCGGCGATTTAAAGGTCTACGCGGCATATCCGCTGGGCGGACAGAAGATAATCGAGTGCATAACGGGCAGCCGTATCTATATCGTCCCAGAGGAAAAGCCCGAAAGCGGCAGCGTTACCGAGCTGCCCAACGTTCCCTATACTCCCGATAACGGCAGCGGCGGCGTTACGGGCGGAGATGCTTCCGTGGCGCAGCTGGTGCAGATAGCTTCCGACAACACCATGACATGGAGCGGCAGAAATACCCTTACCGAGCCTGTGCCCGACTGCACAAGACTTCCCGCAGGCACCAAGGACAGGCTGTCCCGCACCGTGACCTACGGCAGCACGTCCTACTACATCACCGAGAGCGGCAGACGCATACGCACATCGGACGCGTCTCTCACTGATGATGTTATCGCGGAAAATATCACGCTGTCCCTGACAAGCGCAGAGATGTCCGAGGGCGATACCGTACTTGTCCTCGGCACTATGGATAATATCCCATTTGAGATAAGCTTCGGCGGGTTCTCCTATTCGGACGGAAACAACGGCTATTTCTACGCCGCGGATTTCAGCGCGGACAAGGTCTATATCGACTTTGACTATGCAGCGGGCTTCTCCGAAAGCGATGTAGTGCTTCCCGAAGGCGGGCTGTTCAGCGGATATGAATGGACAAATGCTCCCGATGGCAGAGTGCGGCTTGCGCTGACTCTTGCTTCAAGGGGGAAATACTTCGGCGTGAAGTTCCACTATGAGGGGAATACGCTGATAATGAGCTTCAACGGTGTGGCTTCGTCCCTTGAGGGCATGACCATAGTCATCGACCCGGGACACGGCTACGTGGGCGGAGGAAAATTCGACCCCGGAGCGGTAGGTCATATACAGGAGCAGAGCGCAAATCTGGCGATAGCAGTCAAGCTGGAGGAAAAGCTGAAGGCTGCGGGAGCTGATGTGATACGCTTACAGACGGAATCCCGGGACTATGTGACTGCACAGCGGGCAGACTATGCACGAAGATATTCTCCCGATATCTATGTGGCTATCCACTGCAACAGCGGCAGCAGCACTGCCACGGGCGGAGAAGCGTACTATTTCACGCCATATTCCCAGCCACTTGCAGATGAGATATCCGCCCAGCTTGGCAAGGTGCTGTCGGAGGTACACGGCGATGGCGGTAATTATGACCGCGGCGAAAAGTACAATTATTTCTATGTGACCCAGCAGCAGGAATTCCCGTCGGTGCTGACAGAGTGCGGCTTTGTCAGCAATTATACCGAGGCAATGGCTCTGGCGGACGAGGGCTATCAGGACAAGTTTGCCCAGGCGATATATAACGGCATTCTGGGATACATTTCGGGATAACACAAAAATAAACGGATAATGCGAGTTCTGCGCATTATCCGTTTTTTCAGATGTTTCCCTTTATTTTTTCGATGATGTTTTTCTCCAGACGGGACACCTGCGCCTGTGAGATGCCTATCTCCTCGGCGACCTCTATCTGGGTCTTGCCGCAGTAGAACCGCTTGTAGAGGATATCCTTTTCACGTCCTTTGAGACCGCTTATGGCTTCCTTGATGGACAGCTCGTCCAGCCATGCTTCGTCGCTGCTGCTGTCGCCCAGCTGGTCCAGGACATACAGCGTATCTCCCGAATCGGAATACACGGGATCGTACAGCGACACAGGGTCTGTGACGCTTTCCAGTGCCAGGACAACCTCGCTCTTTTTTATATCCATTGCCTTTGCTATCTCGTCCACGGTAGGCTCGCGGTCGTACTCGGCGGTGAGCCGTTCCTTGGTCTGCATGGCTCGGTAGGCGAGATCGCGGGTGCTGCGGCTTACCCGAATGGGCGAGAAGTCGCGGAGATACCGCCGAAGCTCACCCGATATCATCGGCACCGCATAGGTGGAAAATTTCACGTTCAGCTCGGTATTGAAGTTGTCGATAGCCTTCATAAGTCCGATACAGCCCACCTGAAACAGATCGTCGGGATTTTCGCCCCGTCCCATGTACTTCTGGATAACGCTCAGCACCAGCCGCAGATTGCCGCTGATAAGCCTGTCCCGTGCCGACTTGTCGCCCTGCCTGTACCTTTCCAGCAGCTCCATTTTTTCGCTTTCCTTTAAGATCGGCAGTCTGGAGGTATCTACGCCGCATATCTCAACCTTATTGTAATACATCTTAATATTCTCCGTTTTTCCGTAGTGGAACTTTGCATATTAAGATTATTGGCATTTTAAGGCGGGGATATTCTTGTGAGCGGCATGTAAATTATGGAATGAAGATCATTCGGATAATATTCTTTTGAAGGTATCTAAATTTTTCGTATTGTCGGGAGTGCAGTAAACCGCAAAGACTATCTCGTCGAACATTCCCTCAAATTCGGGGAGCAGTTCCTTGTAAGCTCTTGCGACGATCTGTGGGTCATTTCGGAAGGCTCCGCAGCCGAATGCGCCAAGCACGAGGATATCGTCACCGTTTTCGGTGGCAATGCCGAGGATATGTCTGCCCCGCTTTTTGTGGAGACTTAAAAGCTCGCTGTCGGTCATATTTACGGGCGCGCCCTTTCCGGGATTCATGGAGTTGTAGGGCTCCGAGCGGAGATTTGGCGCAGCACAGGTGATGATATCCACGGAAAACCACTCGCTTTCGGGTATGAGCTCGGGAAATGCGGTATCGGTCTTGAACACGGTGATGTCGGGGGTATATATGCAGGCGTCGGTGTAGCGGACATCATGCCGCTTTTTGTGCATGGAGTAGTATTCCTCAAAAAGCTTGTCTGTGTTCAGACAGGGATATAATGTGGAGCAGCGGCAGAGCGCTTCCTCCTGTGCGGAGCTGCCCCGTGTTACGCCGCCGCCGGGATTTGTCGCCGAAGCGAAATTATGGACGGCAATTCTTTTTTCGCCGCCGTATTTTTCGGTGAGTCTTTTTGCCGCCTGAAATGTGCGCTCGGCGGTGACGGATATTTTTGTGCTGCGGGTATTTCCGACGGAAGATATCTGCGGCTTATCATCGGGAGCGTAAAGCCTTGTGTTTGCTCTTGAATTATTTACACTCTCCGCAAGGCGGACATTGCTTTTGCAGAGCTTCATGGTATCTTCGAAAACTGCTATTCTTTTTTCTCTTGGGTCGTTTGAATACATATCATCGCCTCCGATATAATTTTATCAGATACGGCAGGATATGTCAATACGGGAAATGGGCTGAAAACGGGACTTGAAAAGCTGCGCATGATGTGCTATAATTATCATAGCATATCATACAGAAACGAGGGATAACAGTGCCGAAGAGAAAATCATTCAGCGCGCTTGATATTATAAAACGGGCAATATCCGAAAACGTCCGCGAGGGGGATATATGCATAGACGCCACTGCGGGACGGGGAAACGATACTCTGTTCATGGCTTCCCTTGTGGGGGACAGCGGTCATGTGACTGCGTTCGATATCCAGAGTGAAGCAGTGGAGAGCACAAGGGCTCTTCTTGAAAAGGAGGGGCTGTCTCACCGCGCAGATGTGAGACTGCAGAGCCATGCGGAAATGGACACGCTGTTTGAAGAGGGGACGGTAAGCTGTATCACCTTCAATTTCGGCTGGCTCCCCAAGGGGGACCACAGCATATCCACCAAAAAGGAAAGCTCCCTTGAAGCCATCGAAAAGGGACTTCGTCTGCTGAAAAAGGACGGTATCATGACCCTTATCATATACTACGGCAGGGACACGGGCTTTGAGGAAAAGGACGCGATACTTGAATATCTGCCCACGATTGACAGCGGAAAGTATACCGTGCTGGAAATGCCCTTTGTGAATCGTCCGAACTGTCCGCCTATACCGATAATTATTTTTCGGGACGAATAAAATAATCCTCCCCAATTTCATAAAAAATCTTGATTTTTTTGTTAAGATGTGGTATGATAAAGGGAGAAATTATTTTTAAGTGAAAACGGAGGTATACATATGCGTATTCTGGTACTCGGAGGAGCAGGCTATATCGGCTCCCATACCGCGCTGGAGCTTGTACGCGCAGGGGAAGAGGTAATCATTGCCGATAATCTGGCGACAGGTCATGTTGAGGCTGTTCCCGAGGGAGCGGTCTTCTGTAAGGGAGATATCCACGACAGGGCTTTTCTTGACAAGCTTTTTGAGGAACATAAGATCGACGCTGTTATCCATTTCTGCGCTTATTCGCTGGTGGGCGAGAGCGTGACGAATCCTCTGAAATATTATAATAACAATCTCTGCGGCACAGAGGTGCTTCTGGAGTCCATGGTGGCTCACGGGATAGACAAGATAGTATTTTCGTCCACAGCCGCTACCTATGGCGAGCCTGAAAATATCCCCATTCTTGAGACCGACCGCACCTGCCCCACCAATCCCTACGGCGAGACAAAGCTTGCTATGGAGAAGATGTTCCACTGGACAAGCCTTGCTCACGGCATGAGATACGTTTCGCTCCGCTACTTCAATGCCTGCGGCGCCGACGAAAGCGGCAATATCGGTGAGGACCACAATCCCGAAAGCCATCTTATCCCGCTTATCCTGCAGGTGCCCAACGGCAGGCGTGAGAGCGTGTCCATATTCGGCACCGACTACGATACCCCCGACGGCACATGTATCCGTGATTATATCCATGTCACCGACCTTGCACAGGCGCATATCCTCGCCGTTAAGTATCTTGCGAAGGGTGGAGAGAGCAATATCTTCAATCTCGGAAACGGCATAGGCTATTCCGT
This sequence comes from Oscillospiraceae bacterium, assembly GCA_022768245.1. Classification (GTDB taxonomy): domain Bacteria; phylum Bacillota; class Clostridia; order Oscillospirales; family Ruminococcaceae; genus RGIG4694. Next base: position 9,660 of record JALEMR010000088.1, read on the forward strand.
CAGAGAAGTTATCGAGACCGCAAGAAAGGTGACGGGTCACCCCATTCCCGCTGTGGAGACTCCCCGCCGCGCAGGAGACCCTGCCCGTCTGGTAGCGTCCAGCGAAAAGGCGAAGTCCGTCCTCGGCTGGAAGCCCGAACACGCAAGCTTGGAGGAGATCATCGCCAGCGCATGGAAGTGGCACGAGGGTCATCCCAACGGCTACAACGGTTAACAGTGATGTCATTTGATACGATGTTTCTTTATTACTGTTCACTGTCAGCTGTAAAACGGAAAGCCGTAATTCTTGCTGAACAACTATAATTTTTGAGGGGAGGAATTGATTCTTTTGAAGATACGTAAAATATTAGCGCTGTTATGCACCGCTGTTATCGGAATGCTTTCGCTTACCGCCTGCGGCGATGAGGAAGAGGTCCCCGAGTCCGAATATGCGGGCGTTCTTACGAAGATACGCCTTGGAATGCCCCAGAGCAAGGTACTTGCGCTTAATAATCAGAACGAGGTCTATTACGAAAGCGACTCCGAGATATGGTGCATCAACGCAGATACCGATATAATGGAAATGAAGGAGCTTATCCCGTCGGACAGCCAGTATTATTACTGCGACGATTCGGTCATCACCTACCGGTTTGATTTCGACGAGGCGAAAAACGATTATCTCCTTAACGGCTACACCGAGGAGGCAGTCTGCCTTATCGACAGGGAGACCGCAGAGGAATACTATGAGAAAAAGCTTGCCGAGCTGGCAAAGAAATACGGAGTTACCGATTATGTGACCACTCAGAAGGGCACCGAGAACGTGGATATGGTCTTAGAGCTTGAAACGCCCATGACCCTTTCCAGCTTTACCGTTACAACGACAATGACCTATACATACGATACCGTTGACGGCGTGGACGGCTACTACTGCACTCACTTCAAGATAGATATCGAAGAGCTTTCAAACAAGACTGCTGTTGCAGTGGGCGGAGTTACCGAGGCTGCGGCGGAGGAGTAATATTTCCCGCTGCCCGCATATCCGTCTTTGAACAGAAAAACAAAATGTGCCCGACAAATACAGCTTCGTATTTGTCGGGCACATTTTGTTTTATTTTAGCAGGTTACGGTCAGCTTTCCGTCAGCAGTGTCCACCTTAAGCGTGGTGAAGGGCTCCAGATCCTCGGCGATTATCTTCTTTGCAATGAGAGTTTCCAGCTTGCTCTGGATAAATCTCTTAAGAGGTCTTGCGCCATAGATGGGGTCGTAGCCGTTTTCGGCGATGTATTCCTTCGCCTCGTCGGTGACCTCAAGGTCAAGCTGCTTGCCCTTTAAGCGACCCTTTAGATCCTTCAGCATAAGGTCGATGATAGGATATATCTCCTTCTTGGACAGCGGCTTGTAGAACACTATCTCGTCTAAGCGGTTCAAAAATTCGGGACGGAACTTGCTCTTGAGCAGCTTCTGAACGTTTTCCCTTGCTTCCTCGGATATCTCGCCGTCTTCGCCGATTCCCTCAAGGATATAATCCGAGCCCAGATTCGATGTGAGAATGATTATGGTGTTCTTGAAATCCACGGTCCTGCCCTGGGAATCGGTGATGCGTCCGTCGTCCAGCACCTGCAGCAGCACGTTGAAGATATCGGGGTGAGCCTTTTCCACCGCGTCGAAAAGCACGACGGCATAGGGCTTGCGGCGCACTGCTTCGGTGAGCTGTCCGCCTTCCTCGTAGCCCACATATCCCGGAGGCGCTCCTATCAGACGGCTGACGGAGTGCTTTTCCATATACTCGGTCATATCTATGCGGACGATGTTCTTTTCATCGTCAAAAAGCGCCTGTGCAAGAGCCTTTGCAAGCTCTGTCTTGCCGACGCCCGTGGGTCCCATGAACAGGAACGAGCCCAGCGGACGGTTAGGATTCTGTATTCCCGCACGGCTGCGGAGGATAGACTCCGTGACCTTGGTAACGGCTTCGTCCTGACCGATAACTCTCTCGTGGAGGATATTCTCCAGCGACATGAGCTTTTCGCGTTCGCCCTCCATGAGCTTGGTAACGGGGATACCCGTCCATCTGCCCACGATACGGGCGATCTCCTCGTCGGTGACCTTGTCTCGGAGCAGACTGTTTCCCTTATTTTTCTCGGCGGCGTCCTCGGCTTCTTCAAGCTCCTTGCGCAGCTGGGGCAGCTTGCCGTATTTCAGCTCTGCCAGCTTGTCAAGGTCGTAGCCACGCTCTGCGGAGGCTATCTCGCCGTTGGTCTTTTCTATTTCCTCGCGGAGGGTCTGCACTCTTGCGATAGATGATTTCTCGGCTTCCCAGCCTGCCTTCATCTCATTGAATTCCGCCCGCAGGTCTGCAAGCTCCTTCTGAGTTTCCGCAAGGCTTTCCTTGGAGAGCTTGTCCTCCTCCTTTTTGAGAGCAGTCTCCTCTATCTCCTTCTGCATTATCCTGCGGGAGATATCGTCCAGCTCGGTGGGCATGGAGTTCATCTCGGTGCGTATCAGCGCGCAGGCCTCGTCCACCAGGTCGATAGCCTTATCGGGCAGGAAACGGTCGGAAATATATCTGTTTGAAAGCACAGCCGCCGTGATGAGGGCGCTGTCCTGTATCTTTACTCCGTGGAACACCTCGTAGCGCTCTTTGAGTCCTCTTAGGATAGTGATGGTATCCTCGACGGTAGGCTCGGGGACGGTCACGGGCTGGAAACGTCTTTCAAGGGCAGGGTCCTTTTCGATATACAGATGATATTCGTTGAGGGTAGTCGCGCCGATACAGTGGAGCTCGCCGCGGGCAAGCATGGGCTTTAACAGATTTCCCGCGTCCATAGCGCCGTCGGTCTTGCCTGCACCGACGATAGTGTGGAGCTCGTCTATGAAGAGGATTATCTTTCCCTCGGACTTTTTGACCTCGTTGAGTACGGCTTTCAGACGCTCTTCAAATTCGCCTCTGAACTTTGCGCCCGAAATGAGCGCGCCCATATCCAGCGAGAACAGCTTTCTGTCCTTAAGATTGTCGGGGACGTCTCCGCGGACTATACGCTGCGCCAGACCCTCGGCAATGGCAGTCTTTCCGACGCCCGGCTCACCGATGAGAACGGGGTTGTTCTTGGTCTTTCTGGAAAGTATGCGGATAACGTTTCGTATCTCGGTATCTCGTCCGATAACGGGGTCAAGCTTGTTGTTCTTGGCAAGCGCCACAAGGTCCTGACCGTATTTCTTGAGAACGTCGTAGGTGTCCTCGGGGGAATCGTTGGTGACCCGCTGATTTCCTCTGACCTCGGAAAGCGCCTTGAGGAACGCATTTTTATCTATGCCGTAGGACTTGAACAGCTTTTTGAGCTTGTCGCCGCCGTCGGAGAGTATCCCCATGAAAAGGTGCTCCACGGACACATACTCGTCGCCCATACGCTTTGCCTCCGCCTCTGCGGCGTTGAAGCAGCGCTCACAGTCGGTGGAGATGTATACGGTGTTCATATCTCTTCCGCTGCCTGTAACGCGGGGAATTTCCTCGATAAGCTTTTCGGTCTGTGCCTTTACAGTGTCCGGCTCTGCGCCCAGCTTTGAAATAAGCTGCGGGATAAGTCCGTTTTCCTGATCCACAAGTGCGTACAGCATGTGCTCGGGAGCGATATTCATATTCTGATATTCTATCGCCTTGCTCTGAGCCGCGTCCACAGCCTCCAGTGATTTTTTTGTAAGCTTCTGCATATTCATATAGATGTCCTCCTTTTGTATGTTAGCTATTAGCGATTAGTGATTAGCTATTAGCGTTGGCAGTCCGTAATCCATAGCTGATAGCTGTTTGCTAATTGCAATTAGCTTCTTATTTGTCAACTATTATGATAACACAAATAATTGAAAGAAAAAGTACAGCATGGTAACAATTGATGAAATATTTGTGAAAACTATTTGAAACAGCTAACAGCTAATAGCTAATTGCTAATCGCAAAGACGCTCACTCTTCCGGGTATGAAAATCCCCACTGCTCACGGCAGCTGTCCATTATCTTCATAACGGCTTCGGTGTCGCACTGCTTTACCAGCGGGCTTTCCGTGAGCCCCTCCGAAAGGCAGCGCATCGCTTCCCGTATCTCGTATTCGTAGCCGTTGATGTCGTTTTGGTATTCGAAGCGGTCCAGCTCAATGCCGTTCTTGTCATAGAGGGTCACTCCGCAGGACCATACAAATCCGCTGTCGAAGAGGATAAAGCCGTCGGTGCCGATGACAGAAGCGGAATTGTCCGAGCATATCTGCATGCTTGCCGTCACCGACGCATGAGAGCCGTCCGCATAGGTCAGGTGGATAAGGTCGGTAAGGTCGATGCCCATATCGCCCATGACTGCGGAGCTTGTTATCTCGCAGGGATAGTTTCCCAGAAAATCTGCCGCAAGGGTCAGCGGATATACCGCAAGGTCAAGCAGAGAGCCTCCGCCGCAGTCGAGTCTGAAAAGTCTGCTGTTCATATCCACGGGGACGGTGTTGCAGAAATCCGCCTTGACAGCCTTTGCTTTGCCTATCCTGCCCGACTGCACCCATTCCTTTGCCTTAAGGTAGGAGGGACGGCATTTAAGCCACATCGCCTCCATGAAGAAAAGCCGCTTTTCTCGTGCAAGGGTGAGTATATCGTCCAGCTGCCACTGATTGAGGGTCACCGATTTTTCGCAGAGGACGTTCTTTCCGCGGCGCAGACAGAGCATCACATCATCGTAGTGGCTGCTCATGGGAGTGGCTATGTATACGATATCCACCTCGGGATCGGCGGCGAGGAGCTCATAGCTTCCGTACGCTTTTTTAAAGCCGTACTTTTCGGCAAAAGCTTTTGCCTTTTCCTCGCTGCGGGAGGAGATTACGCACAGCTCGGCATTCTCGCACTTTGACAGTGCGTCGGAGAAGGTGTGTGCTATCGCTCCCGTGCCGAAGATCCCCCAGCGTATTTTTTTCATATATCCGATCATTCCTTCCTTTTTCCGAATTAATGCTATACTTCTATTATATCATTTTGATAAAATAAGTCAATATTTTTTGTACGCGCTAACGAAAATTTTAAAATATGGATTTTTTAACGACGGAAGCTTGAAATCTGCCGAAAAATATTGTATAATGTATACAAGTGAGTATTGCCCGACTTGTGTGAAAGAATTTCGGAAAAAGGAGCTGTATTATAAATGGACAACAGACTTACGATCGGACTTATGATACATCATCTGGAAAACGACTACTCCAGACCGATAGTAAAGGGTGCGTCTGAAGCGGCAGAGGATCTTGATGTCAATATTATCTTTTTCCCGGGCAGGTCTCTGGGAGGGGATTATTTTGACCGCAAGCATACGGTCTATGAATATCAGAACAATGTTCTGTATAATTATGCAAGACCCGGCGTCCTTGACGGAGCTATCATTTCCGCCGCAACTATAGGACAGTTTATCTCCAATGAGGAATTCAAGGGCTTTGTGGATCAGTTTGAGGGAATGCCCGTACTCACTCTCGAAAACGAGGTCAGGGGATATCCCTGCCTGCGCTACGGCAGCGACGGCATCAAGCTGATAATCGATCATCTTGTGTCCGAGCACGACTGCAAAAATATAGCCTTCGTCAGCGGTCCCAAGAACAACAAGGACGCTCAGTCCAGATTACAGGCGTACCGCGAGGCAATGCTGGAAAACGATCTCGAATACGACGAGTCTATGATAGCTTACGGCAACTTCTCCGAATACTCCGAACAGGCAGTGCTTGATCTTCTCGATAACTGCGGCAGAAGGCTTGACGCTATCTGCTTTGCCAACGACCAGATGTGCATCGGCGGCTATAAGGCTGTCCGCAGCAGAGGTCTTGAACCGGGAAGGGATATCATCATAACCGGCTACGATGATTCCGAGGTGGCTATGAGCCTTATGCCCATGCTCACCACCGTCAGGGCGGACGCGGCTATACTGGGTTACGCCGCCGTTGAAAGGCTCGTGAAGTGGATAAGGAGCGGCAAGGCGCCCGCCAGCGAGGAGCTGCAGTCGGGACTTGTGATAAGAAGCTCCTGCGGCTGCGGCATGATCACGGGCGACAGCTCAAGGCTAAGCGCTATCGTGAAGAATATGTCCACCGAAGAGACCGCCCGCACTATCGTCAATATCCTTGCGGGAACGGACGTAAGCGCCAAGGGAAAGCATGTCCGTGAGAAAATGTCCTCCTTCTTTGCCAAGGTGTTCACCGCTTCGGCAGGGGGCGGAGAGCTTCCCGAAGCAAAGCTTATCGGCGAGTTCAAGGAGGTTCTCGATGAAAATGTGAATATCCTCGGACATGATGTTATATTAAGTATGCTCGACGCGTCGGAGAGGATTTGCATGGGTCTGGTGGGGAATATCCACTCCAAGCAGATAAAGGTCATCCATCTTTTTGAACAGTTCAACCGCGCAGTCACCGACTTTATGCTGAGCTGGTTCTATGTCCGTCAGGCGGACGATTCGCTCTGTACCTTCCTCATAAGCAATATCGCCAAGGATATGATAATGTTCATGGAGGACGAGGAACAGTGCTTCAATTCCATAACCAACAATCTTCACAGGATACATGTGCGCAGCTCGTACATCTACGTGTATGAGAAGCCTATCATAAATCCCCCCAACTCCCAGTGGGAGCAGCCCGAGAAGCTGTATCTCAAATCCTATCATGTGGGAGATATGCTCTATACGCTTAAGGGCGACGACCAGATAATACCCTGGAAGGAATACGCAAACAACAGATATTCTCCCGAAAATACACGGCGCACCCTGGTGCTTTCGCCGCTGTACAGCAACGAGGAGCAGTACGGTCTGATGCTCTGCGACCTTGACCCCGAGTATTTCCAGTTCGTGTATTCCACCGCGCCGCAGGTCTGCACGGCTATCAAGCTGACGGGACTTGTAAAGCGGCTGGAGGGCTCTATACAGCTTATCCAGAATAAGAATACCATGCTCAACAAGATATCCATGTCCGACGAGCTCACGGGAGTATTCAACCGCCGCGGCTTCTACAAATACGCCGACGACGTTATCCATAACGAGGTCAACAAGGGCAGAGTGGGCGTGCTGATTTTCGGCGACCTTGACAATCTGAAAAAGATAAACGATACCTTCGGCCATGACGAGGGAGATTATGCTATCCGTACTTCGGCAGTTTATCTGAAAAAGGCTCTGCGGGATTCGGATATCGTGGCACGCATAGGCGGAGACGAATTTGCTGCATTTGCGGTTGTTACGCCCGAAATGGCGGGTATCATCAAGGATATCCCTCCGAGGATAAAGGCAATCGCCGCCGAGCATAACAAGCAGTCGGAAAAGCCATATAACGTCTGCATGAGCGTGGGCATATATACCTTCGAGTGCGGTGCGGACATAAGCATACGCGATTACATGGATAAGGCGGATTCCGCGCTGTACAAGGACAAAAAGAACAAGGACCCCGACATTATGAAAAAAACGGAGAACTGAAAATGAGATTTCGTCCATGCATTGATATACATAACGGCAGAGTGAAGCAGATAGTCGGAGGAAGCCTTTCCGACAAGAACAGCTTTGCCGAGGAAAACTACGTTTCCGAATACGACGGCGGATATTATGCCCGCCTTTATAAAAGCAGAGGGCTTTCGGGAGGGCATATCATTATGCTGAATCCCGCAGGTTCGGAGTATTACGAGGCGGACAAAAAGCAGGCGTTTTCCGCGCTGTCCGAGTACAGAGGCGGCATGCAGATAGGCGGCGGGATAACTGCCGAAAATGCCGCGGAGTTTCTGGAAGCGGGAGCAAGCCATGTCATCGTCACGTCCTATGTTTTCAAGGACGGGGAGATATCCTTCGAGCGGCTGGAAAAGCTGAAAGCCGCGGCGGGAAGGGAGCATCTTGTGCTGGACCTGTCCTGTCGGAAGCGGGACGGGGAGTATTATATCGTCACCGACCGCTGGCAGAAATTCACCGAGGTGACCGTCAATAAGGCTTCGCTGGAAATGCTGTCCTCCTGCTGCGATGAATTCCTTGTCCACGCCGTGGACGCGGAGGGCAAGGCTAAAGGTATCGAGGAAAACATAGCCGCCGTGCTGGGAGAGCTTACGGAGATACCCTCCACCTATGCAGGCGGTATCGGCTCCTATGAGGATATCGAGAAGCTGCGCATTCTCGGAAAGGGTCATGTGGACTTTACCGTGGGACGCGCGCTGGATATATTCGGAGGAAGCCTGTCCTTTGAGCGGCTTTCGGCTTTATAACTGTAAAAAACATGCAGCGGCTGTCCTTCACAGGCAGCCGCTGCTTTATCATCAATTGAAGTAGGATTCTATGATTCGTTCCGCTCCGTCGGCGGAGTATTTCCAGTGGGAGATCTTCCCGCTTTCAATAAAATAGTTGATATTCCCCGGGACTCTTACACTGTCGAACACGTCTACAATAATCAGCTTGACCTTCATCTTTTCGGGTATCAGAGCCTTTATGTAAACTCCTGCCTGCTGTCCCGGACGAACTCCTGCCTTGGGCTCCGCAAGTCCCGCAAGATTGGGGGTGAGCTCCACGAAAATGCCGTAGCTTTCCACCGAGCGGATAACTCCCGAAACGGTCTCGCCTGCGGAAAACATGGCAGCGTTTTCCACCCATGTGCCGAGAAGCTCCTTGTGGGAGAGCCATACTCTGCCGTCGGAAAAGCCCTTTACTATGACCTTGATATCCTCGCCGTTGTAGAATCTGTCCGACGGGTGAGATATCCTCGATACGGAAATGGCGTCGATAGGCACCAGTGAGGATATGCCGCAGCCGATATCCACAAATGCGCCGAACTGTTCTAAATGCGTTACTCTTGCGGGGATTATATCCCCGGGCGAAAGGCGGCTGATATAGCTTTCCATGCATTCCAGCTGAGCCGCCAGTCTTGAAAGATACGCCACAGGCTGACCGTTCTCATCGGCGGCAACGGACATGACCTTAAAGCACACAGGCTTGTTGACCTTGGTGATAAGCGCAATATCGCGGGTAGAGCCGTCCGCTATGCCGATAGCTCCCTCCTCGCGGGGGATAATGCCCTTCATGCAGGGAAGCTCCACGATAAGGTCGTGATCGCCCGTGCATACGGAGACTCTCGCTTCAAGTATCCTTCCGCTTTTAGCCGCATCTTCGAGCTCCGCCGCGCTGCTCATGGCAAGCTTGTTTTCGGCGGTGCAGTATAGTATTCCCTCCGGCAGATATTTTTTCATTTTGTTACCTTTCCTTTCCGATATACATTGTTATTCAGAACATCTGATAGAATTATATGCTCCAAAAGGAAAGAATATTCTTTGGAATCAGTGAATAGTGAATAGTTGACAGTTAATAGTCAACAGCTAATCGCTATTAGCTGAGAACACGTCCGCTACATCGTTTATGGTTATGTAAGCCAGAGGGTCGGTGGTGTGGACCAGTTCCTTCAGGCGGCGTATCTGGAAGCGGTTTATCACTATGTACAGCATCTGCTTTTCGGTGTCTGAATAGAAGCCGTGAGCCTTCAGAATCGTTATGCCGCACTTGAATTCCTCGGAAAGCTCGGCGCAGATATCGCTGCCCTTTTCGGTGACGATAAAGGCAGCCTTTCCGCGGTCAAGACCCTCGACGATGAAGTCAACTACCTTTATCGCCGCTGCGTAGGTGACTATCGAATAGAGGGGAAGTATCCAGCTGCCGTTGACAACGCCGATGATAATGTACAGCAGGATATTATATCCCATGACAAAGGTGCCCACGGTTATGCCCAGCTTTTTTGCGAATATGACCGCAAGGACTTCTATGCCGTCCATTGCTCCGCCGAAGCGTATGGCAAGACCGCTGCCGATACCCGAGATAACTCCGCCGAACAGCGCGCACAGGAACAGGTCGGTCTCCGCCAGCGGCGAGGCTGCCGATACGTCCACGGGCAGAACATCGGTTATCAGCCACGCGAAAAACGAGTAGCATATTACCGCAAAGCAGGCATATACCGTAAATCCAAGTCCCTGCCGCTTGTAGCCTATGAGGAACAGCGGGATATTCAGTATCAGCAGAAAGAAGGACAGGGAAAAAGCTGCGGGAGTGAGCTGCTCTGCGAAGATAGACGTTCCCGATATGCCGCTGTCGTACAGTCCCACGGGCGAGATGAATACGGTGACGCCGAAAGCGTTGATAAGTCCCGCTATCGCAAGGAAAATGAAGTTTTTCGGGTCAAGCTTTTTCAGCTCGGACAAAAAGTCTGTTTTTTTCAAATTCGATTCCTCCTTTTTTACATGCAGCTTGTTCTTTTATTGTTCATATTATACCGCAAAATCGCACGTAAGTCAACATAAGAAGCAGCACAAAAAAATCACCCCTAAGCCCAAAAGCCGGGGGGTGAAAAAGCAAAAACAATTATCGATCAATAACTGTAAACTGTCAAGCGGTCGGTGATTTATACAGCTCCTTGCCGTCCTTCATATACTTGTAGGAGCATTCATAGGGCACAAATACATTGTAAAGCCCGTCCTTTTTGTTGCCTGCGTCCATGATGTAGTATTTTCCGTCAAGGCATATCTCGCACCAGTAATGGCTCCACATATTGTCGGGGTCTGTTCCTCTGTGACCTGCAACCAGCCGCACATCGTAGCCCATATACGCCATAAATGCAGCAAATGCGCCGTTATACTGATAGCACTGTCCCTTGTGCTTGCTGAAAACAGCCTCAACGGGAGATAGACCCGACAGACTGTTGAAATCGTCACCGTATACATAGTCAACCTCGCTGTGTATGTATTCGGAAAGATATATTATCTTATCAAAGGGAGTCATATCATCGGTGAAATGCTCCTTTGCGAACTTCTTCATTATTTTCTTGTCGTTTTCGGAGATGCTCATTTTCCATTCCTTTATATCACTGCGGTAGGATACCACATCAAGGGAGCTTTTCTGCTTAGCGGGATAGCCGTTCACAAGAGCCACTGCGCTTGTGGAGGATACAATGTCGGAATAATCGCTGTATATCTTTTTGCCGTTTACAGTCTTGTAGCTTCTTACCTTGAAAACGTACTTATATCCCGGCTCCTTTTTTATGGAATAAGAGGTCTTTGTTGTCCTTTTAAGGGGCTTGAAGCTGTATTCCATATCCATTCCGAAATCGAAGGTGCTGCCTGCGCTGCTGTAGCTCATATAGACGGTGTCTGATTTTTTCAGCTTCTTCTTGGAGTAGTAGACCTCATAGCCGTCGGCAGCCTTGTCCTCCTTCCAGCTGACCCGCACCGACTTTGAGCCTGCGGCAGCGGATATGCCCACGGAGAGCAGCCCCGATCTTACCGTATAAGCTTCCGACGAGCGGCTGTATATCTTATCATTGCCGCTGTTCCGATAAGCGCGGACCTTGTAGCTGTATTCGGTGAGGGACTCCACATCGCTGTCATAGTAATAGTTCTGCCAATAGCCCTCTATATCCTCAAGGAGCACATATTTTTTCTTGGCGCTGTCGTATCTGTATATCCTGTAGCCGTCGGCGCCGTACATCTGGGTCCACTGAACGAAAACGCTTCCCGACTTTGTCTCTGCGGATATTTCGGGAGCGATATCCTCGGAAAAATCCGCAGTCGGGAAATAAGAGTCGGTAAAAAAGTTGTACTCATATACGGGCACTTCCTCTTCAACTTCAACTTCTTCCTCAAGGATCTCTTCAAAATCATTGTAGGCGTATGTGCACACCGAAAATGCGCAGGACGCGGCAGTGAGCAGTGCTATCGCCGCAGCAGCTGTCTTTTTAAGCAGTTTCATTTTAATTCCTCCATAATTTCCGTATCATCGTCCCATACAAGAGACGATACCATTATATCACACAGTGCGAAAAATGTCAATTATTTCATACGCAGCTTTCACGGTATTTCCGCAGATTTTTTCATGATTCTCTTGACATTATAAAACATATGTGCTATAATGAAACACAGAGTTGTGAAAGGAGTGCGCTTTTTCGGAAAGCGTTTTTGACTGATATGGACAAGAAAAATAAGATCGTGATAAAGGGCGCAAGAGAGCATAATCTCAAAAATGTCAGCCTTGAGCTGCCCCGTGACAGCCTTATCGTGATGACGGGACTGTCAGGCTCGGGAAAGTCCTCCCTTGCATTTGATACTATCTTTGCCGACGGGCAGAGAAGATATATGGAAAGCCTTTCCTCCTATGCGAGAATGTTTATGGGACAGATGGAAAAGCCCGACGTGGACTCTATCGAGGGGCTTTCTCCCGCTATTTCCATCGACCAGAAAACAACGTCCCGAAATCCCCGCTCCACAGTGGGAACGGTCACCGAAATATATGACTATCTCCGTCTGCTGTACGCGCGGATAGGTATCCCTCACTGTCCCGTCTGCGGACGTGAGATAAAGCAGCAGTCGGTGGACCAGATAGTCGACCAAATAATGGAGCTGCCCGAAAGAACGAAGATACAGCTTTTGGCTCCCCTCGTCAGAGGAAAAAAGGGCGAGCATGTCAAGGTGCTGGAGCAGGCGAAAAAATCGGGCTATGTCCGTGTGCGCGCAGACGGGATAATTTACGATATCTCCGAGGAGATAAAGCTTGAAAAGAACAAAAAACACAGCATTGAAGCGGTAGTTGACCGTCTTTCCGTAAAGGACGGTATTCAGGGACGCCTTGCCGACAGTATCGAGACCGTGCTTGCACTGTCGGGCGGAGTGCTTATCGTGGACGTCGTTGACGGGGAGGAGATATTCTTCTCGCAGAACTACGCCTGCCCCGAGCATAACATATCCGTGGAGGAGCTTACCCCGAGAATGTTCTCCTTCAACAATCCCTTCGGAGCCTGCGAAAAATGTACGGGACTGGGTTCATTCTCACGGATAGACCCCGACCTTATCATTCCCAATAAGGAGCTTTCCTTAAAGCAGGGCGCAGTCAAGGCAATGGGCTGGCACACCACCGACGAGAATTCCTTTGCGATGATGTACTACCGCGGACTTGCCGAGTATTACAATACCTCCATAGACCTGCCTGTCAGCGAGCTTCCCGAGGGCTTCGTGGATTCGCTGATGTACGGTACGGGCGATGTGAAGCTCACTCTCCACCGTGCGGAGATGTACGGCGGAGGAACGTTCACGCAGCCCTTTGAAGGCATAATCCACAATCTTGAAAGGCGCTTCAAGGAGACCAATTCTGAGTTCAGCCGAGCCGAGATACAGGACGTGATGACCGAGGAGGAATGTCCCGACTGTCACGGAAAGCGTCTGAAAAAGGAAAGCCTTGCGGTGACCGTGGGCGGGATAAATATATCCGACCTGACCGACAAGTCCGTGGCGGACTGCCTGGACTTCTTCGATAATTTACAGCTCACCGAGCGAGAAGCCCTCATCGGCGAGAGGATAATCAAGGAGATACGTTCCCGTCTTGGCTTCTTAAAGAGCGTGGGGCTGGAATATCTCACCCTGTCCAGAGCGGCGGGAACGCTAAGCGGCGGCGAAAGCCAGCGCATACGCCTTGCCACGCAGATAGGCTCTTCGCTAATGGGCGTGCTGTACATTCTTGACGAGCCCTCTATCGGACTTCATCAGCGGGACAACGACAAGCTTATCGCCACCATGAAGCGGCTCCGCGATCTGGGGAATACCCTTATCGTGGTGGAGCACGACGAGGACACCATGCGCGCGGCGGACTATATCGTGGATATCGGACCCTATGCGGGAGTCCACGGCGGAGAAATAGTTGCGGCGGGAACTATCGACGATATCATGGCATGCGAGCGCTCCTTAACGGGACAATATCTCAGCGGAAAGCGGAGGATCCCCGTCCCCGAGGAAAGGCGTAAAGGAAACGGCAATTTCCTGCGTATCATCGGCGCTGCGGAGCATAATCTGAAAAACATCGATGTGGAGATACCCCTCGGGACGTTCACCTGCGTTACGGGCGTTTCGGGCTCGGGAAAATCCTCCCTTGTGAATGAGATACTCTATAAAAATCTTGCGGGAAAGCTGAACCGTGCGAAGGTGCGTCCCGGCAGCTTCAAGGCAATGGAGGGACTGGAATATCTGGACAAGGTCATAGATATCGACCAGTCGCCTATCGGACGGACTCCCAGGTCGAATCCTGCCACATATACGGGTGTGTTCAATGATATCCGCGATATCTTCGCCGAAACAAACGACGCGAAGATGAGGGGATATACCGGCGGAAGATTCTCCTTCAATATCAAGGGCGGACGCTGTGAGTCCTGTCAAGGCGACGGCATCATCAAGATAGAGATGCACTTCCTGCCCGATGTGTACGTCCCCTGCGAGGTCTGCAAGGGACAGCGCTACAACCGCGAGACTCTCGAAGTGAAGTACAAGGGCAAGTCCGTCTATGACGTGCTGGAGATGACCGTTGACGAGGGCGTGGAGTTTTTCTCGGCGATACCGAAGATATCCCGCAAGCTGAAAACCCTGCAGGACGTGGGACTGGGCTACATCAAGATAGGACAGCCCGCCACCACTCTTTCGGGCGGCGAGGCGCAGAGAGTAAAGCTTGCTGCCGAGCTTGCAAAGCGGGGCACGGGCAGGACGATATACATTCTGGATGAGCCCACCACGGGACTTCATTCCTACGATGTCCATAAGCTGACGGAGGTATTGCAGAAGCTGGTTGACAGCGGAAATACCGTTGTTGTCATCGAGCATAATCTGGACATCATCAAGACAGCGGACTATATCATCGACTTAGGACCCGAGGGCGGAGAGCGGGGCGGACAGATAATGGTCTGCGGCACTCCCGAAGAGGTGGCGAAATGCGAAGCCTCCTACACGGGACAGTACCTGCGCAAGATGATTAGTGAATAGCGATTAGCAATTAGCTTATTAGTGAATAGTGAATAGTTAAAGCAGCGGTTTCCTTTTTGGTAACCGCTGCTTTTGCTAATTGCTAATAGCTAATCACTAATGGCTGTTAATACAAGCAGTGGTCACCTTTTTGGTAACTGCTGCTTTTGCTAATTACTAATAGCTAATCACTAATGGCTGTTAATACAAGCAGCGGTCTCCTTTTTGGTAACCGCTGCTTTTGATAATTGCTAATCGCTAATGGCTAATCACTAATGGCTGTTAATAAAAGCAGCGGTCACCTTTTTGGTAACCGCTGCTTTTGCTATTTGCTGATCGCTATTCGCTAATTGCTGCTTATGCTAATCGCTTTATTTTTCAATCTTGTCGCAGTATACGATGCCCAGTCCTACGGTGCTCATGTAGCATCTTCCGTAGACGTTCATGTCGCCGCAGATGAAGTTGCCGTTGCCTGTGCCGCCGAATTCATGGTAATCGTCGTTGACTCTGGACCAGGTCGCGCCTGCGTCCTCGGACATGTAGATACCTGCTGTTTCCTGATCCTTGGGAGTTCCCCAGATGTAGATAACATAGGGGTCGCCGTCGTTCTTGGGCTTGCCGAGACCCATTGCCTCGCAGCGCTTGAGGGTGTCGAGCATTGTGAAGGTCTCGCCGTGGTCCTCGGTGTAGAACAGAGTGCCGCCGGGAATGTAGAACGCGCCCTCCTTATCGGGGATAACGCAGAGACGGGAGAAGCTGGTGAGAGCCTCATACTTCTTGGAGAAGGACTTTCCGCCGTCCGAGCTTACGAATACCGAGCTGCTGGAGCATGCATATACATAATCGGAGTTTACGGGGTCGCCCATGATATACACGTTTGAGCCGATTATGCCGTCCACCTGATTCCATGTTTCGCCGCGGTCGGTGGTGTAGTATATATAGTTGCCGTTTTCGGGGCTCCATAAAATGGTGCTGCCGTCGGCGGTGAGGCCTACCTTGCCCTTATACATGTTCTTGGAGGGGTCGGGCTTGTTTTCGATGTATTTCCATGTCTTGCCGCCGTCCTCGGTGTAGAGTATCTTCTGACCGTTTTCGTCGCCGCCTGTCTTGACCCATACGTCTCTGTTCTGAGCGGCAATTGCGATGCTTGTAACGGAGCCTACCTGTTCGGTGTGGCGCTGGGGAGCGGAGAAGATATCCTCATGAACGAAGCCGTCATAGTCGCCGATAGCCGAAACCAGGGGATAATCGGGGAGGGACACGATATCGAGAGCAACGACCTCTTCTATGCCCTTTGCATCGAAGTAGAACTCGGGAGTATCGTCCCAGATATTGTCGCAGGCGAAGATACCGTTGCCCGAGTTTACGAGTATCTTATTATCGTCGAAGGGATCCATTGCAAGGGAGCTGCACCAGTGGATAGCGGCATTTTCTATCCAGTCCATGCCGTTGGTGGAGAAGGTCCAGCTTTCGCTTACGTCGTGCCATGTAGCGCCGCCGTCGGTGGAGGTGTAGAACTTATCGCCGAATGCGCCGTTAGGCTGCTGATCCCATACCTCGGAGGTTACGACCACCAGCTTGTTGTCGTCCTCGGGGCTGATCACGATATCGCCTAAGGAATTCGGAATGGGGAATTCTATCTTTTCCGCTGTGCCTGCGGAAACGTCGTATCTGTAGAGAGCGCCTGTCATAGCGTTCCAGGGACCCTCGTTGTTGGCGTATACAACATAGAGCCTGCCCTGAGAGTCAAGCTTCATTCTCTGAGGCATGTAGTCGGTGAAATTTTCAGCGATAGGAGCCCAGCTTGCGCCGCCGTCCTCGGAGACGTAGATATTGGTCTCCTTCCTTTCGGAAACGGAAACGTAGATGCGCTGTGTAGCGCTGCCGTCCGAGCCTGTGGAGGGGTCGAACACGATACCGTTGATACCGTTGCCGTTAGTGGTGGCGGTCACGGGGAAGGACTCTACCTTTTCCCAGGTCATGCCGCCGTCGGCAGACTTGATAAGACCGCCCGTTCTGCCGCCGCAGAGGATGATATTCGTATCGTTGGGGTCAACGGCAATTCTCTCGCCGTTTCCTCTGCCCATGCCGTTGCCGTGAACGCGGATCTTGTCGGAGACTTCCACCTGAGTGAAATGGTCGCCGTAGTCGTTTGATACCATTATGCAGGTCTTGCCGCTGCTGAAATAGTCGGTGCCCGCAGCGAGGTATACCTTAGAGGGGTCCTTAGGGTCAACGGCAATACCGTCGATACCGAGCAGACCCACATCGTCAACGGTAGTATCGTAGCCGAGGGATATCCACTTCTTTTGGGAATCGTCCCAGCGGTACGCGCCGCCCACGTCTGTCCTTGCGTAGAACAGTCCCTGTTCGGAGGTGCTGATGATACCGGTGACAAATCCGCCGCCGCCTATCTCCACCTGACCGTACGTCCAGTCGGAGTTCACGAATTTAGAAGGGTCAGCGGAAAGCTCGGCAGCGTCTGTCTGAGCAGCAGCAGTGTCAGCCGCAGTGTCGTCGGTGCCGTCGGAGTTCTTGCCGCAGCCCGTCATAGCCGCAGAGGATAAGCACACCGTAAAAGCGGAGAGCAGAGCCAGCGCCTTAGATGATAACGATTTCATTTTTTTCGCTCCTTTATGTATTGGTTGAATGTTTGGTAATCATATTATATCACGAATAGTATGCTTTGTCAATTACTTTTGTAAAACTTGCATTAAAAAGGACGGCATTTCCGCCGTCCTCGATACTTATTGTAAATATTATCAGTTATTTATCTCGCCGTGAGACAGCGCTGTCAGATATGCATTGATAAAGCCGTCGATATCTCCGTCCATTACCGCGCCGATATTTCCGTTTTCGAAGTTGGTGCGGTGATCCTTGACGAGAGTGTAGGGCATGAACACGTAAGAACGTATCTGCGCGCCCCATGCGATCTCCTTCTGAACGCCCTTGATATCTTCTATCTTGTCGAGATGTTCGCGCTCCTTTATCTCCACCAGCTTTGAGATGAGCATTTTCATAGCGTAGTCCTTGTTCTGATACTGGCTTCTCTGGGTCTGGCAGGAGACTACGATGCCCGTAGGCTTGTGAGTAAGTCTTACCGCAGAGGATGTCTTGTTGACCTTCTGTCCGCCTGCGCCGCTGGCACGGTAGAAGTCTATCTCCAGGTCCTCGGGACGAATTTCGACGTTAAGGTCTGCGTCGCCCATTTCTGGCATAACTTCAAGGGAAGCAAAGCTCGTATGACGTCTGCCCGACGCGTCGAAGGGGGATATTCTTACAAGGCGGTGAACGCCCGCTTCGGACTTAAGGAAGCCGTAAGCGTTGATTCCCTCAACGAGGAGAGACGCGGATTTGAGACCTGCTTCTTCGCCCTCAAGATAATCGAGAGTAGTGACCTTGTAATCGTGGCGTTCAGCCCAGTGATTGTACATTCTGAACAGCATTTCCGCCCAGTCCTGAGCCTCGGTGCCGCCTGCGCCCGCATGGAAGGTGAGAATGGCGTTTTTGCTGTCGTACTCGCCTGTGAGAAGAGTGGTGAGCTTGATAGTTTCCAGCTCGGACTTGAACTTCTCGGCTTCGCCGCGAATCTCGCTGACAGCCGCCTCGTCCTCGTCGTCGCCCGCTTCTATGGTGAGCTCTATCATGGTAAGGGTATCGTCCAGCAGAGTTTCCAGCTTCTTGTAGCTTGCGACGGTAGCTTCGTTCTGTTTTATCCTCTGCATGGTCTTCTGGGAGTTTTCCAGATCGTCCCAGAAGCCGTCCTTGGCGGATTCCGCCTGCAGCTCCTCGATCTCCTTATTGCACTTGTCGATGTCAAGGATATTGTAAAGCTCCTTCATGTCCTTGTGATAGCCTTCAAGCTCGATTCGTAATTCGTCAAGTAAAAGCATGATCATATTCCTCCGTAAAAATTATTTCGTATGGTCTCTGACCGCCTTGTGGGACCATTCCAGGCGGCTCTTCGACAGATAGAAAACCTGTGCGCTGTAAAGTCCCTGATAGCCCGAAAGCATGTAGCTGACAGCAATTGCCGCCGCGTAGAACACCAGTCCCTGTGCGCCGAAAAGCTCTATGCCGAGGATAATGGTGGCAAGGGGGCAGTTGGTAACGCCGCAGAACACGGCAAGCAGTCCCACAGCCGCACCGAAGGAGGGGTCAAGTCCGATAAGGTGCGAAGCCGCGCAGCCGAGAGTAGCTCCCACGAAAAACGAGGGGACTATTTCTCCGCCCTTGAAGCCTGCGCCGAGAGTAAGGGCAGTCAGTAATATCTTGATAAGAAAAGCAAGTGGGAAGGCTTCTCCCGCAAATGCTCTTTCGATAACGTTCACGCCTGCGCCGTTGTAGTCGTAGGTGCCGAGGATAAGGGTCAGCAGCAGTACGATTGCCGAGCCCGCCAGCACGCGCAGATAGGGGTTTTTAATATATTTTTGGTAAAGCTTTCCCGCAATATGCATAGCCTCGCAGAAAAGAATGCTGACAAGTGCGCAGAGAATGCCCAGCAGCAGCACCTTAAGGAGAGTTACCGCTCCGTTTTCGGAGAAGGCGGGTACATTCAGCACATTAAATGCGGTAGGCGTTACGCCGAAGATACCTGCGGTAATGGTCGCGGTTACCGCAGACAGGATACATGGCACAATAGCCGTATACTGCGCAGCGCCGACTATAGTGACCTCCATGGCAAAAACAGCCGCTGCGATCGGAGTGCCGAACAGTGCGGAAAATCCCGCAGCCATGCCGCACATAGCAAGCTCTGCGCTGTCCTTGGGGTCAAGCTTTAAGAGCTTTCTCAGCGGAGAAGCAAGGCTTGCGCCCATCTGCAAAGCGGCGCCCTCACGTCCTGCGGAGCCTCCGCATAGGTGGGTGAGGAAGGTCGCGGTAAATATCAGCGGAGCGAGCAGAATGGAAACGTTCTTGTTTCCTCTTGCTTCGAGGATAACGCTGTTGGTGCCCTTGTCGTCCTTCATGCCGCAGATGTTGTACAGAAAAACGATGATAAGACCTGCCAGGGGAAGTCCCAGCATTATAATGGGGTGTTCGGTGCGAAATTCGGTGGCAAAGTCGAGTGCATGGTGAAACGCAGCGCCTGCGATGCCGACGAATATCCCGACGATTATCGCAACAGCGAGCCATTTCACAAATTCCGCATAAATTGACTTATAAGCGGCAAGCCCCGTATCGAAGCTGTTTTCGGAGGAATGCTTTTCCTCCGTGACAGCAGTATCGGTTGTTTCGGCGGTTTCTGCGGATTCGGTGTTTACGGTTTCAATTATTTTCTCTTTTTCGGTAATCACAGTTTTTATATTCCTTTCAAAGGATCACTTCTGCAGCATAAGGAGCAGCTCACGCAGCAGCTTGCATGCGAGAGCGGTGGATCTGCCGCTCGGATCGTAATGGGGAGAGAGTTCGTTGATATCTATTCCCGTTATGTTAAGTCCTTTGAGTGTAAAAAGTGCGTCAAGGAGTGTATTGTATGATACGCCGCCCGCCTCGGGAGTGCCTGTTCCCGGGAACTCGGAGGGGTCGATAACGTCCATGTCAATGGTGAGGTAGACGTTTTTCCCTGCGAGAGTATCGGCAAGCTTTTCCATTCCGTCAAGGGAGTGGGGGTTCATTATGGTGTGATCCTTTGCGAAGACAAATTCGTCCCTGTCGCCGCTTCTTATGCCGAACTGGAAGATATGACCGTCGCCCACAAGCTCGTGGCAGCGCCGCATAACGCAGGCGTGGGAGAGCTTCTGACCGAGATAATCGTCGCGGAGATCGGCATGAGCGTCCAGCTGGATGATGTACAGGTCGTCATATTTTTTCTTGACAGCACGGACTGCGCCTAGAGTGACAAGATGTTCGCCGCCCAGCATAAAGGGAAGCTTTCCGTCGCGGAGGATCTCCGCAGCGCGTTCCTCGATGTCGTCGAGAGCACGCTCGGGGGAGCCGAAGCAAAGCTCAATATCGCCGCTGTCGAAGATATTGTAGTCGGTAAGGTCTTTGTCCTGTTTAAGGGAATAGGTCTCGATGCCGAAGCTTTCCCTGCGGATAGCGCTGCTGCCAAAGCGTGTTCCGGGACGGTATGATGTAGTGCTGTCAAAGGGTGCTCCGAATATGACGATACCTGCGCTGTCGTAATCGCTGTCGCAGCCTATGAATACATTCTTTTCGTTTTCCATATTACATGATCTATACCTTTCTTGGGGGTTGATTTATGTGCGGGAGGGTCGGATTTGTTCTGCCGTGTTCGTGAAATGGCTTTGAGATTTACCGATTATTCACGGTTCGTTTTCGGCGGAGCTCCGCTCCGCGCATTTGATTCGCTCCGCTGTCAAATGCTGCGCCGCCCGGATTTTTCTTACTTGTCGTATTTGTTTGCTGTTCGCTTGCAGCCTTCCGCGTTTTTCAGCGGGCGGCGCTTTATTGATGTTCGCCCTTTCGACTTTCGGAAACCTTTGCGGGCAGCTGTAACCTAAGCTGAAAACCCCAACCCGCGGGGTGTTTCGCCGCGTGCGCGCGGCGACCAAAGGACTCCGCCCTTTGGAAACTCGCAGCCTTGAAAGGCTGGCGAACTTTTTATTGCCGGGTTACTGCTTAGGCGCGGTTACTCTCAGCCTCGCACCTTCATTGCTAATTGCTAATGGCTAATCGCTATTTGCTAAGTACTATTCACTTTTCACTCTTCACTAACTTTTCGCCAGCAGCTCTTTTACATAGTTCGGTATCGCAAAGCTTCCTCTATGAAGATCGGTATTATAGTACCTCGTCTTTATGCCCAGACTGTTCCAGCGCTCTGCGTCGAATTTCAGCGGGTCTACCGTCTTGGAAGCAAATCCGAACAGCCAGTGCCCCGACGGATATGTGGGAATGTGGAACTGATATACTCCGCAGATGGGGAAAAATTCTCTTATGCGCCTGTGGGCTCTCTGCATTGCCTTCGCGTCGTCCGCGTAGTACGGCGATTCGTGCTGATTGACCAGCACGCCGTTCTCGGTCAGCGCCTTGCAGCAGTTGCCGTAGAATTCACTGGTGAAAAGTCCCTCGCCGGGACCGAAGGGGTCGGTGCTGTCCACGATGATGAGGTCGTAGAAATTCTCCTTGCTGCGGACGTATTTCAGTCCGTCCTCAACATGGATATGCACTCTCGGGTCGTCCAGAGTACAGGTCGTGCTCGGGAAAAATTCCCTGCATACGTCGATGACCCGTCCGTCTATCTCCGCCATGTCGATGTGTTCAATGGTGTCGTAGCGGCAAAGCTCGCGGATAGTACCGCCGTCGCCCGCGCCGATAACGAGAACATTCTTCACGTCGGGAGCTGCCGCCATGGGCACATGAACGATCATCTCATGATACATGAACTCGTCCTTTTCGGTGAGCATCATCAGCCCGTCAAGGGTGAGAAAGCGTCCGAACTCGGGGCTTTCGAACACGTCTATCCGCTGATATTCGCTCTGTTCGGAGTGGAGGTGCTTATCCACTCTTATGGACATTTTCGCGTCGTTGGAATGAAATTCCGTAAACCATAATTCCATATGGGGTATCCTCCTTATTTTATCACACGAATGAAGTTAAGCTCCAGATCTTCCGTACCCGTCATAAAGCAGCCCTTTTCCTTGCAGTAGGAAATGTAGGCGATAATTTCGGGCGTGATAAGCTCGCCGGGGGCGATTATGGGGATACCCGGAGGATAGCACATCACCGATTCACCGCTGATACGCCCTGCGCTGCCGCCGATAGGAACGGATTCCTGTTCGCTGTAGAATGCGTCGTGAGGGGATATCTTCACGGTGGGATTTATATATTCATGGTCGAAAAGTCCCGCCTTGTCCTTAGAGAAGCGGCGCTTTATCTCGGAAAGCGCGGAAACAAGGCGTTCGATATCCTTCCACCTGTCGCCTGCGGTTATTATGGCGAGGATATTTCCTATATCGCCGAATTCTATCTGGATATCGTAGCTGTCGCGGAGGATATCGTATACCTCGATGCCTGCAAGTCCGATATCGCGGGTATATATTGAAAGCTTGGTGCGGTCGAAGGCGTAGAAGTCGGGAGTATCTGCAAGCTCGTCCGCATAGGCGTAGTAGCCGCCTATCTTGTTTATCTCCTCGCGGGCGTACTCCACCGATTCCAGCATCTTGCGGCACATTTCCCTGCCTCTTGTGGCAAGATTCCGCCGCGAGATGTCAAGGGAAGCAAGGAGCAGATAGGAAGCGCTTGTGGTCTGGGTGAGATTTATCACCGCGCGGACATGCCCCTCGGTGACAGCCGCATTTTGTCCCACAAGAAGAAAGGCGCTCTGCGTGAGGGAGCCGCCTGTCTTGTGCATAGATACCGCCGCAAAGTCGGCGCCTGCCGCCATTGCGTTTATGGGCATGTTTTCGCCGAAGTAGAGATGAGTCCCGTGAGCCTCGTCGGCAAGTACAGCCATGCCGTGGCTGTGAGCAAGCTCAACTATGCCCTTAAGATCGGCGCAAACACCGTAATAGGTGGGGTTATTCACCATAACAGCCTTTGCTTCGGGATTTGCTTCGATAGCTTTTCTTACATTATCCACGCTCATTCCGAGAGGGATACCGAGCTTTGGATTAACGCCCGGGTCAACGTAAACGGGGACTATCCCGCTGACAACAAGAGCGTTGATAGCGCTCTTGTGGACGTTCCTGGGGAGGATTATCTTGTCGCCCTCCTTGCAGACTGACATTATCATCGCCTGCACAGCGGAGGAGCCGCCGTTTATCATAAAGAAGCAGTGACGTGCGCCGAAGGCCTCCGCCGCCAGCATTTCCGCATCTCTGATGACGGAAACGGGGTGGATAAGGTTATCGAGAGGCTTCATGGAGTTAACGTCCACCTCCATGCAGGTACGTCCGAGGAAAGCGGTCAGCTCGGGGTTGCCCTTGCCGTGCTTGTGGCCCGGAACGTCAAAGGGAACGATGCGCTCGTCCCGATACCGAAGAAGAGCCTCATATATAGGCGCGTCATTTTGGTCCATCATAATAAAATCACCATCCCGGAGGTTGACAGTTAACTGTTCACTGTAAGCTTGAATGCTGTTAATCCTTTCTGTCCAGGTCGTATATATTCTGTCCGTGGAAGATCTCCAGCATTTCCCGTCTGATAAGGTCGTTTATTTCAAGTCTGCGCTTGGGCGCAAGCTCGTAGGTATCGGTGTTGAAGAGGTAATTCTGGAGAACTATCTCCTTGATTATCATTTTGGTGTGGAAGATGTTGGATTGGTATACGTTGACGTCTATCGCGTCGTAGCGGTCTATGGTCTCCTTGGCGATGTAGTCCTGAATGGACGTGATATCGTGGTCGATGAAGAGCTTTTTGCCTGCCGCGTCGCGGGTGAAGCCTCTTACGCGGTAGTCGATGGTAATGATATCCGAGTCAAAGCTTCCGATAAGATAATCAAGGCATTTCAGCGGAGTTATCTGTCCGCAGGTGGAAACGTCGATGTCCACGCGGAAGGTAGTCACCGCATTGGAGGGGTGAAACTCGGGATAGGTATGCACGGTCAGATGACTTTTATCCAGATGTCCCGCAATGCTCTGCTTGTCGATAACGGGCTTGGTGACCTCTTCATGAGCGGTGCGCATATTGCAGGACTCGTCGATGTCCTCCCTGTCGAGGTGCTCCTCGGAGATAAGGAGGGTTACGGAAGCGCCCTGGGGCTCGTAGTCCTGCTTTGAGATGTTCAGCACATGAGCGCCTATCATCTCCGTAACGTCGCAGAGTATCTTAGTCAGACGTTCGGAGTTGTACTGTTCGTTGATATATTTAATATAGTCCTGCTGTTCGCGCTGACTCTTTGCATAGCATATATCATATATATTAAAGCTGAGAGTTTTGGTCAGGTTATTAAAACCATAAAGCCTGATCTTTTCGTTCAACCCTATCATCACCTCATAGAAGTAAAAAATAATGAAGTATCATATTCCTATACATAAATACTCAATATAAATAATACGACAATATTATCAAAAAGTCAATAGCTTTGGGGGAATTTCAGAAAAATTTACAACTTTTATTGTTAAGACAAGTTCTGAAAAAACTGTTGCAAAATACATATAATTATGGTATAATATATAAAAAGGCGGAAAGGCGCTTCAAAATGAAAGGACGGTAAATGCCATGCTGGAAAAAGCTATCTCCGATAACGGTTCCCGTATCGATTATAAGGATATGACCAAAAGCCTTCAGCAGAATCTGTCAAAGCTTCAGCTGAAAATGAAGGAAAAAAATCTCCCCGTAATAATAGTATTCGAGGGCTGGGGCGCTTCGGGAAAGGGCTCTCTTATCGCGGATATCATCAAGATGCTGGACCCGCGTTTCTTCAATGTCTATTCCACGCTGCCCGGCACCGAGACGGACAGGCGCTATCCGCTGATGAAGCGCTTCTGGGAGAATATCCCCGCCAAGGGCAAAATGGCGATAATGGACCGAAGCTGGTACCAGGAGCTTGCTATCGCAAGGCTTGAGGAGGGTATCTCCGAGGAGGAGTATGACAGGCGCATCGAATCCGTAAATGTGTTTGAGCGTCAGCTCACCGACGACGGCTATCTTATCATCAAGCTGTTCCTGCATATCTCCCGCCAGGAGCAGAAGCGCCGCTTTATCAAGCTCCGCGAGGACAACTCCACCAAATGGCGCGTTACCGATACCGATAAAATGCGCAACAAGAACTACGATACCTATTATAAGCAGTTCGACGATATGCTCAAGCGCACCGATACCGAATACTGTCACTGGCGTGTCATCGACACCACCGACAAGCAGTTCACCCGCTTTCAGCTGTTCAATATCCTGGTGAGCCAGATAACCAATGCAGTCAACTCCGAGCCTCACTATCCTATCCCTGCGGACGTGACCACCATGTTCCCCATGCAGAAGACTCCGCTTCTGTCGGAGGTGCCGCTGGAGAATAAGGTATTAAAGCCGTCGAAATATCCCGAAGAGCTGAAAAAATGTCAGAAGCAGCTTGCCAAGCTCCACGGCAAGATATATAAGAAAAAGATACCCGTAGTCATAGCCTTCGAGGGCTGGGACGCTGCGGGAAAGGGCGGCGCCATAAAGCGTCTGGGAGCGGCATTCGATCCCCGCGGCTATGAAGCTGTGCCCGTTGCGGCTCCCGAAAAGTATGAGCTGAACCGTCATTATCTGTGGCGGTTCTGGCGGAAGCTGCCCAAAACGGGACATATCACCATATTCGACCGCACCTGGTACGGACGGGTCATGGTGGAGAAGCTGGAGGGACTTACTCCCGAAGCAAGATGTGCAATGGCGTACCGTGAGATAGACGAGTTTGAGCGTGAGCTGACCCGTTCGGGCGTTATCCTTATCAAATTCTGGATGCAGATAGACAAGGACGAGCAGCTGAAACGCTTCAACGAGCGCATGGAAAACCCCGAGAAGCAGTGGAAGATAACCGACGAGGACTGGCGCAACCGCGAAAAGTGGGATCTGTACGAGACCGCAGTCAATGAAATGCTGGAAAAGACCTCTACGGTGTATGCTCCGTGGACTATAGTGGAGAGCAACGATAAGCTCTATGCGCGTATCAAGGTGATGAATACGGTCATCGACCGTCTGGAAGAAGCTTTGAAAAAGTGAATAGTGAATAGTGAAGGGTCGTTCGGCTGACGGTCAGCTGTCAGCTGAACGACCGATAACTTGTAAACAGTAATTCACTTAAAGGAAGAATGATCGATGCATCAATTATCTGCGAGTAAGGCAGCTTTGAAGGCTGCTTTTCCGCATACTCTGCCTATTATGGCAGGATTTTTATTTTTAGGCTTTACATACGGGCTTTATATGCATTCGCTGGGGTTCGGGTTTTTGTATCCGACCCTTATGGCGCTGTGCATTTACGGCGGCTCGCTGGAATTTGTGGCGGCGTCCATGCTGCTGTCGATAGCGGGCGGGACTGTATTTTATATGATACTGCTGCGGGTGATACCCCTGCTCTGAAAGGCAAGGCTATGAAACGTTACGAACACGGAGGAAATCATTCCCCCGATATCATATATGATTTTTCGGTGAATATCGCTCCCCTTGGAATGCCCGAGGGAGTAAAGCGTGCCCTTGCGGAGAATATTGATAAGTTTTCGGCATATCCCGACCCCGAATGCAGGGAATTGGTGGGAAAGCTCTCCGAAGCGGAGAATATCCCTGCGGAGAATATCGTCTGCGGAAACGGCGCGGCAGACCTGATATACCGTCTTGTCCATGCCGTGAAGCCGCGGCGTGCGCTGCTTATCTCGCCCACATTTTCCGAATACGAAAAGGCACTGACGGAAACAGGCTGTGAGATAGTATTCCATGAACTGCATGAAGAGGATAATTTCGCGGTAACGGAGCGTATCCTCGATAATATTTCCGAGGAAATCAGCATGCTTTTCCTGTGCAGTCCCAACAATCCCACGGGAGCGGTGATAAAGCCGCCTCTTATGGATAAGATATACGAAGAATGCCGCAGGAAGGATATCCTGCTCGTAATTGACGAGTGCTTTATGGGCTTTGTCTGCGGGGGCGGGGAATATTCCTTCAAGCCGAAAGCGGGAGCAATTGTGCTGAAAGCCTTCACCAAGCTGTATGCAATGGCAGGACTGCGGCTGGGGTATGTGCTCTGCGGAGATATATCCCTTGCCGAAAGGCTCCGCGAAACGGGGCAGTGCTGGAGCGTGTCCGTCCCTGCGCAGCTTGCGGGAGAAGCTGCGCTTTCGGAAAAGGGCTATGTTTCGGAGACGGTGCGGCTTGTCCGCATGGAAAGGGAATATCTGACCTGCTCCCTTGAAAATATGGGCTTTACGGTATATCCCTCCGAAGCGAATTTCATACTTTTTCGAAGCGCATTGCCGTTAGACAGGCTGCTGCTCGAAGAGGGCATAGCCGTCAGAAGCTGCGAGAATTTCCGCGGACTGGACGGGACATATTTCCGCACAGCGGTAAGGACTCATGAGGAAAACGCCGCGCTGATACGCGCAATAGGGAACATCATCGCGAGAACGCAAAAGGAGTAAGCTATGGCAAAGGCAATAATGCTGCAGGGGACCATGTCAAACGTGGGGAAAAGTCTGCTGTGCGCCGCGCTATGCCGCATTTTCAGACAGGACGGACTGCGGGCGGTGCCCTTTAAATCGCAGAATATGGCGCTTAATTCCTATATCACCCGCGAGGGGCTTGAAATGGGACGGGCACAGGCTATGCAGGCGGAAGCTGCGGGCGTGGAGCCGTCGGCGCTGATGAATCCCGTGCTGTTAAAGCCCACGGGAGATACGGGCTCGCAGGTCATCGTGAACGGCGAGGTGCGGGGAAATATGCGCGCCGCCGAGTATTTCCGATACAGAAAGTCCCTCATTCCCGAGATAATGGCGGCTTATGACAAGCTGTCCGAGCAGGCGGATATTATCGTGATAGAGGGCGCGGGAAGTCCTGCGGAGCTGAATCTGAAAAAGGACGACATCGTCAATATGGGCTTGGCGGAGCTGACAAATGCGTCCGTGCTGCTGGTGGGAGACATCGACCGAGGAGGCGTGTTTGCGCAGCTTATCGGAACTGTAAAGCTTCTTGAAGAGGAGGAGCGCAGACGGATAAAGGGACTTATCGTCAACAAATTCCGCGGAGACCGCCGCCTTTTCGACAACGGTGTCAGGATACTGGAGGAAAAAAGCGGCTTGCCCGTTGTGGGAGTGGTGCCGTATATAGAGTGCGATATCGACGACGAGGACAGCCTGTCCGACAAGCTCTGCCGCAGGACGGCAGACATTATCGACATCGCGGCGATAAAGCTCCCGAGGATATCGAACTTCACCGACCTTGACGCTCTTGCGCAGTATGAGGGAGTATCGGTCAGATATGCGGAAAGACCCTCGGAGCTGAGTGAGCCCGATATGATAGTAATTCCCGGGACGAAGAACACCATATCCGATATGAAGTGGCTGCGGGAAAGCGGCTTTGAAGGGCTGATAAAGAAGCGCAGTGCTGCGGGAACGCCTGTTTTCGGCATATGCGGGGGCTATCAGATGCTGGGCAAAAAAATATCCGACCCCGGGAATACCGAGGGCGGCGGGGAGATCCGCGGAATGGAGCTGCTTGACACCGAAACGGTGTTCCGCACCGAAAAGACCCGCACCCGCATAACAGGCGTGATATCGGCGCAGTGCGAGGATTTCCCCGAGCTTCGGGGAGCTCATGCGGAGGGCTATGAGATACACATGGGAGAGACATTTTCCAATGAAGCGCCGCTGATGAGATTATCCGATGGACGAGCGGACGGAGCCTATAAAAAAGGCATATACGGCAGCTATCTCCACGGGATATTTGACAGTGCAGAGGTGTCACATGCCGTAATAAGCGAGCTTTTCCGCCGCAAGGGCTTATCTGCGGGAGAGTATATCAGCCGCAGGGAATATAAGGAGCGGCAGTATGACATTCTTGCGGACGCTGTGCGGAAGAGCCTTGATATGGAAATGATACGGAAAATATATAAGGGGGAAATATAATGCCAAAGCTGTTTGAATACGGGGATATCCTCAATCACCCGTACTATGCGTTCTACTGTCTTTCGGACAGGGAGCCCTTTCCCATACGTCCTCACTGGCATTATTATGCGGAGATAATGTACGTGCTGGAGGGCTCTGCGGATATCATCATTGACGGAAAGGAATATATCGCCCACGAAAACGACCTGATACTGTTTCATCCCGAAGCGGTACATTCGGTGGATAATGCGAACCCGACGGGGGCGCTGCTGAAATGCAGCGTGGTGCAGTTCGATATAAGCCGTCTTGTGATATCCAACAGCTACTCGCCGAAGCTGCGGACCATTTTCCGCGCCGCAAGGAACGACGAGCGGTGCGTATCGGTATTTCCTGCGGATACCTACGAGCATGAGCGCATACGCGGCATATTGTACCGTCTTATCTGGGAAATGGAGCATATGGGCTACGGCTACGACCTGATGATGCATTCCCATCTGTGCATACTAATGCTGGATATACTGCGATACTGGCAGAAGGCGGGCTTTTCCACCGACAATATCACCGAGGCGGAGACCGAGGACGAGCAGACGATACGCTCGGTCACGGAGTATATCGACGCTCATTCGTCGGAGAGCCTTACTGTAGCACATCTTGCGGAGCTGTGCGGCATGAGCTATTCGAATTTCGCAAAGCAGTTCAAGATACTGTACGGTCAGTCCTGCCATGAGTACATAGAGCATATCCGCGTGTGCAAGGCGGAGGACCTGCTGCTGTTCACCAACCACGACTTAAATTATATCAGTCAGGAAACGGGCTTTTCCGACTGCAGCCATATGATAAAGACCTTCCGCAGACTTAACGGCATTACTCCGAAGCAGTTCAGAATGAAGCACAGCAAATAAAGTAAAAAAACCGCCGTCCCGAAAATATCGGGACGGCAGTATTTTTTCGGGACATCAGTCGCCTATAACAGTGACTTTTATTTTGATAACGGTTTTGCCGCTCTTAATGGTTATATATGCTGTTCCTGCCTTTTTAGCTTTTATCTTGCCGTTTGAGTCTACAGAAACGATACTCTTGTCCGAAGATGAGTAGGTGACCTTTGAACCGCTGCTTGCGGTCACAGCTGTAAGCTTTAAGGTATCGCCCT
This sequence comes from Oscillospiraceae bacterium, assembly GCA_022768245.1. GTDB lineage: Bacteria > Bacillota > Clostridia > Oscillospirales > Ruminococcaceae > RGIG4694. Next base: position 40,029 of record JALEMR010000088.1, read on the forward strand.
CTTCGATGGCTGTGGAAAGATATAAGATATCTCCTGTTGTGCCGGAAACATCGGCAGTATCCTCTTGAACGGTTTCGCTGGGGAAGGTCGCTTTGAGGGTAAATTCTCCGCCATTGCTAAGATCCTGCCAGCCGGGGCAGATAACAAGATAATAGGTTTCCTTTTTAACTTTAAAGGTAAGCTGTGCGGAAAATTTTTTATTATCGGGATATGCAATTATATGATGTGTGCTTGTGTCATAAAGACTACCGTTGTAAACCGAAATATTAGTGCGGTTGACATAATCTCCATTTTTGTCAAGCAGATAGAGATTAGTGTTGTCACCCTTTGTGGTGTAGTCTATCTTGAGAGTTCCGCTTTTGCTTGGCGTTATCTTATACCAGCTGAGAGCTGTCTGACCGGAATTACCCTTATATGTTTCTCCGCTTTTCATTTTTTTTGCGCCGGATTTGTCAAACACAGTTTGATCATTGCCGCCTACATCTACATATTCCTCCGCAGATGCAGCTATCGAAAACGCCGATAATACAGTAAGCGCCATTGCCAGCGTTACGATAAGGGATAATACTTTTTTGAGCGAATGTTTCATTTTTGTCCTCCATAAATAAAAAATCATGCGCTGTTTGAAACAGCAATAACAGTGTAGCATAAAATGTCATGTTTTGCAATATGTTTACTGAAAATCTATATTTTATACAATATTGTGATAAAAATTTTGTCTGAAAATTCCAAACTTGACAATAAAATCACAGCGCAAGCCTGTAAATCTCCTCCACATCTGCAGGGTCGAGATGCAGATAGCTGCCGAGATTATAATTCTTGCATGCGCATGCCTTGTCTGCCATTTCGGAGAATATCTCCGTCCCTATGCCAAGCTCCGTCAGCGTGGAGGGCATGCCAATGGACGCGTAAAACTCCCTCATATGGCGGATAAGCAGGCTTATCATAATGCTCTCGTCGGCGGCGGAGATGTCGAATACCCGTCTGCCGAACTGTATCAGCTTTGCGGGATTTTTTCTGCTGACGTACTCCATCCATGCGGGGAATATGACTGCAAGTCCTGCGCCGTGGGCGATGTCGTAGTAAGCGGAAAGCTGATGTTCTATCTGGTGACATGCCCAGTCGCCGCCTCTTCCTATGTCAAGGGAGCCGTTGTGGGCGATAGTCCCTGCCAGCAGTATTTCAGCCCGATAGTCGTAGTTATCGGGTTCTGCGATAGTCTTCGGAGCATATTTTATTATTGAGCGGGCAGTGCCCTCGATAAGCCTGTCGGTAACATCACAGCAGGCGGTGTTGACGAAATATCTCTCCATAAGATGAGCCAGCATATCCGAAGCGCCGCAGCCCAGCTGATATGCGGACAGTCCGTATGTATTCTCGGGATTTATCACCGAGAACACGGGATAGTGCATAGGCGTGGAGCAGCCACGCTTGTCGTTGGTATCCTCCTTGGTGATGACCGACGAGGGTGAGCTTTCCGAGCCTGCGGCGGGAATGGTCAGCACTGTTCCCACGGGAAGGTGCGCTGTGGGAGACGCTTTTTTCATGAAGAAGTCCCAGACATCGCCGTCATAGAGAGCACCCGTAGAGGCTGCCTTTGCGGTGTCGATAACAGAGCCGCCGCCTACTGCAAGTATGAGCTTCACATCTTCACGGCGGATGATATCAATGCATTTATACACGAAATCAAGGCGGGGATTGGGCTTTACGCCGCCTATCTCGGTGTATTCGCAGCCTGCGTCGGAGAGGGACTTCCTCACTCTCCCGAGCAGACCCGACCGCTCCGCCGAGCCGCCGCCGTATACTATCAGGGTCTTTCCGTATTTTGCACATTCCGAGCCTATCTGCGGATCGGTGTTTTTTCCAAAGATTATCTTAGTAGGATTTAAATAGGTAAAGTCGTTCATAGTGAGAATTCCTCCGGGAAATCAATAGCTTAGATCGAACACTCCGATAAGGAGCAGCCATGCCAGTCCGTAGTAGACGGTGACCGCCACCAGATCGTTGCAGGTGGTGATAAGCGGCCCCGAAGCCACTGCGGGGTCGAATTTTAGGCTTTTCAGGATAATGGGGATAGCCGTTCCCACGGCACCCGATATGAACATCGCAGCCATGAGGGAAAGCCCCACGCAGCCCGATATCAGGAACGAATCGGCGAAGGGGAGTCCCCGTGCGCAGAATATATACAGTCCGATAACGGCAGTGGAGGCAAGTCCCAGCACAAAGCCGTTTGTCAGACCTATGCGTGCCTCCTTGAATATGAGGGAAAGCTTTTCCTTAAGGGACATATCCTCCTCGCTGATAAGCACGCGGAGAGTAACTCCCAGGGACTGAGTGCCGACGTTTCCCGACATTCCGAGGATGACCGACTGGAAGCTGACTATTATGGTAAGTCCCGAAATGACCCGTTCAAAGGCTCCCACCACCGTGGAAACGATAAGCGAAAGTCCCAGAAGGATAATGAGCCAGGGGATACGTTTTTTTGCGCCTGTTAGGACGGTCTCGTCGATATCCGTTTCCTCGGTCAGACCTGCCAGCATGGCGTAGTCCTCGCCCATCTGTGTGTCTACAACTTCGACGATGTCCGTCGCAGTGATTACGCCGATAACATGGTTGTCGGAATCAAGTACGGGGATAGAGTCCTCGGAGTAGTCCTTAAGGTCTTCGATGCATTCTTCTATCTCCTCGCCTGCGTACAGGAAGGGGTATGATGTGGCGATGATATCTTCAAGGGACATTCCCGCGCGGGCAACGATAAGGTCGCGCAGCTCAATGGCTCCGCAGAAGGTGCCGTCGTCGTTTATGGCGTAGATAGTGGTGATGTTGTCGTTGTCGGCAGCCTGTCTTATGAGGGAGGTCATTGCCTGTTTTATGGTCATGGAACGCCGCACGGTGACGAAATTGGTAGTCATGCGGCTACCGATGCAGTCGTCGCTGTAGGAGTCGATAAGGCGTATCTCACGCTTAGTCTCGTCATCGAGAAGAGCGGCAACGGCGGCACGCTTTTCGTCGGACAGCTCGTCGAGGACGCGGGTAGCCTCGTCGGCGTCCATTTTTCCGATTATCTTTGCGGCAAGCCCGTTATCCAGCTCGTCGATATAAATGTCAACATCGTCAACGTAGGTCAGGATATCGGAGATGCGGTCAATGCCGAGGATAGTGTAAAGACTTCGGCGTTTTTTGGGGGACAGCTCCTCGATCACGGACGCAATATCGTTATCGTGATAATCGTCCAGTCTGTCGCGTATTTCTTCGGGCGGAAGGTCGCTGTTCAGTATCTCGGCGATCTCGCCCTGATAGTCTCTTTTCTGAAATTCGATGTCCTCGTTTTCGGCAGCGGTATCCTTTTCGTTATTCATATGCGTCTGACCCCCTATCGGAAGAGAATTGAGCGGAAACGGTCATTTCCGCAATACTATATTATTATACATTATTTTTCCCTGTTTGACAAGTAAATTCGGTAAATTTTTTTATGTAATTTTTGTATGGAACGAGTAATAATAATAATTATCAATTATCAATTGTCAAATATGAATTAAGTATACGTCATATTCCACAATTTACGGGCCAAATTACACTATTGTTTTGTCTTATTGATTTGTTGACAAAGCATTTCCGATAAGATATAATTATAGTGTGTATTTATGTATTTCGGGCAGGAAAGCTTGCTTTAGCCTGTCCGTATAACAATATCAAATTCATATCAGCCGTGATATCGGCTGTATTCGGAAAGGAAGTCTTGTATGGATTCCGACGGGAGTAGTATGCTCTTCGGAGTAATTTTGTTTCTGACAGTGGCATTTATCAGGTGCTGTTTCACGGTATGCGAAACGGCGCTTACCGAAATTTCGGACGCAAAGGTAAAAAGCTATAAGAACAGCGGCGATAAAAAGGAACGGGTGGTTTACCGTCTGCTGAATAAGCCCCTGCGCATGATGACGGCGTTCTCCGCCATTCGTATACTTACGGCGGCGCTTTCGGCGTTTACGGCAGTGCTGTATTTTTATCCCCCCCTGCGGGACCTGCTCATCCGACAGACGGGAGCACAGTCCTTCTGGGCAGTGCTGGGGCTGAAGGCTCTGGCTGTGGTGATAGTATCGGTGCTTCTGGTGCTGTTCCTGACTGCGTTTACCGACGGCATCCCCCGCAGGATAACCGCTCTCGGCAAAAACAAGGGCTCGGAAAAAACAGCCAAGAACTGCTCCGCCTTTATCCACGGCGCAGTTATCGCTCTGGCTCCTGTTACTCTCCTGTCCGAGAAGATAATAATCGGGGTGTCCTCCCTTTTCGGGATAGACCCCGCCGCGGAAAAGGAGCTCGTCACCGAAGAGGACATACTTATGATGGTGGACGCGGGAAACGAAAACGGCGTTATCGAGGAATCTCAAAAGGAAATGATAAACAACGTTTTCGAATTCGGAGACCTGCCGGTGTCGGACATTATGACTCACAGGACGGAGATCTCCGCTATATCTGTAGATTCGGGCGTTTCGGAGCTGGTATATCTTGCCATGAATACGGGCTTTTCGAGAATACCCGTCTATAAGGATTCCATCGACCATATCGTGGGGATAATCTGCGTAAAGGATCTGCTCTGCCTTGTCTGCGGCGACAGTGCGGATTCAATGCTTATCAAGGACTTTGTCAGGGACGCTATATTCTTCCCCGAGTCGGGAATGTGCGGGACTCTCTTCAAGCGCATGACAGCCGAGAAAAATCAGCTTGCCGTGATAGTGGACGAATACGGCGGAACGGCAGGCATCGTTTCGCTGGAGGATATCGTTGAGTCGGTCATGGGCAATATTCAGGACGAATACGACAACGAGACCGAGGATATCATCAAGATATCCGAAAATGAATACACCGTCAGCGGAACGGCAAATCCCGAGGAGATACTGGGAGAACTGGGCGTATCGGTCCCCGAGGACAGCGATTACGATACCATGAGCGGAATGTTCATCGACCTTTTAGGCTATATCCCCGAGGACGGAGAAATGCCGTCGGTAATGTATAAAAATATCAGACTTACGGCTCTTGTAACGGAGGATATGCGCATAGAACGTCTGAAAGCGGAAGTGGTACCTAGTACTTAGTACTTAGTACCTAGTACATAGTACTTAGTACTAAGGATTTCAAACTAAGAACTATGAACTAAGAACTATGAACTAAGTACTATGAACTAAGTACTAAGTACTAAGTACTATGAACTAAGTACTAGGTACTAAGTACTAAGAACTATGAACTAAGTACTAGGTACTAAGTACTAAGTACTAAGTACTGTCAATACTGAGAAAGGATAGATATATAATGGATAAAAGAAGACTGGGCAGGATAGCGGCGGTCGTTATCACTCTTACTGTTGCGGCGGGAGGCTGCAGCAATGTCAGCGAGGAACCTGTTGTATCGGAGACAAGCGAAAGCTTTGCGGCAGTTGCCGAAACAACGACGGTATCCTCCGAGACGGAGACGGAAACTACAACTGCGGTCACTTCGGTCAGCGAAACGGAAACGTTTTCCGAAAGCTCCGAAAGCGAGACCGAGGAGTCGGAGACGGACACGGACACTTCCGATATGAGCGATGAAAGCGATACCGATACCGAGCTCTCCGAGACCGAGGAAACGACCATATCCCGCAGCTGGTCCGAGACAAACAGCTCCGGTACCATGTATATAGCCGTTGACTGCGTGGGCAGAGAGGCTGCGGACAATAACTCGACCATAATCACCAAGTATCAGCAGGGCGACAGAGTAGAGATAGCAGCCCTTACCGATTCGGGCTTCTATAAGATAAAGGGCGGCGGATATATCCACAGCGAATATCTGACAGATAACCCCGTGTCCGAGACCACCGTCACAAGCGAAACAACTGCGGCAAAGACTACAAAAAATACGACCTCCAAGACTTCGGCAGAGGAGACCTCGGAGATATTCATAGATGACAATACCGGCTCGGACGAGAACAGCCCCGCTCCATCGACGGCTAAGTCATATAAGGACAGATATTCCTATAAGCAGCTCAGCGCGGCAGAACAGCAGCTTTATGCCGATATCGTCAAGGCGGCGGATACCTTCGAAAATGCAGTCATGATACCCGAGGGTGTTTCCTCCAACGACGCAGTAAAGGTGTATAAGATCGTGTATAACGAGGAGCCGCAGCTTTTCTGGCTCGGCTCGAGCATTTCCGCTTCGGGCAGCGTTCTGACCGTGAATTACAAAGCAACAAGGTCCGAGACAGAAAAAATGCAGGCGGAGATCGACGCCAATGCGTCGCCTGTTGTTGCAAGGGTAAACGGAGCTTCCTCCGATTACGAAAAGTTCAAGATAATATATGAATACATCGTGCTGAACAGCACCTTCAGTCTTTCCTCCGAGGGCTATAACCCCACTATCTACAATGCATTTACAAAGAGCGGAGAGCTTCAGTGCGCAGGCTATGCGAAGGCTTTTCAGTATCTCTGCGACCTCTGCGGGCTGGAAAGCACCGTTGTGGTGGGCACCAATGAGGAGGGCGATTCTCACGCATGGAACGTGGTATATTGCGGCGACGGATATTACAATATCGATACTACATGGGGAGATCCTATCAACTCCTATGATGACAGGTATCTCAGACATACATACTTCCTCGTGCCCGACAGCCAGATACACAATATAAGCCATTTCAATGTCAACTGCTACTTTGCCTCCAACGGAGCGAAGGTAAAGTGCTTCGATCCCCCGAAATGCACAAAGACTACCTATAACTATTTCGTGCAGGAGGGACTTTATTTCAAGGATCTCGACTCCGCAGACGCAGCTATCAAGGAGCTTATCAAGAAGGCTGTTGCCAATAAGGAAAACGTTATCCAGATAAGAGTCGCAAACGAGGAGCTCTTCGACCGGCTTACCACCGGCTCTGCTCCCGGCGCATACCAGAAGTATGCAAAGAGCCTGAGCTCGTCGGTAAAGGGTATCGGAAAGTATACTACCAAGTCTTATAAGGCAACGGGTGTTGTTACTATAGAGATAAACTATAATTGATGATCTGTCTATGAACAAATCTGCTAATAACCGCAGGAGGAGCAGCTCCGCTTTGGGGCGGCTCTCCATCGGGGCGGCGCTGATGATATCTGCGGCGCTGCTCTGCTCATGCACACAGATAGGCGGCGAGCCCGAGGATACGCCTCGGGATGCCGAGCTTACGGTCATAACCTATGCAACAACTGCGCCCGGATCCGTTTACGGCAGCGTGAATTATATTTACGAGCAGCTTTCCGACGAGGAAAAGTGTTGGTATGACGAGCTGAAGTCGGCGGCGGAGAGCTTTTCCGAACGGGTGGAGTATTCGGGCGATATAGATCAGGATACCGCAAAGAAGATATTTCTTGCGGTGTACGACCAGGAGCCCGGGCTTTTCTGGCTGGACAGCGTGTTCTATCCGCCGAGGGAGTCCTCCCAGCTGCTGAAATACCGCTTCGGCAGGGACGAGGCTGAACGCATGCAGGAGGAGCTGCGGCAGGTCACCGACAGGATAATGAACGAGACCGCCGGCTTTTCCGATTACGAAAAGATCCTTTATTTTCATGACTATCTTGTCAGAAACTGCGTGTTTTCGCTGGAAGGCGAAAACTATACGGTATACAGCGCCCTTTGCAGGGGATATGCCCAGTGCGAGGGGTACGCTTTTTCCTTTAAATATCTCTGCGGCCTGTCGGGGATAGACTGCATCACCGTAACGGGCACAAATGCGCAGGGGGATACTCATGCGTGGAACATAGTCTCCCTAAACGGGATATGGTACAACGTTGACTGTACATGGGACGACCCCGTTCTTGAAAACGGCAGCGAGGATTTTCTCAGAAGATACTATCTGCTCGTGCCCGACAGCGATATCCTCGGAGTTACCCATTTCCGCGACGATACGTATTTCACCTATCCGAAATGCTACGACGGCAGCAGGACCTACTTCGCACGGGAGGGCTTTTATGCGAAAAGCGCTTCCGAGGGCATTCATATGCTGGAGGAGTCGGCCGTTAAGGCTCTCTCCGAGGGACATAAGGACGCCGAGGTGCGTTTTGAATCCGAGTCGGATTACAGGTCGGCTGTCCGCACGCTGTTCGATTTCGGAGATATAAAGCGGCTGGCGTCCGCCGCACTGGAAAGGGCAGGACTTGACGGCTCCGACGGGTTGTCGGGCATGGTCAGGTTCACTAACGACGAGCTTCATATCATTCATATAACCTTCGGATAAATCCTGCGATACTGCCGCAGATACGGCGCTTGCGCTCGGAAAGGAGTTTTAGTATGGACTTCAAAAAGAATAAGGCTTCGGCGGTGACTGCTGTCCTTCTGGCGGCACAGCTGTCTCTTCTGACTGCCTGCGGCGATAAGACGCCCGACGACAGCTTCGGGGATATGCCCTCCATGACTGTCTATCCCTCCTTCGATTATCTGGAGACCACCGCTCCGCCCACGCCGACCGAGTCGGAGACAAGGTCGGGTCAGACCTATCCCGATATGACGGGCACCGAGCTTGCCACCACCTATACCGATGAATTTGGGAACATATACGGGATAGCTCCCACCGAGACATCTTCCGAGGAATATACGACCTCTTTTTCTTCCACCCGCGATGAGTACGGAGTAGATCTGTCGGATTTTCCCGATGTGGGCATCTCCGATTATTACCGCAATACCGACCCTGCCAATACGCTGGTGTTTGACCCTGCGACCTCAACGGCAACAGAACGTCCCACAGAGACGACCACGTCGCCTTATTCCGTGTCCTCCGTGACCACGGCTCCCACTGTTACGACATCGGAGACCACCACTACTTCTGTCACGACGACAACTGCGGAGACTACCTCAACGGTGACCGAGGCTTCCGCCGAGCGCACCAACAAGGAGCGTGCGGATTCAAGAAATGCGGTGATCCCCAGCAAATATACCAACAATAACGAGGCTATGCATACCTACAGCTATAATTCGCTGACGGCTACCCAGCAGTATGTGTACGACGTTATCACGGCAGCATGTCTCGATTACGAGAACAAGATATCCTTTGAGCTTTCCGACAAGGTCACCTTCGACGACCTGTTCATCGCTTATCAGACCCTCTATCTGGACGAGGTGCGGCTTTTCTACATCGACAAGAATATGAGCTATGTCACCGACAATTCCACGGGATATATCATCTCCATGAATATCAGCTATGCATATTCCGAGTCTCAGGTGAATACCATGAAGCAGGAAATGGACGAAAAGACAAACGAGATACTCTCGGGCGTCACAAAGGATATGTCCGACTATGAAGTAGTCAAGTATATCCACGACAAGCTGATAACCCTCTGCGATTACACCACCACGGGCAGCTATGTCACTAACTCCTACGGCGCTGTCGTCAAGAACAAGGCGCAGTGTCAGGGCTATTCCAGAGCATTCTCCTACCTGTGCAATCTCTGCGGCATCGAGACTGATATCGTTCTCGGCGAGTCTCAGCAGCATATGTGGAATATGGTGAAAATAGACGGAAAATGGTATCATATCGACCTGACATGGGACGACCCCAATAAATCGGATTATCCCGCCGCCATATTCTACGATTATTTCTGCGTTTCCACCGACCGCATGCTTGAATTCCGCACCATCGACGGCAACAGCCACGAGCTTCCCGCCGCCGAGTCCGACGATCTGGAGTATTATAAGTACAACGATCTTGTGGTTTCGAGCGTAAGCGGAGCAAGAGAGCTTTTCGCAAAGGAAGCAGCAATGGCTGTGGAAGAGGGCAGACCTGTGGTGCAGTTCAGATGCACTACCTCGGAGGTCTACGAGGAGATAATCGACGCGTTCTTCTCAAACAATAAACAGAACAATATCCTTGACATGGTGGACAGTGTCAATGTGACTGTGGGAAATAAGATAAACTCCGATTCGGTATACCACTATACCAACTCGGATACGCTTATCATAAAAATATTCCTGAATTACAGCTGACGAGAGGAGTACCGGCGTATCAGATGAGCAAAGGAATAACAATGCGGCTGCTCCCGTTCGTGACGGCGCTGGCAGTTCTGACGGGCTGCTCAGACAGCGGCGGTAATGCGGAGGAGTCTCAGGAGATACAATATAAGGTGATAACAGGCAGCGGAAATTCGGTCTATCCCATCGACGAGGGGAAATATTCCTCGCCCGTGGACACGGAGCATATATCCGTTCCCGAGGGAATGACCACCCGATACGGCTATGAGCAGCTGGACAAAAGCGGAAAGGATATCTATAACCTTATCCTGACGGCTATGAAAAACTGCGACGAGACAGCCGAGATACCCAATATAGACAGCTCGGGAAAGCTCTATAACCGCATACTTGAGCTGATACGGTTCGAAAATCCCGCCATGTTCCATATCGGGAGCCGCGAGATAGGCAGGATAAGCATTGCGGCGCAGAGCTTCGACATAAAATTTTCCTATAAATACTCCCCCGAAGAGGTCAATACCATGCTCCGCGAGACCGAAAAGGCTGCGGATAAGATAATGGTCAGGATAACCGCGGATATGGACGAATATGATATCGTCAAGCTGTTTCACGATTCCCTTATAACGGGCTGCAAAAACGACGAGAACGGACAGTACTGCAATACGGTCTACGGCGCGCTGGTGGACGGAAAGGCTCTCTGCGAGGGCTATGCCAAGGCGTTTTCCTATCTCTGCGGACGGGCAGGCATCGAGAATGTCATCGTCACGGGAAAGACCACCACCGACCATATGTGGAATATGGTGAAGCTGGACGGGAACTGGTATCATGTGGATGTGACATGGGACCATCCCTCGGAAATAATTACCGACGCATTTCCCGACGCGGTGATGTACAACTATTTCCTTGTCAGCGACGCGGACGCCGCGGAAAACCGCACTATCGACAATGATTACTTCGAGCCGCCCCGCGCCACGGGCAGCGTGATGAACTATTTCTATCACGAGGGAATGTACGCTGACAGCTACGACGCAGCTCTCAACTGCATAAAGAACGGCTGCGAGGGAGCGGCAGCCGAGGAACGGCACAGCTATATGATAAAGCTTGCCTCGGACGAGCTGTATGAAACGGTCATAGAGAATCTGTCCTCGGGGACGGACCTGTCGGCAGTAATGTCCGAAGCGGGCTTCACGGGCAGGATAAGCTACACGAATATGTATTCCTCGGACAGGATAATCATGTTTATGCTGGAATATTGATATGAATAGAAAAGCCGTCGGCTGAGATATCATCTCACAGCCGGCGGCGTATTTTTATTCAGTTATGGATTGCGTCGGAGCTGCGGTTTTTCCGTTCCTCCGCAAGCTGCTTTTCGGTGATGATAAGCCTTGTGTTGTCGGGCTTGTACATGGTATCGTACATCTTGACGAATTCCAGCGCAGATGCCTCGTCCATGGGCTTGCTCATCAGGAAGCCCTGAATGTAGTCACATTTCAGCTTGACTATGGAGTTATACTGCGCCAGTGTTTCGACGCCCTCCGCCACGGTCTTGATGTTCATGGAGTGCACCAGGTCGATGATGCTGTCGGTTATCTTGTAATCGGCACCGTTGCCTGCAATGTTGTCCACGAAGGACTTGTCCACCTTAAGGCAGGAAATGGGGAAGCTTTTCAGATAGTTCAGCGAAGAGTATCCCGTTCCGAAGTCGTCAAGGGCGATGCCGAAGCCCAGCTCATGCATTTCATTTATATAGCCTGTGCTCTTGTCGGCGAAATCCACCAGCGAGGTCTCGGTTATCTCTATCTGCACGTTTGCGGGGTCAACACTTGTTACCTGCAGCACGCGGCGGATATTATCCATGAAATCCCTGCTTTTCAGCTGAACGGGGGAGACGTTTATGGACATGATGATGTCCTTGTTGTAGGTGTTTATCTGTTTGAGGAAGCGGCAGCCCGTTTCGAAGACCCACATGCCGATATTGACGATCTCGCCCGTTTCCTCGGCTATCTCCACGAACCGGGAGGGCGGCACGAAGCCCAGATCCTCCGATTCCCAGCGGACCAGCACCTCAAAGCCGTGTATGCTTCTGTCGGAGGTGGAGATTATGGGCTGATAATTCAGGTAAAGCTCATTGTTGTCCAGAGCGTGGGTCAGCAGCTGAGATATGGCAGCCTTGTTGGTTATCTTCTTATGGAGGCTTCGGCTGTAGTAGCTGAGACGGTTCTTTCCGCGTTCCTTTGAGCGGGAGAGGGCTATTTCCGCGCTTTGGAGAAGAGCGGAGGGAGTCTGTCCGTCCTCGGGATAAATAGCCGCGCCCTCGGAGCAGCGGATATATAATTCCGAATCAAGTGCGGAAACGGGAGCTTCAAGATTAGCGTTCAGCTCGGCTATCTTAGCTTCAAGCTCGTCGGTGGAGCTGTTTACATCGTGGAGTATCACGAACATATCGGAGCTGAAGCGGTATACTCTTCCGAAAACGTTCTGAAGCCGCGAAGAAAATTCCTTCAGAACCATATCGCCGTACTTATGACCGAGAGTCTCGTTTATCCACCTGAAATTGTCGATGTCGATGAAAACGAGGGCAAATCTCGGACGTTCCTTGTCGCGGCTTATGATATAATCGTCAATGGCTTCATGGAGCTTTACGCGGTTTTTCACGCCCGTAAGAGTGTCGAGGTTCATATATTCGTCGATGATAGCGTTCTTATGCTGAAGCTCCTCAGCGAGCTCGTCAACCGATTTTGCGATAAGACCTATCTCATTGTCGGAGGAAGCGTTTATGCGGAAGTTGTAGTTCCCGGCGGATATCTCGGCGATGGAGCGGGATATCTGCGGGATATTGCGGCACTCGTGACGGACAACGTTGAGGATAACGATTATCATTATCACAAGGAGACAGATGAGGAGCAGCATTTCCTCGCCGAAGGTCTTTTCGCGGAAGCCCTTCATGGAGCTGTACTCCGAAGCCGCGTAGATGCGCCAGCCCGTGTTGCTCTCAACGCAGAGCTTGACGCAGTAGTTTTCGGTATCGTTCAGTATCCCGAGAGCGGTGCTGTCGTCGAAGGGGGAGCATACCATGTTCCCGTTCTCGTCGGTGATGATAATGCTGTACATATCCGAAGAGGAAAAGCTTGTGAAATAGTCCGCCACCGAATCGAAGGACATCTCTTCGATAACGAAGCCCAGAATGCGGTCGTTTTCCTTGACGGGAACGATAACTGCCGCAGATTTTTCCGTATTTCCCACGCCGCTGTTAAGTATCATAAGACGAGCACCGCTGCTGTCCACGAGAAAGCTGTCGTGCCAGCTTTGTGCGTTCAGTCGGAGACAGCCTATGCTGTCGGAGGATATATACTCTCCGTCGTTTTCACGGATAAGCCATACCCTGTCTATCTCGGAGCCTGAGGAAATGCTTTTGCAGAGGGTGGAGAGCAGACTGTCGTCGGAGCTGTTTTCGCTGCCGCTTATCCATGCCCTGACGAGCTCGTCCTCGGAGACGCTGCGGGCGTCAGAGATGTGCGAGGATATGAAGTTTTCCGCGATGACAGCCGCGTTTTCGACTCCCGTTTCGGTGTATGAATTTACCAGATAATCCGCCGATATCTTGTTCATAAAGAATCTTACTCCTGCGAAAAGCAGCAGGGTAAGTATACTGAATATGATAAGCACCGCGGTAAGCTTAGCTGAAAAGTTTTGCTTGATTTTTTTCAGAAGATTTCCCATAATGACGCCCTTTCGGAACATACTGACATTAAGTCGTTTATGCATAGCTCATATAATTATAGTATAACATTTTTATCGGAGCTTTTCAAGTAAAATATTACATTTTCTTGCGGGAATGTTAATTTTCTTTTCATTTGAATAAATCGGTATTGCAAATTTTTCAGAAATACGTGCATTTTTTACAGAATATTAATATTTGAAAAAATGCGTAGCAATGTCGGTAATTGTCGTATGCGGTCAGAAGAGCGCTGCTGATGTCAGCGACAGTATATCCTCTTTTTCGCTTGACAGTCCTGCGGGAAAAGTATATACTGGTTGAGTAAGAAGAAAATCGCAGACAGGCAGGAGAAGAACATGAAGATCAAGCCTATCATTTTAATAATGTCCGCAGCGGGACTGTTGCTGTCGGGCTGCGGCGAGGATACCGAGCCCGAGCTGAATATGGTATTCAGAAAGGAATATACTGAAACGGAAACGTCTGCGGAGACGACCGTCCCGTCCGAGACGGGAGGGTCTGCTTACGGCACTGCGGAGGTATCGGGGGATATCATTGAAGAGACCGCGCCTTCGGGAGAACTGTCGGAGGTCAGCGGTACCGAGACTGCTTCCGGGACGGACAGCCCTTTCGGAGAAACAGTCACTGCGAAGAATCTCCTTTCCTCGGAGGGCGGAAACGTCATCGTCGATGAAAGCCTGCCCGTCACCGAAGAGCCCTCGCAGGCGGTCATATCCTCGTCGGCGTCCTATTATGCGCTGAATTACCCCACCCAGTGCGGCATGTGGTTTTCCTACTTAGAGTACGAGCGGATAATGAAAGGACAGTCCGAGGAAGTGTTTACGGGATATGTCCGCGAAGCCTTCGACAATATGCTGTCGATCGGCGTGAACACGGTGTATGTGCAGCTGCGCCCATTCGGGGACGCATATTATGAATCGGATATCTTCCCGAAGGGCAGCTGTTTTACGGGCAGCTACGACCCTCTTGAAATAATGGTGAAGGAAGCCCACAGCCGCGGACTTTCCGTTCACGGCTGGATAAATCCCATGCGCCTCATTACTTCCGAGCAGATGTCGGAGCTGTCCTCGTCCTATATCATAAAGCAGTGGTTCGACAGCGGCGTGAATATGTACGAATACGACGGCAGAATGTACCTCGACCCCTCAAAGGCGGAGGTGCGCAGTCTCATATGCGCGGGCGTGACGGAGATCCTGGAGAAATACGATGTGGACGGCATACAGATAGACGATTATTTCTACCCCACCGCCGATCCGGACTGGGACAGGGAAAGCTTTGCCGTGTGCGGGGAAAATATCACGCAGGAGGAATTCCGCCGTAACGCCGTAACGCAGATGGTGAGGGATATATATTCCGCCGTTCATCGGGCGAATGATTCGGCAGTGTTCGGGATATCGCCCTCGGGCAACGCCGAAGCGGACTATTTGCAGCTGTTTGCGGACGTGTATCTGTTCTGCGGCAGCGGGGACTGCTGCGACTACATATGTCCCCAGATATACTACGGACTATCTCATGAGAGCCGTCCCTTTGAGGAAACGCTGCTGGAATGGAAGGCAATGTGCTGCGAGAGCGTGTCCCTTGTGGCGGGGATAGGTGCGTATAAGGCGGGCACCGAGGACGCATATGCAGGCACGGGCAGAAACGAATGGAAGGACAACACCGACATCATCTCAAAGGAGATGAAAATAGCCGCAGACAACGGCTGCGGCATGGCTTTATTCCGATATGATTCCCTGTTCAGCCCCGCTCCCGATGTCAGGGAAAGCGTTGAAAAGGAGCTGGAACTGATAACAGTGAATAGTGAACAGTGAATAGTGAACAGTTAGCAGTAAAGGGTTAACAATTCTAAAATAACTCTTAACCGTAAACTGTCAGCTGATTATCATGCTGTCGGAGAGGGTCTCGTTGTTGCTGCTGTAGAGGGACAGGAGCTTGTCGAGGGTCATTTCTTCCCGCTCCTTTCCAGACAGCGACAGCATAAGGCTGCCCTGACTTAACAGAATGGTCTTGTTGCCGTAGTGGAGGGCATTGTCTATGTTGTGGGTTATCATCAGAGTGGTGATGCAGTTTTCCTTGACTATCTTGTCGGTTATCTCCATGACCTTTTCGGCGGTCTTGGGGTCAAGAGCCGCAGTGTGCTCGTCGAGGAGCAGCAGCTTCGGCGTGACTATGGTCGCCATCAGCAGAGTTATCGCCTGACGCTGTCCGCCCGAAAGCAGTCCCACGGGAGTTTTCATTCTGTCCTCCAGACCTAGGTCAAGCTCTGCAAGACGCTCTCTGAAAAGCTCCACGTCCTTTTTGTTTATGCCTATGCTGAGGCTCCGCTTTTTGCCTCTGGAATAGGCAAGACCGAGGTTTTCCTCAATGGTCATTGAGGGTGCTGTTCCGCGGAGAGGGTCCTGAAAGAGCCGTCCTATCATGCGGGCGCGCTGATATTCCTTTAAGGGAGTGATATTCTTCCCGTCCAGGAAGATACGTCCTCTGTCCAGGGAGTAGCTGCCGCTTACAGCATTCATCAGCGTGGATTTTCCCGCGCCGTTGGAGCCGATGACTGTGACGAAATCTCCGCTGTCTATGGTGTATGTGAAGTCACGGAGAGCCTTTCTCTCGTTGACCGTATTTTTATTGAAGGTAATCGAAGCGTGTTCGATCTTGAGCATTTCCATAATTATGCCGTCCTTTCTGAATTTGCTGCCTTACTCGGCGCATTTGAGCGCCTTTCTTTTTTCGCCGTAATGCTTTATGGCGGGGATAGCCGTCGCCGCCGTTACGATAAGCGCCGAGAAAAGCTTAAGGTCGATGGATTCCATGCCCAGCTTCAGGGCAATAGTCAGCACGAAGCGGTAGAGTATGGCTCCCGCCACTGCGGACAGCATACCTCGGAGCACCGAGCGTCTGCCAAAGATAAGCTCGCCGATGATTATCGAAGCCAGTCCGATGACCAGCATTCCGATACCGCCGTTGGCGTCGCCGAAGCCCGAATACTGTGCATATACGGCTCCCGACAGCGCTACGAGTGAGTTTGCCGCACCGAGACCGAGTATCTTCATTTTATCGGAGTCGATAGACGAGGCTCTGACCATTGCTTCGTTGTCGCCCGTCGCGCGGAGGGACATTCCCAGCTGTGTGTTCAGGAACAGGTACAGCAGTCCGAACACTATCAGCGCGATGATCCCGCAGACGATAAGATTCGCCGCATTCTTGTTCAGGGACGAGCGGATACCCGTGAATATGGTATCGGTGTCGAAAAGGGAGATGTTGGGCTTTTTGCCCATGACGTGCATGTTTATGGAATACAGCGCGGTCATCACCAGTATTCCCGAAAGAATGGGCTGTATCTTCATTTTGGTGTGAAGAAGTCCCGTTGCCGTTCCTGCCAGAAAGCCTGCAAAGAACGAAAGTATTATCCCGATAAACGGGTGACCGTTCACGGTGAATATGGAGGACACCGCCACTCCGAGAGTAAAGGTGCCGTCAACGGTAAGGTCGGGAGTATCGAGGATACGGAAGGAAATATATATTCCCATTGCAAGTATCGCAAATATCAGTCCGAGCTCCACTGCGCCGCTGATAACTGTTATTGACATATCATATCACTCCTAAAAGGGAAAATCATATATATACCATTATATCAGAATTTTCTGCGAAAAACAATAGTAAATTAAACAATATCCCGATTTTTTATTTGTCAATAGACAAATTGTATACTTGTTACCCAAGCTCTTCGTCAAAATAAACAAAATGAATCACATTGCGGAAAATTTTGTTGACAAACAGATTAAAGTATAGTAAAATTAAGTAAAGTAATATATCGGCGTGAAATATCGCCATAAAATAAACTTTTCGGAGGTTATAGCTTTGAATATTAAACTTACCGATCTTATTGATGTTAAAACCTTACAGGAGATCCAGGATGGATTTGCTGCCACAACCGGTATGGCGGCTCTTACTACAGATGAAAAGGGCAACGCTCTCACAAAGGGAAGCAATTTTACCGATTTCTGCATGAATCTTACGAGAAAGTCTCCCGCGGGCTGCAAGAGATGCGAACAGTGCGACGCTGACGGCGGAAAACAGGCTCTCCGTATGGGAAAGGCTGTTGCTTACCGCTGCCACGGCGGTCTCTATGACTTTGCCGCTCCAATTATGCTCAACGGCGAGATGATCGGCTCCTTTATCGGCGGACAGGTCCTGCCCGAAAAGCCCGACGAGAACGCCTTCCGCAAGATCGCCAAGGAGCTGGGCATAGACCCCGAATCCTATGTCCGCGCGGTGAGAAAGGTGCCCGTTCTTCCCAAGGAGCGTATCGACGCTGCCGCTTCCTTCCTGTACACTATCGCAAAGACTCTGTCAAACGCTGCCTATGCCGCATATGTGGCAAAGCAGAGCAATATTGACCTTTCCAGCGGAAATATGGAGCTCAGACGCAAGCTCTCCGAAACCGCCGAGGTCGTTCAGCAGAGCATCCAGAATATGCGCAGGCTGGACGAGAAGTTCGAGGAGCTTGAAACTGTCGCATCCTCTTCGGCAGCAGAAGTCAACGCTACAAGAGATACTATCAAGGTCATCAAGGATATCGCCATGAATACACGTATCCTCGGCTTTAACGCCTCTATCGAGGCTTCCCGCGCAAAGGAAAGCGGAAAGGGATTCGGCGTTATCGCTCAGGAGGTCAGAGGTCTTGCCGAAACGTCTACCGTTTCCGCGGACAAGATCGAGGTCACTATGAAGTCTATCACCGATTCCACCAAGAAGATCGACGAGTGCGTTAAGGAGACCCGCAAGGTAGTTGAGGAAAATCTTCAGAATATGGCTGAATTTGAAAATCTTCTTAAAGATTTGAAGTGATCAGCCGATATATATTATATACATAATGCATATGCGATTTGCAAATACCGTTTGCAGGAAAGGATGGTTTGATCATGGAAATGATGGAATCTATCGCCAATATGGCGATGAGTATGGCAAATACTCAGCTCCAGGCTCAGATGAGCACTTCTGTCCTTAAAAAAGCTATGGATACGCAGGCTGCCGCTGTGGAGACCCTGTTTGATTCCATGCCTCAGACATTCCCCGGAGATGTGGGCTACATGTTTGACGCAACAGCATGAGGACGGCTTAGGTTTTCAAATCGGATCACAGGCGGATAAGGTATTGTTCGGACAGTGCCTTATCCGCCTGATTTTTTGTAGAATTATTATGGATATCAATAAAAGAGCGGAAGAGGCGGCGGGTCAGCTGCTGCGAGGACGTTATCTGGCTGCAAAAAGCTCCGATGTTCGACCGATATCGGCTGAGGCTGTAACGGAATTGTATTCAAATATTAATTAACTTGTCCATTGAAAAAAGCGCGCAGAAATAGTATAATAATAGAGTGATAATGAGAGCCGACAGCGATTAGCCAATAGCTGTTAGCAGCGGAATGCGTACTATGTACTAAGTACTTCCGCTGCTCGCTGATTGCTGATTCTGACAGCTCACATACCAAGGGAGGGTTCCTATCAACATGTACTACTGCTGCGGAATGTCCGATACGGGAAGCGTCCGCGACCATAATGAGGACGCTTTTATGATAAATAAAACTGTTATGAATACGTCACAGCTGGAAAGCAGCCTGCAGTATCCGTTCATTATTGCGGTGGCTGACGGAGTTGCGGGTGAGGCAAAGGGCGAGGTCGCTTCCAAAATGGCGCTGAAAATGCTGTCGGGAGTGAGACCCTCCGGCAAGACCGATTACCGCAAAAAGGTGCTGAATATCCACAGGAAGATACGCAAATACGGCATCACTCACGAACGCTCCGAGAATATGCAGACTACCCTCTGCGCCCTTGCAGTGGACGAAAAGGGCGGACATTATGTGATAAATGTGGGGGATTCCAGACTTTACCGCGTGCGCTGCGGAAGCATAAGACAGATATCTACCGATCAGTCGCTGGTGCAGATGCTTTACGGCGACAAGCACATCTCCTTTGAGGAAAAGCTCAAGCACAAGAACAGTCATGTGATACTGCCTGTGCTGGGGAATACCTCCGCTGACCCCGAGCCGCAGATAATCCCTATCGAGCCGCTGGAATACGGCGATATAATACTGATATGCTCCGACGGGCTTTCCGATTATCTTACCCGGGGCGAATTTGAGGAGATTTTAGCACTTCCTCTGAAGCTGCCGAAGAGGCTTTCCATTCTCACACAGACGGCTATCAAAAACGGCAGCCCCGATAACATAACCGTTCTCGCAGTTTCGCTGTATGAGGACGTCTCCGAGCGACAGAGCTCGGTGGGCTGATACTTATGATATCTCCGCCGACAAGGTGTATTTGTTTGCATGCGTCTTGTCGGCGGATTTTTTTGCCTTTTTGTCAATATCTGCCGTGAAATGCATAGACGTTTTGTAGGAATTGCCAAAAATATAATAACTACTTGACAAATAGGAATTATATGCTATAATATAATCATAAGCTTAAAGGAGATAACCGATATGATAAGTAGGAATTTGTTCCGCTCGGACCGAATGTGCCGATGTCACCGCGGATAACGCTCACACGAATAATGAAAACACACTAATTAATGAAAGAGGTATATATTATGTCACAGGAATGGAAATTTGAAACTAAGGCACTTCATGTAGGTCAGGAGAACGCAGACCCCGTTACCGATTCGAGGGCGGTTCCCATTTATGCAACGACTTCTTACGTATTCCACGATTTTCAGCACGCCGCAGACCGCTTCGGTCTTAAGGACAGCGGAAATATCTACGGCAGACTCACTAACCCCACTCAGGATATCTTCGAACAGAGGATAGCTGCTCTTGAAGGCGGCGTGGCTGCTCTGGCTGTGGCTTCGGGCGCGGCGGCTGTTACTTACACTATCCAGACTCTCGCAAAGGCAGGAGACCACATCGTTGCTTCCAAGACTATTTACGGCGGTACATATAATCTGCTTGAACATACCCTCACCGATTACGGCATCAAGACCACCTTCGTTGACCCCGAGGAGGAGGGCTCCTTCGAGAAGGCTATCCTGCCCAACACAAAGGCTATCTATGTGGAGACTCTCGGCAACCCCAACTCCAATGTGGCGGATATCGAGGCTCTCGCTAAGCTCGCTCATGCGCATGATATCCCCCTCGTGGTGGATTCCACCTTTGCTACTCCCTATCTTCTCCGTCCCATCGAGTACGGCGCAGATATCGTCGTTCACAGCGCAACCAAGTTCATCGGCGGTCACGGCACCGCTATCGGCGGCGTTATCGTCGACAGCGGAAAGTTCGACTGGATAAAGTCGGGCAAGTTCCCTCATCTTACCGAACCCAATCCCAGCTATCACGGCGTAAGCTTCGCAAAGGACGTGGGCGCTGCGGCATTCGTTACATACATCAGAGCTATCCTGCTCCGCGATACGGGCGCTACTCTTTCTCCCTTCCATGCGTTCATCTTCTTACAGGGTCTGGAGACTCTCGCACTTCGTGTTGAGCGCCATACCGAGAACACAAACAAGATCGTGAAGTATCTTGCTTCCCACCCCAAGGTAGCGGCTGTTCATCACCCGCTGCTGGAAAGCGAGCCTACTCATGAGCTGTACAAAAAGTATTTCCCCAACGGCGGCGGCTCTATCTTCACATTCGAAATAAAGGGCGGCATCGCCGAGGCGGAGAAGTTCATCAACAATCTGAAGATATTCTCTCTGCTGGCAAACGTTGCGGATTCCAAGTCGCTGGTCATCCACCCCGCGACCACAACTCATGCGCAGCTCAACGAAAAGGAGCTCGAGGAACAGGGCATCAAGCCCGGCACTATCCGCCTTTCTATCGGAACGGAAAATGCCGACGACCTTATCAATGCTCTTGAGGACGCTTTTGCAGCGGTGTGAATCATTTGATAATTGATAATGTATAATTGAATTATGACCGGCAGCGGCAGCTTTACAGCTTTCCGCTGCCGGTCTTTAATTATTGACCGTCAATTCTCAATTAATTTACCTGTGCAGTATGGATAAAGAACAAAAAAATAGCTGACTAAATACTGTGCAATAGGTATATTTTTGCTTTTTCGGGGAAAAGGACTTGACATTTGAAAAAATTAGGTGTATAATATTACAATGTATCGAAATGTATGGTGTCGTTGTATGCTTAAAAAAATATACTTTTTTGGTGTATTTTATTTTTCTTCTGCGGCATAGCTTTTTCTCAAGGTCGCCTCTAAAAACCATAGTGCCTCAGATGCGCAGTCGGATTTTTCGTCAGATTGTATAGAAATTTCGCAGGCGGGCTGACGCCCGGTAAGAAATTTCTGTGCAATATGACGGAAAATCTGCAAGCAGATGAGGTGCTAAGGCGACAGATGCTGGTTTTTAGAGGTGACCTCAAGTAATATAAGGAGGATTCCGCCTATGGTGAATGTTAAGCCGGTGCAGCTCGGCAAAACCACTCGAATGAGCTTCGGTAAGATCAACGAGGTCATTCCGATGCCGAATCTTATCGAGGTGCAGAAAAATTCCTACAAATGGTTTGTTGAGGAGGGTCTTAAAGAGGTTTTCCGCGATGTGGCCACTATCTCGGACTACAACGGAAACTATGAGCTTAATTTTATTGACTACCGTATCGAAGAAACGCCGAAATATACAGTCGCAGAATGCAAGGAGAGAGACGCCACATATGCGGCTCCTCTTAAGGTAAAGGCAAGACTTGTCAACAAGGAAACGGGCGAACAGAAGGAAAATGAGGTCTATATGGGCGATCTGCCCCTTATGACCGAGAGCGGTACCTTCGTCATCAACGGCGCGGAGCGTGTTATCGTATCCCAGCTGGTGCGTTCCCCCGGCGTTTACTACGCTTCCGAAAAGGATAAGACCGGTAAGGATCTTTTCAGAACTACCGTTATCCCCAACAGAGGCGCTTGGCTTGAATATGAAATGGATTCCCAGGACGTGGTATACGTCCGCATCGATAAGAACAGAAAGATCCCTCTGACTACCTTTATCCGCGCTCTCGGAATAGGTACCGATCAGGAGATCGAGGATATGTTCGGCGTGGACGAGCGCCTTAACCAGACTATCCTTCAGAAGGATCCCGCCAAGAATACCGAAGAGGCTCTTATCGAAGTGTATAAGAAGCTCCGCCCCGGCGAGCCTCCTACGGTGGACAGCGCTCTGGCACATCTGAATATGCTCTTCTTCGATTCCAAGAGATACGATCTTGCGGATTTCGGAAGATATAAATACAACAAGAAGCTCGGCATTGCTTCCAGAATGGCGGGTCATACCCTTTCGCGCCCTGTTGCGGATCCTATGACAGGCGAGATCATCGCCGACGAGGGCGAGTTCATCTCCTACGAGAGAGCCGTAAAGATCGAAAGAGCAGGCGTTGCCGAAGCATGGGTAAACGTTGAGCACAGGGAGAGCTATACCACTCCCACAGGCGAGACCCACAACAAGGTCGAGACAAGGGAGATAAAGCTCATCGGCAACGGTATGGTGGATATCACCGATTTCTGCGATATCGACCCCGAACAGTTCGGCATCAATGAGCTTGTATCCTTCAAGGTATTAAGAGAGATCATCGAGACCGCCGCGGACAAGGACGAAATGGAAGAGATGATAAGCAAGCGCAAGGACGAGCTTATCCCCAGACACATCATCCTTGACGATATCTACGCTTCTATCAGCTACTTTATCAACCTCTGCGAGGGCGTGGGCACCGTCGACGATATCGACCACCTGGGCAACAGACGTATTCGTTCCGTGGGCGAGCTGCTCCAGAATCAGTTCAAGATCGGCTTTACCAGAATGGAGCGCGTTATCAGAGAACGCATGAACACCACCAGCCAGGACATGACCAACATGACTCCTCAGGCGCTTATCAATATCCGTCCCATAACTGCGGCTATCAAGGAGTTCTTCGGCTCCTCGCCTCTGTCCCAGTTCATGGACCAGAACAACCCTCTTGCAGAGCTTACTCACAAGAGACGTCTTTCCGCACTGGGCCCCGGCGGTCTTTCCAGAGACCGTGCGGGATTCGAGGTCCGCGACGTTCACTACTCCCACTACGGAAGAATGTGTCCTATCGAGACCCCTGAAGGTCCTAACATCGGACTTATCTCCTATCTGGCTTCCTTTGCGAGGATCAACAAGTACGGCTTTATCGAGGCTCCGTACAGAAGAGTTGACAAGGAAACGGGAGTAGTTACCGACGAGGTGGTTTACATGACCGCCGACGTGGAGGATAACTACATCGTTGCTCAGGCAAACGAGCCCCTTACTCCCGAGGGAAAATTTGCACGTCCCGTTGTTGATGTGCGCTTCAGAGATCAGATCACTACCAGCGAGAGCAGCAAGGTAGACTATATGGACGTATCGCCTAAAATGGTAGTTTCCATTGCGACGGCGATGATACCCTTCCTCGAAAACGACGACGCGAACCGTGCTCTGATGGGCGCGAACATGCAGCGTCAGGCTGTGCCTCTTCTTAAGACGGACGCTCCTATCGTCGGCACGGGCATGGAGTACAAGGCTGCCGTTGACTCGGGCGTATGCATCATCTCCAAGCACGACGGCGTTGTGGAAAGCGTTTCCGCAGACGAAGTCGTTATCAAGGAGGGCACAGGCGCTACCCACACCTACAAGCTCACCAAGTTCAAGCGCTCCAACCAGGGTACCTGCATCAATCAGAGACCTATCGTCGATAAGGGCGAAGAGGTACATGTGGGTCAGGTTCTGGCAGACGGTCCCGCTACAAGCAACGGTGAGATAGCTATCGGAAAGAACGCTCTCATCGGCTTTATGACATGGGAAGGCTACAACTACGAGGACGCCGTTCTTCTTAACGAACGCGTTGTCCGCGAGGATATATACACCTCTATCCACATTGAGGAATACGAGTGCGAGGCAAGAGATACCAAGCTCGGCCCCGAGGAGATCACAAGAGATATCCCCAACGTGGGCGAGGACGCACTCAAGAATCTTGACGAGAATGGTATAATCCGCATAGGCGCTGAGGTCACCGCAGGCGATATCCTCGTCGGCAAGGTGACTCCCAAGGGCGAAACGGAGCTTACCGCAGAGGAAAGACTGCTCCGCGCTATCTTCGGCGAGAAGGCAAGGGAAGTCCGCGACAACTCCCTTAAGGTGCCTCACGGCGAATCCGGTATCATCGTTGATGTCAAGGTATTCACCCGCGAGAACAGCGACGAGCTGGCTCCGGGCGTAAACAAGCAGGTAAGATGCTACATCGCTCAGAAGAGAAAGATCTCCGTCGGCGATAAGATGGCGGGCCGCCACGGCAACAAGGGCGTCGTTTCCCGCATACTCAAGTCCGAGGATATGCCCTTCATGGAGGACGGTACTCCTCTGGATATCGTGCTTAACCCTCAGGGCGTACCTTCACGTATGAACATCGGTCAGGTACTGGAGGTAAACCTCGGCAGGGCTGCAAGAGAGCTGGGCTGGAAGGTAATGACTCCCGTATTCGACGGCGCTCACGAGAACGATATCAAGGAGATGTTCAAGGAAGCGGGACTTCCCGAAAACGGTAAGTTCTACCTCCGCGACGGACGTACGGGCGAACAGTTCGACAACCCCGTTACCGTCGGCATCATGTACTATTTAAAGCTTCACCATCTGGTAGACGATAAGATTCACGCACGTTCCGTCGGTCCTTACTCGCTGGTAACGCAGCAGCCTCTGGGCGGTAAGGCTCAGTTCGGCGGTCAGCGTTTCGGAGAGATGGAAGTATGGGCGCTGGAGGCTTACGGCGCGGCTTATACTCTTCAGGAGATCCTTACCGTCAAGTCCGACGATACCGTGGGAAGAGTCAAGACCTACGAGGCTATCGTAAAGGGTCAGAATGTTCCCAAGCCCGGCGTTCCCGAGGCGTTCAGAGTCCTTATCAAGGAGCTTCAGTCACTGGGTCTAGATGTCCGCGTTCTCGACGAGGAACAGAACGAGATCGACCTTAAGCAGAACTTTGAGGACGAGGACGACGGCGTTCCTCAGGCAGTTTCAAGCGCCGACGACGAGGAGGATTTCGAGAGCAGTCTCGCTCCCGGTGACTATGATGAAAGCGATCTTGACGACGGCTATTCCATGGACGACGACGAGGAAGAGGAAGAACCCGATCTGGACGACCTCGACTTCGGCGGGGACGACGATCTGGTATGATCGCAGCTACGCAGTGCGGTGCGCCGCATTGCGTGCGATAAATTCAAAAGGATAAATCCCGAACTTTTTTAAAGGAGTGCGCAGCTGTTGGAATTTAACGTTTTTGATTCAATTAAAATCGGTCTTGCTTCCCCCGAAATGATCAAGACATGGTCGCACGGCGAAGTCGAAAAGCCCGAAACTATAAACTACAGGACCACTAAGCCCGAAAAGGACGGTCTTTTCTGCGAAAGGATATTCGGACCTACCAAGGACTGGGAATGCCACTGCGGAAAGTACAAGAAGATACGCTACAAGGGCAAGATCTGCGAACGCTGCGGCGTCGAGGTCACACGCGCTAAGGTAAGACGTGAGAGAATGGGTCACATCACTCTCGCTGCTCCCGTTTCACATATATGGTATTTCAAGGGTACTCCCTCCAGAATAGGTCAGGTGCTGGAGCTGTCCCAGAAACGCCTTGAAGAGGTGCTCTACTTCACCAAGTATATCGTTACCGACGGCGGCAACACCGAGCTTGTGAAGAAGCAGCTCCTTACCGAAAAGGAATACAATGACATGAGGGAGAAGTACGAAGATGACTTCGCCGCTTCAATGGGCGCCGAGGCTGTCAAGGATCTTCTCCGCGAGTACGATCCCGAAAGATACGACCGCTTCTTTACTCAGCATATATCTGAAATTTCCGCAATTATCGGTCTTTCCGAAAAGGAGATTACCGATTTCCTGGCGGAGAGATTCTACGTTATCACCGACAACGGCGGCAGCGAGTTCTATACCGTCGGTCAGGTGATCACAAGAACAGAGTACAACGAGGACGTCAAGGACTACAACATCGCTCAGGAGGCAAAGAAGTCCGAGAACCTCATTCAGGTCATCACAGGCTCCAAGTACATCGAAAAGCTCTTCGATGAGAACATCGAAAAGGCTAACGCCGACGGCGCTTACGATGAGCTTGCAGACAAGTCCAAGTGGAAGAATGCCCTTGAATGGGTAGCCGATGACCTTAAGACAGAGCTTGCCGACCTCCCCGCAGGTCAGAAGAAGATAAAGCTCCTTAAGAGACTGGAAATCATCGAGGCGTTCAGACTTTCGGGCAACAAGCCCGAGTGGATGGTAATGGACGTTGTTCCCGTTATCCCTCCCGATCTTCGTCCTATGGTCCAGCTGGACGGCGGCAGATACGCCGTTTCCGACCTCAACGACCTGTACAGAAGAGTTATCAACAGAAATAACCGCTTGAAGAAGATGATGGAGCTCCACGCTCCCGATATCATCATCAGAAACGAAAAGAGAATGCTCCAGGAGGCCGTTGACGCTCTTATCGACAACGGCAGACACGGCAGACCCGTTACAGGTCCCAACAACCGTGCGCTGAAGTCTCTTTCCGATATGCTTAAGGGTAAGCAGGGACGCTTCAGACAGAACCTTCTCGGTAAGCGTGTTGACTATTCCGGACGTTCCGTTATCGTTGTCGGTCCCGAGCTGAAAATGTATCAGTGCGGTCTGCCCAAGGAAATGGCTCTCGAGCTGTTCAAGCCCTTCGTTATGAAGCGCCTTGTGGACAAGAAGATCGTCAACAACATCAAGTCCGCGAGAAAGAGCGTTGAGAGAGTTACCAAGGACGAGGTATGGGACGCTCTGGAAAATGTTATCCAGAATCACCCCGTGCTCCTGAACCGTGCGCCTACCCTCCACAGACTGGGTATCCAGGCATTTGAGCCTATCCTCGTTGAGGGACGCGCTATCAAGCTTCACCCGCTGGTATGTACCGCCTTCAACGCCGACTTCGACGGCGACCAGATGGCTGTGCATCTTCCCCTTTCCGCAGAAGCACAGGCTGAGGCGAGATTCCTCATGCTGGCTGCAAACAACCTGTTAAAGCCCTCCGACGGACGTCCCGTTGCCGTGCCTTCCCAGGATATGGTACTGGGCTCCTACTACCTGACCCTTATGAAGGACGACAAGGACGAGAACGGAAACTACATCGAAAAGGGCGCAGGCAAGGTGTTCCGCGATGTGAACGAGGCTCTTATGGCTTATAGCGAGGGCGTTGTTTCCCTCCATGCGCCTATCAGAGTAAGGATCTCCAAGGAGATCGGCGGAAGGAACGTTTCCAAGATAATCGACTGCACAGTGGGCAGACTTATCTTCAATGAGAACATTCCTCAGGACTTAGGCTACGTTGACAGAACAAATTCCGAGAACCAGTTCAACCTTGAAGTCAACTTCCTCGTCAAGAAGGGTGACCTTAAGGGTATCATCGAAAGATGCATAAGGATACACGGTACGACGACCACCTCCGAGGTGCTCGACCGTGTTAAGGCGCTGGGCTTCAAGTACTCCACAAAATCCGCTATCACCATTGCGGCATTCGACGCGACTATCCCCGATACAAAGGCGGATATCCTCGCAGCTGCCGACAAGCAGGTCGATAAGATAAACATGATGTACAAGCGCGGCTTTATCTCCCGTGATGAAAAGTCCAAGATGTTCATCAAGATCTGGAACGACGCTACCGACGACGTTACCGCTGAACTGAAAAAGAACATGGATAAGTACAATCCTATCTGGATGATGGCCGATTCCGGTGCCCGTGGTTCAATGGGTCAGATCCGTCAGATCTCCGGTATGCGCGGACTTATCGCAAATACGTCAGGTGCTACCATCGAGATGCCTATCCGCTCCAATTACCGTGAGGGTCTTAATATCCTCGAATACTTCATCTCTTCCCGTGGTGCCCGTAAGGGTCTGGCTGATACGGCGCTCCGTACCGCTGACTCCGGTTACCTTACAAGACGTCTCGTAGACGTTTCCCAGGATGTTATCATCCACGAGGAGGACTGCGGCACTACCGAGGGTCTGGAGATCTATACTATCAAGAACGGCAACGAGACTATCGAGGATCTCTCCGAGAGACTTCTCGGACGCTTCCTCCTCGACGATCTCACCGATCCCGAAACGGGAGCCGTTATCATGAGCAAGAACAAGCTCCTTAACGTCAACGACGCAAAGAAGATCGTCGATTCGGGCGTTAAGAAGATAAAGATACGCTCTATCCTCGAGTGCAAGGCTAAGAGCGGTATCTGCGCAAAGTGCTACGGCGCTAACCTGACAAACAACAACATCGTTACCATAGGCGAGGCTGTAGGTACTATCGCCGCACAGTCTATCGGTGAGCCCGGTACACAGCTGACCATGAGAACCTTCCATACGGGCGGTATCGCTTCCGCCGAGGCGGAGGATATCACACAGGGTCTTCCCCGTGTCGAGGAGCTCTTCGAGAGCAGAAAGCCCAAGAATGCGGCTATCATCGCACGCATTTCGGGCAAGGTACGCATGGAGGAGATCAAGAAGACCAGAAATATCATCATCTCCGACGAGGAATCGGGCGTTGACGAGTATTATCCAGTTCCCTACGGCTACAAGATAAAGGTACACGAGGGCGATACCGTCGAAAAGGGCGAGCCTATGACCGACGGCTCTATCAATCCTGCCGATATCCTTGAGGTAAGCGGTCAGATGGCAGTCCAGAACTACATCATTACCGAGGTACAGAAGGTTTACCGCTTACAGGGCGTTGAGATCAACGATAAGCACATCGAGGTCATCGTTCGTCAGATGCTCCGCAAGGTCAAGATCGACGACAGCGGCTCCAGCTATCTGCTGCCCGGCTCCCTTGTCAGCAAGAAGGAGATCGAAGAGGAGAACGCTAAGCTTCAGGCGCGTATCGACGCGGGCGAGCAGGGCATAAGGCTCATCACCTATGTGCCAGTTCTCCAGGGTATCACAAAGGCTTCCTCCAACTCCGACAGCTTCCTCTCCGCAGCTTCCTTCCAGGAGACCACAAAGGCTCTGGCAGACGCGGCTATCAGAGGCAAGGTCGATCACCTTGAGGGTCTTAAGGAAAATGTTCTTATCGGTAAGCTTATCCCCGCAGGTACGGGTATGGACGTTTACAACAACGTTCAGATCGTCAAGAACGATACAGCTTCATCATCGGAACATCCTACCACTGCATCCTTCTGAATCAAATAACTGCGCGGGCGGACATGCGTTGTCCGTCCGCTTTTTGCTACGGAGTAGTAAATATATACAAAATGGCTGCGGGAAATTTTCGCGGGATATATCAATGATACAAATATCCGCGGAATTTGTATAAAATCCTTGACAAACGGGAAAAGATAGTGTATAATTACTAAATGCGTGGGGTCATACTATCTGTTTGGCCGCGTAAATTTTGAAGAAAGGAGAAATGATAATGCCAACCTTTAATCAGCTGGTACGCAAGGGCAGAGACGTTCTTGAAAAGAAGTCCACAGCTCCCGCTCTTCAGAAGGGCTACAATGCCAAGAAGAAGATCGCTACAGACCTTAGCTCTCCCCAGAAGAGAGGCGTCTGCACTGCTGTAAGAACTGCTACTCCTAAGAAGCCTAACTCCGCTATGAGAAAGATCGCCAGAGTAAAGCTTACTAACGGTCAGGAAGTTACTGCTTATATCCCCGGTATCGGTCACAACCTTCAGGAGCACTCTGTTGTTCTTATCAGAGGCGGAAGAGTTAAGGACCTCCCCGGTGTTCGTTACCACATCATCAGAGGTACTCTTGACGCACAGGGTGTTGCCAAGAGAAATCAGGCCCGTTCCAAGTACGGCGCTAAGAAGCCTAAGGCAGGCGCAGCAAAGTAATTGCTGAAAAGTCCTATTAGATCGTAAACTCAATGAAGCCACAGTTTTTGTGTGGAGTATTCATTTTATATAGATATGGATCCTCTGCATTGCACAGCGTGTCATCACACAAAACTTTGGAATGAAACGAGTACCTATGATATCATTTCTATGAAGGAGGGAAGTATTGTGCCAAGAAGAGGTAATATTGCAAAGCGTGAGGTTCTTTGCGATCCTGTTT
>JALEMR010000077.1 GCA_022768245.1 Oscillospiraceae bacterium
TGTCTGCATTTGCCGCCACTGACGGGCGGCAAGGTGCAAGGATTTTTGGCTGAAACGCCAAAAATCCTTGCACCCAACAACAGAAAAAATGCTCCGAAGCAAAGCTTCTGCGCACTTTTTCTGTTGTTGAGCAGACATTAATTAATGGGCGCCGAGTACTAAGTACCGGGCGCTATTCGCTAATAACTGATCCCAAAGCCTTTCTCAAGCCAACAGTCCCCGGTGCCTATCCGGTTGGTGGAGCTGTACCAGGGCGAGGGGAGCCTGCCCGTAAAATCGGAGCCGCCGCAGAGCACGTCTGCTATGCCCTGTCCCTCGGAGCCGGGAAGATAACACATCACAACAGCGTCCCAGTCGTCGGCATAGTCGTCGATGATGACCTGACGTCCTGCGACAATGCACGCAACGGTGGGCTTTTCCAGAGCCTTTGCCTCTTCGATGGCTGCGGAGTTGCCGCTGAGACCGAAGGCTCCGCAGAGCTCCATGTCCTCGGTGTCGCCCAGCCATTCCGCATACGCTTGCTCGCCTACTGCCAGCAGCACGATGTCCGCATTTTCCGCTTCGTTTTTATCGGTGATGATCGTTATGCCGTACTCCGCCGCTTTCTGCTTAAAGCCTTCAAGTATGGTGGTTACGCCGTTTATCTCCTCGGAGGGGCTTTGGTTCCAGTCAATGGTCCAGCCGCCGCACTGCGCTCTCGGACTGTCCGCCGCAGGTCCTGTGATATAGACGGAAGCGCCCTCCTTTATGGGGAGAACATCGCCCTCGTTTTTCAGCAGAACAAGACTTTTTTCCACAAGCTGCTCCGCAAGGGCACGGTATTCCTCGCTGCCCGTTTCGCTCTGAACGGTCTCCATATTCTCGCAGAAGGGGTCGTCGAAGATGCCCTCGTCAAGCTTGACCCTGATGATGCGGCACACTGCATCGTTGACGCGCTCCTCGGGGATATCCCCGCTTTGCACCGCTTCGATGATGATCTGCATTGCTTCGTCAAAACGGTCCACCTCCATGAGCATATCTATCCCCGCATTCACGGCGGTAATGACCTGCTCCTTATAGGTGCTCGGAGATGTATTCTGCACCGAATTCCAGTCGCTGACGATAAAGCCCTCAAAGCCCAACTCATTTTTCAGATACTGTATATACTGCGCATTTTCGTGCATTTTCAGCCCGTTTACCGCAGAGTGGCTTATCATTATGGTCTGAACGCCCGCTTCGATCTCCGCCCGATATACGTCGAGAAGAGCAGATATCTCTTCCTCGGAAAGCTCGGCGTTTCCGCGGTCTATGAGCCGATATGCGTCGGAATTTTCGCCCGTGCCGTATTCCACGTTTCCGTCTCCGAAGAAGTGCTTCGCGCAGGCGATAACTCCGCCGTCAACCAGTCCTCGTGTATACGCGGTCCCCAGACTTTTTATTATTTCAAGGTCGGAGCCGTAGCTCTCATAGGTCCTGCCCCAGCGGGGGTCCTCCGACTGTGCCACGCAGGGCGCAAAATTCCAGAGCATATGACAGAGCTTAGCCTCGTCTGCGGTGGCAAGTCCCATTTGGTAGGTGAGCTCGGGGTCGTTTGCCGCGCCTATGCCGATGTTGTGGGGGAATATGACCGCGCCGTCACAATAGTTCACTCCGTGAACGTCGTCCTGACCGTAAAGGTAGGGTATCCCCGCGTCGGAGAGGACAGCGCTCTGCTGATAGCCGTCCACGATACTCTGCCATTCTGTATATGTAACGGAGCTGCTTTTCGACAGTATGCTCCCGTAGCAGTTGGCTTTCATATCGCTTTCGCTGAGCATATATACCACAGGCTGCACCATCTGAGCCGCCTTCTGTTCAAGGGTCAGAGAAGCGGTTATCTCCTCGGGAGACATTTCGGCGTACTTCTGATAGAGAGGTACATCCTCCTCGGTGTTGATAGGGAAGGTACAGGAAACATTATACTGGGTAAAGGTCGGGGTATTTGTGGTGGTCTGAGCGATATCCTCCGTATCGGCAGAGCCGCACCCCGCCGCAGATATTGCGAGCAAAAATGACAGCAGCGCGGAAAGAGTTCTTTTCATTTGGATATTCTTCATAATGTGTTATACAATAACGCGGTTTCTTCCGCTTTCCTTTGCGGTGTAAAGCTTTACGTCCGCATTTTTGATATTGTCCTCGATAGACAGTGCGGGGTCTATCTGTGTGCAGCCGAAGCTCATGGTTACCTTGATATCCAGGTCCTCAAAGTGGCAGACCGAAGCCTCGATTATGCTGCGGAGTCTTTCGGCGCTTTCCGCCGCATTTTCAAGGGTCGTGTCGGGGAGCACCACGATGAATTCCTCGCCGCCCCAGCGGTACAGACCGTCGCAGATACGGACATTTCTTCTGAAATTATCCGCAACATGCTTAAGCACTGCGTCGCCCGCGTTGTGACCGTAGGTGTCGTTGACCTTCTTGAAAAAGTCGATATCGCAGATGAACAGCGACAGGTCGTGTGTTATTTCGGGATCGGAAAGCAGCTTTGAGTATGTATTGTTGTAGTCATTGTAGAAGCCCATGCGGTTTTTAAGCTCGGTAAGCTTGTCGTGCTGAGAATCGTCAAGGAAGGTATCGGATTCCAGCGTGATGCCGCAGATGAATGCTGCGAGGGAGAGTCTGCGGCAGTCCTCTTCGAGGTGGAATTTCTCGTCGCCGCCCAGCTTGTTTATCGCCTGATATGCGCCGATGAACTCACCGCTGCAGTTCGAGATAGGCATAACCAGGATAGACTTGGTGATATAGCCCGTCTTTCTGTCCACGTCGGAGTTGAAATCGGGGTGATTATAGGGGTCGTTGGTAACGATAGCGGTCTTTTCCGCAAGAGCCTTTCCCACGAGACCCGTGCCCTCGGGAATGGTTATCCTGCCTGTGCCGACAGCGGCTGTGGTCCAAAGCTCATGGGAGCGTTTGTCCCATTTCCAGAAGGAGGCTCTGTCGGAACTCACGAGAGTTTTTCCTAAGTCGGTAAGCAGTCTGAATATCTCGGCGTGGTCGTTGGAGGCATTTCCGTCGTCCTTGCACATCTCACTGTAGAGGCTCTGTGTTATACCGAAGATCTGTTCGAGCAGCTCGTCGGAGGATAGATTTGTTGAAACAGTATTCATAGTCTCACGTTCCTTTCAGAATGATCGATATATTTTCTTATTCATCATTATATCTTATTTTTTCGTAAAAGTAAATAGATTTTCAAATTTTATTTTGATTATTCGTATAAAAATCATAAAAAGGTAGTGACAAATTATTAATAATGTGTTATACTGAATATAAAACGATAGGTAAAGGAGCATGAACAGCCTTGAAAAACAAAAGCCGTCTTATTGCTGCCGCCGAAGCCGCCGTGCTGTTTGCGGTGGTATTTTTCGCGTCTTTTTTTGACGTGTTCTATTCCGTTGACTCCCTTATGCGGGACAAGCTGTATCAGTCACACCGGGGGATAAACAACAAAATAAAGATAATCGCCATCGACGACAAGACCCTCCAGGACATCGGTCCCTTCGGCACATGGTCAAGAGGCGTTTATGCAGATGTTATAGATACGCTCGGGGACTATCCCTCGGTAATTGCGCTGGATATCATGATATTCGGCGATATGGACGAGGAGGGAGACGCCGCTCTGAGAAAGGCGTGCGCCGACAGCGGAAGAGTTGTGGCAGGCTCGTATATCAACTATTCGGGCGCATATAAGACCGACGAGAACGGCAAGTCCTACATCGACTATTTCAACATAGACGAGGTAGAACAGCCCATTATCTCGGACGTGTGCACCACGGGCTTTGTCAATGTTTCGCCCGATTCGGACGGTATCATACGTTCGGCGCTCGTCACCGAAAGCGCCCCCGAGATATACGGCGACGAGATATTCCAAAGCTTTGCCGCCGAGACCTATTCCATTTATTGTGAGAATAACGGCATCACACCCAATACGCCGAGCTTAGACGAAAACGGACGCATGTGGATAAGCTATGCGGGACGTCCCTACGATTATGAGCATATCCCCTTAAGCAGCGTTCTCGACGGAAGCGTTGACCCGAGGATATTCACCGACTGCATCGTCTTTGTGGGAGCTTATGCTTCGGGACTTCAGGATCAGTATGCCGTGCCCAACAGCTCCGACCAGATGTACGGAGTGGAGATACATGCCAATATCGTGCAGGGACTTATCGACGGAAAATATCCCGTGCCCGCAAACAGACTGCTTACCGCGCTGTGCGGAGCATTTGTCGCGGCAGTAATGTACCTGTTCGCAAAGAAGGTCAAATTCAAGATATCCACGCCTGCGGTCATCGTGGTGATGATAGGCTATATCGCGGCGGGGATAGCGCTGAATAACATGGGAACGACTATTCCGCTGCTGTATGTGCCGCTGTCCGTACTGCTGGGGTACCTTATCGACCTGGGCAGAAAGTACGCCGCAGAGGCTGCGGAAAAACGGAGGATATCGGCTGCATTCAGAAAGTATGTGGCTCCGCAGGTCGTTGAGGAGATCGCCAAGTCGGGCAACTATCATATCAAGCTGGGCGGAGAGAATCGGCATATCGCCGTGCTTTTCGTGGATATACGCGGCTTTACGCCCATGTCGGAAAGCCTTGAGCCCGAGCAGGTGGTGGATATCCTCAACAGCTATCTGAGCCTTACCACCAATTCTATCTTCAATAACGGAGGCACCCTCGACAAGTTCATCGGAGACGCTACAATGGCTGTGTTCAATGCGCCCTTCGACCTGGATGATTATATCTTCCGCGCCGTTAAGACCGCCTACGATATCGTGGCGGGCGGCAACGAGGTTGAGGAAAAATTCCTTGAAAAGTACGGAAAAAGCGTAAGCTTCGGAGTGGGTGTCAACTGCGGAAATGCCGTCGTGGGAAATATCGGCTGCGATTTCCGTATGGATTACACCGCTATCGGCGATACCGTCAATACGGCAGCCCGTCTGGAGGCAAACGCCAAAAGAGGACAGGTACTTATCAGCAGCGATGTCTACGAGGCGGTAAAGGACCGCGTTACAGTCGAGCCTATCGGCGAGATACCCTTAAAGGGCAAATCAAAGGGAGTTTTCGTGTATTCTCTTAAGGAGATTACGGGTACGATAAAACCAAAGGAGTCTGCGAAATGAGTAAGTTTTTAATAATTCCCGTTCTGAATGAGATCGAAAGCAGTCTTGCCCTTGCAAAGGAGTACGGCTTCGGGTTTGAGTTCAACGATTTTTTCCTGCCCGATGTCCTTGAGGACGGGAAGCGGACAGATGAGATAGTCGGGAAATATAAGTCATATAAGCTGCCCGAAACGCTGACTCTTCACGGCGATTTCTTCGATGTGCTGGTGTTCAGCGACGACAGCCGCATCAGAGAGATATCCGAGCTTCGTATACGTCAGAGCATCGAAGCCGCGATAAAAACAGGCGCGGGAGCGGTGATCTTCCATACGAATCACAATCCGTTCTTCACCGCCGAGACTTATGTGAAAAACTGGCAGAAAAGGAACTATGACTTCTGGAGCCGCATATTATCGGAATATCCGCAGATGAACATCTATATGGAGAATATGTGCGATTTTACGCCCGATATGCTGGCAGAGCTGGCGGAGAGCCTGAAAGGCTATCCCAATTTCGGGGTATGCTTCGATTATGCGCATGCGTCGGTGTTCGGCTCGGATATCGACGGGTGGGTTAAGACTATTGCTCCCTATGTAAAGCATATGCATATCAACGACAACGACCTGAAAAATGACCTGCATTTAGCAGTGGGCGACGGTATGATAGACTGGCAGCTGTTCAAGAAATATTATGAAAGATATTTCTCCGATATAACGGTTCTTATCGAGACCTCCTCAATAGATAAGCAGCGGCGCTCCGCGGAGTATCTTAAGAGACTGGGAATATTATGATATTGCGCGTGAATAGCTGCGCTTTTTGTGCAGGATGACGAAAAATCGGAAAATAATCGGCTTTTTGAGGGCGATGTTACGAAATTGTGAAAAATAGTTGAAATAAAATCGTGAATATAATATAATATTTATAACAAAAAAGGCAACTCCTGTGAAAGCAGGAGGCGCAAAGCACGAGCCTAAGCTTTTTTATGAGAGTATGGCGGTCGGGCTGCATTTGTAGGGATATCCTGTTATGCAGCCGGGCTGCGTACTCTTTTTTTGATTACAGATGAACTTTTCGGAAAGGATGCTGTATATGAAAGCAATGAACATAGTTCTGACTCTTAAGCTTAAAATAATTATCGCAGTGGCTTCAGTGGTCGTTGTGGCGGGAGGAGTGACTGCGGGAGTTATTCTTACAAGGGAGGACGCTTATCGTGTGCTCAAGGTGTTCGAGCTTACGGGCAGCGCCACCGTATCGAGAGAAGCTTCGGGAGACCTTGACGCTTACGTGGGCATGAACCTGGAAAGCGGAGATACTATTTCCGTGGGCGCGGACAGCACCATGCGCCTGTCGCTGGATAATGACAAATACATACTTCTGGATTCGGGCACGGTGCTGGAGCTTATCGCTGCAGGCACGCCCAAGGACAGCAGGACTGTGATAGATCTGAAGGAAGGCACCATTCTCAATGAGATAACAAACCCGCTGTCGGCGAATTCGTCCTATGAGGTAAATACCCCCAAGTCGACAATGGCGGTGCGGGGCACCAGCTTCAGCGTGACTGTCGAAAAGAACGGAAATAGCTTCAGCACCGATCTTCATACCTATCACGGAATGGTCTCTGTTCAGCTTATCGGCGAGGACGGCGTTCCCAAGGGCAAAGAGGTCATCGTCACCGAGGACAAGTGCGTTACCATTATCACCGACCCCAACGAGACAACGGGCAACGACCCGACTGTCGACGGCAATTCCTACTTTGTTATACGCAGCGCGGAGGACAAGGACACGTATGAGCTTGTACCCGAGGGCGCAGACCCCGTTTATGATTCGGAATACGGCTATGTATCGGGAAATATCCTTGCAAGAGTGCTGGAATCCAACAGTGACGGTACGCTCGGCATTTCCGACGGTGTTATAGAAAGAATACTGGGAGAGGGTGACGTTTCCTATGAGGATAACGTCATCGGGCATACCACGGCACCCGATATCTCCGATGATACAGAAGCATCAGCGGAGGATACTGCTCCCGAAGCGGAAACAAATGCTCAGACAATGGCTCCCGAAACGGAGAAAAGCATGACGCCCCCCGCCGTTACGGCAGGCTATTCTCCCGAAACTGTGGCGATGGCGGTCAATAATGCGGTCACCACAGTGACGGAAAGCGTGACCGAGGCTTCTTCGTCGGCATATGTGTCAACGGAGCAGGAGACCGAAGCGGAGAGCATGTCATCATCGGAGAATGATACCGAAACGGAAACGTCCGCGGAAACCACAGAAACTGCGGAGACCTCTTCGGAGACTGCAAAGGAGACTGTCGCCGAGACCGTGCAGACATCGTCAGCCGTAACTGCTGCGGCGACCGCTGCTGCATACTATACTCAGTATACCGGCAGACCCGCGACGACCGGGCAGACGGCATCCGAGCCCGAAGAGACTGCGGAAAAGCACACCCTTGTATTTACCGCGGAAATACCCGGTGAGCCTAAGTATACATATGAATATACCGTTGAGGGCGGAGAAACGCTGGGCTTTGTGCCCGAGCTGCCCCTGCGGACGGGATATTCGGGCAAATGGATAACAGACGGCACGGACAGCGAATTCACTGCGGAAACTGTTATCACCGAGGATATGACGTTCACGGCAGTCTATACGATAAATACCTATACCGTGACCTTCAATGATGAAAACGGCAATAAACTGTATACAAGAACAGCCGATTACAATACTGCTGTAAGCAATTTCCCCGCAGTGCCCGATAAGACGGGATATAGCGGCAAGTGGGTGACAGACAGCGGAGAGGAATTCACAGCGTCGACCGCAGTCACCGAAAATATGACGGTCAAGGCGGATTATTCGATAAACAGCTATACCGTGACCTTCAATGATGAAAACGATAATGAACTGTATACAAGAACAGCCGATTACAATACTGCTGTAAGCAATTTCCCCGCAGTGCCCGATAAGACGGGATATAGCGGCAAGTGGGTGACAGACAGC
>JALEMR010000078.1 GCA_022768245.1 Oscillospiraceae bacterium
AGCTTTGGTCTTAGAGCTTCTGACAGCGTGACCCCGTCATATCCGGCAATGGATATATCATCCGGAACTGATAATCCAAGCTCCTCGGCTGCGTTATATGCGCCCAGCGCTGCAAAATCGTCGGGCACTATTATGCAGGTCGGCCTGTCCTTTTTCGGCAAGGACAGAAGACTCTTCACGAGCAGCTCCGTTTTTCGGGGATCATGGTAGACGCCCTGAACCATAAACTCATCACTGATATTTATATTTCGGCTCTTCATAGTTTCCGTGAAGCCGTTTACACGTCTCGCGGTAACGTCTGAATTATCGCCGTAAATATAAGCGATCCTTGTATGTCCCATGTCTGCGATATAGTTCACAAGATCCTTCATTCCCGAATAATTATCGGAAACGACCGCAAGTCTTTTTTCGGGGACATAGTCGATTGACACAAGCGGAATATCGCTTTTGATAAGCTCGATGACTCTGCTGTCGGTGTAATCGTCAACACATGTTAGCAAAACGCCGTCTATGTTGCGGTACATGCAGTGCTCATAATACGTCATCTTTGACGCTGCTATATTTCCGCCTATAAATGTAATATCGTAGCCGTTCTTTTCCGCCTCGTTCTTAAAGCTGTCCAGAATAGACGCAAAGAAGCCCTGTCTGAGACCGCTTTCGGATTTTTCCGCAAAGAGCACCCCCAGATTAAAGGTCCTGTTAGTCTTCAGCGCCCTCGCCTGAGAATTGGGGAGATATCCCATTTCCTTTGCTTTTTCCTGAACGAATTTTCTTGTTTTCTCGCTGACATCCTTATGATTGTTCAGCGCTTTGCTGACAGTTGCTATCGACACTCCGCAGGCAGAAGCTATATCCTTAATAGAAACCATATGTATGCCTCCGTCCGCAAAATTAAGATATGATAAACTGTCTCCCGGAAAATATGTGATCGGTTACCGATAGCACAAAAAATTTCGGTAAATTTTACAAAGCCCGAAAAACCTTTAAACGTTTTCGTTCCTTGTTATGATTATAATATACAACTCTTTTTGCCTGTTGTCAATGCTTTTTAAAGAATTCAATAAAAAAATAGTGATTTTGCACAAATTATTATTTCATTTTTATAACAATTTTACCCTGTTCATTCACATTTTATTATTATTATCCTGTTTTTTAAACGAAAAATATCTGAGAAATCATTTTCAATCTATGCAAAATATCAAAAAAGCTGTTGCTTTTGCCGGCGGAGTATGCTATAATTTTACCATAATATCATATTTATTTTACAAGGAGCTTACTCAAAATGAACATACCCGACGATGTAAAATTCTGTCTTGCCTTTGCGTGCTCTCATGTGGCGGCAAAGGAATCCCCCTGTCTGCTGGTCACCCACCACAAGGAGGACGGCACCTGGGAATTCATGTGCGGCGCAGAGGGACATACCTCCTCCGACGCGGTCATCTCCACTGTGGGAGAGCTGCTCCTCACAGACCCCACCTTAGCCGAAGCTCTCTGCATCAAGCCCGACTACTACGCCATGCGTCCCCATGTAGGCGATAAATGGTTCTCGGCGCCGATCGAAGCAGACAGCTAATAGCCATTAGCAAATAGCCATTAGCAAATAGCCATTAGCTATCAGCTATTTATTTGTTCGCTATCAGCTTATGGCTGAACACCAACTTCTGATTGCTATTCACTAATCGCTAATTGCTAATTGCTAATTGCTAATCACTAATCGCCGGCAGCTGTTCTTTTCGACCGGAAAGTGTTGATTTTTTCTTTCGGCTGTGATATAATTAATACCGATTTATTAAAAATACGGGAGATCTTGTTATGCTTACTACATTTTTGGATTTGAAGACCGCAGTTTTTCTTGGGATAATCGTCGGATTCTTTGTCACTCTGTTTGTGCTGAAAAAGGCACTGCTTACTCTGCCTAAGGATCAGGGACGGAAATATGCCGTCAACGGCGAGCTTTCCAAGGGAAAACCCCGCGGCGGCGGCGTTGTGTTCGTCATTATTTTTACGATAATTTCGCTTATATTCATTCCCATATCCGCAGAATATATTATAGTATATGCCCTGCTGCTGGCGGCAATGCTGACGGGCTACCTCGACGATATGTCCAAGATACCCTGGGGCGAGGTCAAAAAGGGACTTCTCGATCTGGTCATCTGCATTATTGCCGTTGTGACCTACTGCAATTTTGACGGGAACTACACTATATATTTATGGAATGGTCTCACTCTTGCGCTGCCCCCTGTGCTGTATATGCTGATCGCCGTGTTTTTCCTGTGGGTCAGCATTAATGTCACCAACTGCACCGACGGCGTGGACGGACTTCTCGGAACACTTTCCTCAATAACAATGGCTGCTCTTGCCGCTATCTTCTTTATGACCGCGCAGATCGGTGAAATGGGGCTTTGTCTCATATTTGCGGCGATACTGCTCGGATATCTTGCCTACAACGCCTCACCCAGCAAGCTTATCATGGGCGACGCAGGCTCCCGCGCTATCGGACTTTTCATCGGGATAATGGTGCTTAAGACTCACGTTCCCCTTATTTATTTCCTTATCGGAGGGATAATCTTCGTTGACGGCGGCATAGGTCTTGTAAAGCTGCTCGTCCTGCGCATCTTCAAGGCAAAGAATTTCCTCAGGAACATCAGGACTCCCCTCCACGACCATTACCGCAAAAACAAGGACTGGTCCGATACGCAGGTCGTCACAAGATATGCTGTACTGCATATTATCCTCTGTGTTATCGGGGTTTACATCGCTGTGATGTAGTACCCGGTACCTAGTACTTAGTACTTAGTATTTAGCAATCAACTATTAGCGATCAGATAATATCAAAGTCACTTCGTTTTCGGGGTGACTTTTTCTATGCACTTCGGACTATGCACTAAGTACTATGTATTAACAAAAGCAAAACGGCAATACTACTTGTAATATCCAAAATAAAATCGGGAATGTTAAAATTATCCGTCATTTTCAACTATTGTATATCCGGGGGATTTGTGCTATAATGTTATATGGAAGAGATTTTGATTTTAAGAAAACGAAAGGATCGGCTTTTATGCGCAAAACAAAGATAATCTGTACTATCGGTCCCGCCACCGACAGCGAGGAGATCATGAGAAAGCTCATGCTTGCGGGCATGAACGTTGCAAGATTTAACTTTTCCCACGCAGACCCCGTTATCGACAAGCGCCGCTTCGATATGATAGTCAGGCTCCGCGAGGAGGTGGGACTCCCCGTCGCTACCATGCTCGATACGAAGGGTCCCGAGATCAGACTCAAAACTTTTAAGAATAACGAACCCGTCATCATCGAGGACGGAAACGAATATACCCTCACCACCCGCGACATCGAGGGCACCGACAAGATATGCTCCATTACCTTCAAGGGACTGCCCAAGGACGTTCAGACAGGCTCACGCATACTTATCAACGACGGAGTTATCGAGCTTGAAGTCACCTCCGTCACTGCCGAGGATATCAACTGTAAGATAATCCATGGCGGAAAGCTCTCCAATCATAAGGGGATCAACGTTCCCGGCGTGGCTCTGTCTCTCCCCTACATCAGCGAGGCGGATATGAACGATTTGGAATTCGGCGCCAAAATGGGCTTTGATTTCATCGCCGCGTCCTTTGTCCGCAGCGCCGCAGATGTTAACTATCTCAGAAAATTCA
This sequence comes from Oscillospiraceae bacterium, assembly GCA_022768245.1. Classification (GTDB taxonomy): domain Bacteria; phylum Bacillota; class Clostridia; order Oscillospirales; family Ruminococcaceae; genus RGIG4694. The sequence goes on from JALEMR010000078.1 coordinate 3,675, forward strand.
CCCACTCTCTGGGCTGGAACAACGTAAGGATCATCGCAAAGATAGAAAACGCCGACGGAGTTGCCAATATCGACGAGATACTCGAAGCTGCCGACGGTATCATGGTCGCAAGAGGCGATATGGGCGTTGAGATACCCTTCGAACAGATACCCGCTATCCAGAAGGAGCTTATCAGCAAGGGCTATACCGCGGGCAGACAGGTCATCACCGCCACTCAGATGCTGGAATCCATGATAAGCAGTCCCCGTCCCACCCGTGCGGAGATCACCGACGTCGCAAACGCTATCTACGACGGCACATCGGCTATCATGCTCTCCGGCGAGACCGCTGCGGGAAAATATCCCGTTGAGGCTGTGGAGACCATGGCGCGTATCGCAGAATGCACCGAGAGCAATATCGACTATACTGCAAATCTCGCCGCAAGAAAGAATACCCGCAGCTGCGGCGTTACCGAAGCTATCTCACATGCTACGGTGACCACTGCCGCCGACCTTGACGCTGCGGCTATCATCACCGTAACAAAGAGCGGCAAGACTGCGAGAATGATATCCAAATACCGCCCCTCCTGCGATATCATCGGACTTACTCCCGACCCTGTGACATGCCGTCAGATGAACCTCTCCTGGGGAGTCCGCCCCGCACTTATCGGCGAGATGTCCAACACCGACGAGCTTATCGCAAAGGCGAAGGCAGTCTCCAAGGAAAACGGCTTTGTCAGGGAGAACGACACAGTAGTCATCACCGCAGGCGTTCCCCTCGGAATAAGCGGAAACACCAACCTTCTCGAAGTAGAGACCATTGGATAATTATATAATGTCTGCTCAACAACGGAAAAAGTGCGTAGAAGCTTTGCTTCGGAGCATTTTTTCTGTTGTTGGGTGCAAGGATTTTTGGCGTTTCAGCCAAAAATCCTTGCACCTTGCCGCCCGTCAGTGGCGGCAAATGCAGACA
>JALEMR010000069.1 GCA_022768245.1 Oscillospiraceae bacterium
ACCTTGCCGCCCGTTAGCGGCGGCAAGGCAGACATTATTTAGGTAGTACGGCACAAATCTTTGATTTGTGCCGCTGAAAATCCTGTTTTACAGGATTTTCAGCCAATAACTGCCCTTCGGGCAGTTATTGAGTACGCACTATATAACAATATGAATATGAGGGTGAATTATATGTTTTTCTGCGACTATCCGATAATACGGACCGAAAAGGAGCTGCCGCTTTATCTTTTGAATATGGGACAGCAGCATTGTCAGGATCATATCATAAGACCCGAGGGATATCCCTGTCCGCAGATACTATTCTGCACAAAGGGCAGCGGAACGCTTCTTCTGGACGGAGAGATAATTCCCATCCCTCCCTTTACGGCAATTTATATGCCTGCGCATCATCCCCACGAGTATTATCCCGACGGCGATGTCTGGGATATACACTGGGTAGTGCCGTCGGGGTATGCCTCGGAGGATATCCTGAAGCATTTCGGGCTTTCGGAGCCGAAGATATTTGAACTGAAAGAGGTAAAAATGCTTGAGCATATCTTCAGAAAAATGCACGAAGCAATAAGGGCGGACAGCGTTTTCGGCAATTACAGAGCGTCGGGGTATTTATACGATTTTCTCATTGAGTTTTATCGTCTTACTTCCTCATCGGAGATATCGGGAGCTCCGAATTCTGCGCTGATGAAAGCAGTAGATCATATCAATTTCAACTTTGCTTCACAGATCACCATGGACGATCTCTGCACCGTATCGGGGGTATCAAAGCAGTATCTCTGTCTGCTTTTCAGAAATAATCTGAATGCACGCCCTATGGAATATATCGCCAAGCGCCGCATACAGGCGGCAAAGGAGCTTTTGACAGGCTCGGACAAAACAATTGAAGAAATAGCCGCAGAAACGGGCTTCTGCGGCAGCAGCTATTTCTGCAAGCTTTTTAAAAGATATGAAGGTATCACACCTTCTCAGTTCAGGAATGTGATATAATACTAATCCCCAATAAAAGTGTAGACAAAAAATCTGCGCAAAATCCATAAATCTGAGATTTTGCTTGATTTTTTGTACACTTTTTAATTGGGGATTAGTATAAAGGCAACACCGCAACATACTCCGCAGGTATCAGCAGCATAAGAGTCATATCATAGGTCTCTATGGTCGTAAGACAGTAATAATACTCTGTACCGCCCGGCATAATGTTGGCAGCAGCGATACCGTCAGCGGCAAGTCTGTCCCTGATAGCATTGAAATCCGTGTCCTGTATATACTCCGCCTCTTCCGGAGCCTTGAAAATATTCCGCACTCCGAAAATATCATCGGCGTCTGCGTCGTAATATGCCATAGTTCCGTTTTTCTTGATAATATAGGTCGCCGCATTTCCGCCGTAGGTCTCCGTAGTATAATACTTTTTCAGAGAATCCATTTCTTTGAGCAGTACAAAATGTGTAAAGCGTTTTTCATCCGCTCCCACTGTGATAGGGTCATCAAGCTTCTGTGAAAACGCAAGAAAAGTGCCGTCCACATTGCTTGTATCGGAAATAATGGTGTGACGTTCTTCACCGTCCGCAAGGCGGCTGATATCGTCCCATATATGGGTGCAAGGATTCCGGGCGTTTCAGTCCAGGAGCCTTGCACTTTGCCGCTCCTGACGGGCGGCAAAGCAGACATTGGTCAGGCAGTTATTGAGTACCATAGACAAATGCCTGACTATACTATTGCGCAGGCAGATGCAGCCCGATCCGATAAACAAGCAGCGTTCGGTTCACAGCTTGGCGTCAAACCAGCTCCTGCCTTCCGCTACGTCCGCGGGCAGGGGCACCGTCAGCTTTGCCGCTCCCGTCATCTCCTCATTCAGAATTACTGCCGCTCTGTCCTTGTCCTTCTCACTCGCTTCGATGATAAGCTCGTCATGCACCTGTAATATGAGCCTTGCATCCAGCCCCTCTTCCTTAAGGCGCTTATATACCCTCACCATGGCTATCTTGATGATATCCGCCGCAGTGCCCTGAATAGGCGCATTCATTGCCGCACGCTTTCCGAACGCCTGCACATTCTTATTGCTCGCCTTAAGCTCGGGGATATACCGCTTTCTGCCGTACATCGTCTCCGCATAGCCCGTATTTACGGCGTCCTCCACGGTTTTCTTCATGAAACGGTCAACGCCGCTGTAGGTCTTTAGATAGTTGTTTATATAATCGTCCGCCTTTTTCACGCTTACGCCTATGTCCTTGGACAGCGAAAACGCGCCTATCCCGTAAACTATGCCGAAATTGACAGCCTTTGCCGCACGGCGCATTTCGGGGGTGACCATTTCCGCAGGCATGTTGAACACCTGCGCCGCAGTTGCGGTGTGAATGTCCATTCCGTCGAGAAAGGCCTTTCTCATATTTTCATCGCCGCTCATGTGGGCGAGGATCCGCAGCTCTATCTGGCTGTAATCTGCGTCGAGAAGGACGTAATTATCCTCGGAAATGAAAAATTTCCGCATATTCCGTCCCAGCTCCGTCCGCACGGGGATATTCTGCATATTCGGCTCGGTAGAGGATATACGTCCCGTTCTGGTCTCGGTCTGCCTGAATACGGAGTGTACCCGTCCGTCGGGAGATACCGCCTTCAATAAGCCCTCCACATAGGTGGAATTGAGCTTGGAAAGCTGCCTGTAGGTGAGGATAAGGTCAACGATAGGCGCTCTGTCACGGAGCTCCTCCAGCACCTCCGCATTGGTGGAGTAGCCTGTTTTGGTCTTTTTCTTGGCGGGGAGCCCCATCTCCTCGAAAAGCACCGTTCCCAGCTGCTTGGGAGACGCTATGTTGAACTCATGTCCTGCCATAAAATATATCTGCTGTTCGGCGGACTCCATGTCCTCAAGGAGACCGTTCCCGAATTCGCGTATGCCGTCTGTATCGACTCTCACGCCGTAATGCTCCATTGAAGCCAGCACCTCGGTGAGGGGCAGCTCGATGTCGTACAGCAGCGAGGTCATGCCCTGCTTTTCGGCTTCTTTGAGCATCTCGCCGCACAGCTGCGGAAGATATTTTACCTTTTCATCATACTTGGGTATACCGAATCTCGCCGCAGACTTTTCCACGGAATACTCGTCGGAGCCCGCGTCCAGAAGATAAGCCAGTATCTCGCCGTCGGCGGTGATGTTTTTCAGCTCGGTATTGTTTTCAAAGCAAAGCTTATAGATATTCTTAGCGGAAAAGGTATATTTTTCGCCGCCGCAGGAGAAATATTTAAGCTGCTCCGCCCTGTCGGTGACGGTATAGTATTTCTCGCCGCAGACTATTTTAAGGATATCATCTTCAAGCAGGAACGACGATAAGCCGCCGAAGATAACGTCCCTGTCGGCGGCATAACTGCCCTCTGTGTATTCAATTGCGGGGATATCGCGGGAAACGGTCACATTTTCGCTCGGTGCCACGTCCAGCCTTTCCATAAGCTTGTTCATGTCAAGCTCTGTCAGTATCTCGGAAAGCTTGCTGTTATCCCTATTGGCAAGCTTGGTTTCCTCCGACGATGAAATTATCGGAACATTGCGGACTATCGTTGCAAGCCACTTGCTCTGTTCGGCGTCCGCCTTTCCCGCCTCCAGCTTTTTCACAACGGAGGGCGTGCCCACATTATCTCCCTCAGCAAGCTTTTCGTAGAGATTTTCCACGGTGATATACTTCTGTATCAGACCCATAGCGGTCTTTTCGCCGATGCCCTTAACTCCGCTGATATTGTCGGAGGAGTCGCCCATAAGCGCTTTCAGGTCGATAAGATGTATCGGCTCAAAGCCGTATTCTTCACGGAAATGCTCCGAGGTAAAGCGGATTATCTCCTTATTCGTGTGGAGAAGCACCGTCACCCTGTCGGAAATAAGCTGTAAGCTGTCGCGGTCGCCCGTGAGGATATAGCATTCGTCGCCGTTTTCCTCTGCCTTTGCGGAGACTGTTCCGAGGATATCGTCCGCCTCATAGCCCTCAATTTCCAGAACATGAACTCCCAGCGCGGAGAGTATCTCCTTGATATAGGGCATCTGCATATGAAGCTCCTCGGGCATGCCCTTGCGGTTCGCCTTATAGGACGATACCTCCTTATGACGGAAGGTAGGCGCTCTCATATCAAATGCGCATACCACGCCCTCGGGAGCGATATCCGAAGTGACCTTCAGATAGATGTTCATAAATCCCGTAATGGCGTTGGTAAACATACCGTTTTTGTTGGAGAGCATTTTTATCCCGTAGAAAGCTCGGTTCATAATGCTGTTTCCGTCTATCGCCAGTATTTTCATTGGGCACGTCTCCTCACACTATCAGTTTTTGTTAAAGAATACCACCACAGCGGTCGCATAATTCCTGCTGCATGAAACACTGAGGGTCATATTGCAGTGCTTCTGAGTAAATTTCAGCTTAGCGTTTCCCGAAAGGCTGATATAAGGCGTGTCCATAAAATCGGTAAGCACGGAAACCTCGGAGAGCTTACAGCCTCTGAAATCGTACCCCATAGCCTTTGCGAATGCAAGCTTTCCGCAGAACATTTCGGCGGTCTTGTTTACGCTGAAACGCTTTTTCATAAGATATTTCAGCTCCTGCGGAGAAAAAAGCCTTGCAAGGAATTTGGTATTCTTAAGGCTTTTCTTTATTCTGTCTATTTCGATAATACTGGTTCCCGTGTAAAGATTGTTCATTTTTAATACTCCAATTCTATTTTTATGATTTGTTGAGAAGCTTGCTTCGTCTCATCTCCGCCTTAAGAAGATTGGGGAGATGCTCGGTGATGTTTTCGACAGTCTGCTCGTCGGGGGTGAAGATTATTCTGACGTTGCCGAAGCTCTGATGATTGAAATCGCAGTAATAGTCGTCGGTATCGGTGCCGTCGGAAGCCAGAACGGTGGTGTAATCGTTCGGAACGGGGGGCGCGTCCTCAAGTCTGCCGAAGCGCTCGAACTTGCCCACAGGCGCTGTGATAAGACGCTTTCTCTTTCTTTTTCCGATTATCTTGTCGATATCCATTTCATCGTTAGTAGTAATATATTCATATTCAACGCTGAAATTCCCCGAAAGGTAGTAAGCTCCGTAAAAAATGCCCACCACGGCAAAAATATTCAGCGGAAATATCGCATAAAGAAATATCATCACTGCCAGCGACAGTATCACAGCCAGCAGAGCAATGCCCGCTTTTTTGGCAATATCCGCTCCCGAGGACTTCTTCGTCACAAGACATTCGTGAAAATTATCCATTTTTTACAAGTCTCCTTTTCATTTTTGTAAATACTAAACATATTATATCATATTTTTTTTTTGATTTCAACAACAAAATGCTTGCAATTTAAAAAATTTTGATGTATAATAAAATATATAGTATCAAACACGATGATCGGACAAAGTAAGCGGTGCAATTTCCTGCGGTACAGAGATGAGAAGCATATGCTGAAAGCTTCTCCGCAGGCGCATATATTACTGTTTCACAGTATTCGCCGAATTTCCTCCGTTAGTGGTCATGCCGAACATTTTATATATTATAATTAGTAAGCATGAACGCAGGCAGCGTTATCCGCCATGGAAATAAAAGCATATTTTATACAAATTGTATAAAATGCAGAGTTTCTTCTGATAGGTGGTATATTCAGGATAATTCCTGTTCCGTTTCAGAAGCGGAACAGGTTTTTTTATGAAAGGAAAGGTAAAACATGAAAGAACAGCTTGAAAAGATCAGGCAGGACGCTCTGCAGCAGATAGAAAGCTGCGGCGATCTGAAGATACTCGACGACCTTCGGGTAAAATATCTCGGCAAAAAGGGAGAGCTTACCGCTATCCTTAAGCAGATGGGCGGACTTTCCGCAGAGGAACGCCCCCTCGTGGGACAGCTAGCAAATCAGGTTCGCTCCGACCTTGAGGAAAAGCTCACAAACCGCATATCCTCACTGAAAGCGGACTTAGAGGAAAAGCGCCTTAAGGACGAAGCTCTCGACGTTACTCTCCCCGGCAAAAAGACCGAACTCGGAAAGCTCCACCCTCTTACCGTGGTCATGAACGAGGTCAAGGAGATATTCCTCGGCATGGGCTTTGAGGTGGTTGACGGTCCCGAGGTAGAGACCGACCATTACTGCTTTGAGGCTCTCAATATGCCCCCGCATCATCCCGCAAGAGATACCCAGGATACCTTCTACATCAACGACAACGTTCTCCTGCGCACACAGACATCAAGCGTACAGATACGCACAATGGAGAACAGAAAGCCTCCTATAAGAATTATTTCTCCCGGAAGAGTTTACCGCTCCGACGCTATCGACGCCACACATTCGCCTATCTTCCACCAGATAGAGGGACTTGTCATCGACAAGGGCATTACTCTCGGCGACCTGTTCGGCACACTGGAGCTGCTTATGAAAAAGCTCTACGGAAACGACACAAAGATACGTCTTCGTCCCCACCACTTCCCCTATACGGAGCCTTCCGCAGAAGTCGATCTGCAGTGCTTCAACTGCGGCGGAAAGGGCTGTCCCATGTGCAAGGGCGAGGGCTATGTTGAGCTGCTCGGCTCGGGCATGGTACACCCCAAGGTGCTGGAGGGCTGCGGCATAGACCCCGAGGTCTACAGCGGATTTGCGTTCGGTATTGGTCTGGAGCGCATCACCATGGGAAGATTCAACATCACCGATATGAGAATGCTCTACGAGAACGACGAGAGATTTTTAAATCAGTTCTGACAGCATAACGGGGGTATCACAATGATAGAAAAGGGTATCAAAGACAGCAGGATAGATTACGAGGCAATGGGCTGCATTAAATCAAACCCCGCAAATTCAGTAGGTCTGTACATCTTTGCGGGCGTGCTCATCATAGCGGGTATCATCGTTTATTTTGCGGTAATGTCCGAGCTGCTCGTATTCCTGATATTCGTTTTTCTCGCGGTGCTTTCGGCGCTGACGGGAGCGGCTTCCGCAAAGCTTGCCTGGTTCTGGGACGATGAAAAATTCACCGTATGTCAGTTCCTCGCAAAGCCCGTCACCTACAGCTACCGCGACATCGGACAGATATATGTCAGCGTGCAGGGCATCACCCTCGAAATGAGAAACGGAAAACAGTACGTCATATCAAGGCATGACAAGGGCTCCGAGGAATTTCTTCTCAAGCTAAAAGCCAAGAGCGGCGGATATCCGGGCTGAGCATGAAGATATCCGATAAAAGCTCTTCTGCTCCCGAAAGCGCAGAAAATAAGCTTGCAGAGCTGTTCAAAAAGAATTTCAGGCGCAAGCGGAAGCTGCTCATCGGCGCAAATCTGCTTATGACGCTGATACTGATACCTTTGCTGAAGCTTCTCGACGGCACCGATTACAGCCTTTTATGGCGGACTGTCATGGTTGCCGCAACAGTCACCTTATTCATACAGAATCTGCGGCAGAACAGCTGCATGAAAAAACAGCTCGCCGCTCTGTCGGAACACACTCTCGAATGTATTTTCAGTGAGCTTGAAAGCTGTCCCTGCTTCCGAAACAGCTTCTACTTCACCTCGGACTATCTGTTTTCCACAGAGGGGATGATCCTTCCCTACTATGAGATAACGGAGGTCCTCACAAGAAGCTATGTTTCCACGGGAGTGGGATTTGTCACCAATCTTGTCATAAAAACGCGAAGCTATGGCAGATGTGTTGTTCCTGTGGGGATAGGTCATCTGTACGAAAGCTTTTACGATACTCTCGGGCAGAAATGTCCGAATGCAAAAATATCCTTCCGCGCCACCTATCAGAAGGCTACCCGTCAGGAGTATTTTGATACGATAAAAGCGGACAGCATTAATGTTATACGAAAAAAATCTAAACAGGAGGATAAGTAAAATGGATTTATCAATGAAATGGCTCTCCGATTATGTCGATATCGGAGACATGACCATAAAGGATTATTGTTCGGGTCTTACCTTAAGCGGCTCCAAGGTCGAAAGATACGACACCGAAGGCAGCGAGATATCAAAGGTCGTTGTGGGAAAGCTTTTAAGCGTTGTTCCTCACGAGAATTCCGACCACCTTGTTATCTGCTCCGTTGACGTGGGCGCAGAGGCTCCCATTCAGATAGTTACAGGCGCAAAGAACGTCAAGGCGGGAGATATCGTCCCCGTTGCGCTGGACGGCTCTACTCTCCCCAACGGCGTGAAGATAAAGAAGGGCAAACTCCGCGGCGTTGAATCAAACGGCATGCTCTGCTCACTGGGCGAGCTGGGTCTCACCACTCACGATTTCCCCTATGCCATTGCGGACGGTATCTTCCTCATCGAGCAGGAGGAGGGCTGCCCCGAATTAAAGCTTGGCATGGACATCAGGGAAGCTATCGGTCTGAACGATACCACAGTTGAGTTTGAGATAACCTCCAACCGTCCCGACTGCATGTCAGTTCTCGGTCTTGCAAAGGAGACCGCGGCTACCTTCGATCTCCCCATGAACTACAAGAAGCCCGTATTCAAGGGCGTTGACGGGGATATCGGCTCCATGCTTTCCGTTAAGATATCCAATACCGAGCTGTGCTCCAGATACTGCGCAGGCGTTGTCAGGAACGTCAAAATAGGTCCCTCTCCCCGCTGGATGAGAGAAAGACTTCGTGCAAGCGGAGTGCGTCCTATCAACAATTTCGTCGATATCACAAACTATGTTATGCTGGAATACGGTCACCCTATGCATGCATTCGATATCAGATTCATAGAGGGCAATTCAATTGACATCAGAAGTGCGAAAAACGGCGAGAAGATAACCACTCTTGACGGCGTTGAGAGAACGCTCACCGACAATATGCTCGTCATCGCAGACAGCAGGAAGCCCGTTGCAGTCGCAGGCGTTATGGGCGGCGAGTACAGCGGCATCATGGACGATACCGTGGACGTTGTTTTCGAGGCTGCCTGCTTCGACGGAGCAAGCGTCCGCACCACGGCAAAGGCTCTCGGCATGAGAACAGACGCTTCCTCTCGCTTTGAAAAGGGTCTTGACCCGAGAATGTGCGAGCCTGCTCTGAACAGAGCATTTGAGCTTGTGGAGCTTCTTGGCTGCGGCGAAGTCGTAAGGACGACTATTGACGTATCAAACGGCGCAGATACGCAGAGATCCGCTCCCTTTGACCCCGTATGGATAAATAATTTCCTCGGCACAGATCTTTACGAGGAGGAAATGATAAAGTATCTTAACAAGCTTGACTTCACCGTAAAGGACGGCAGAGCATATGCTCCCGCGTACCGCATCGACATCGAATGCAAGGCTGACATCGCGGAGGAAATAGCTCGTCTTTACGGCTACAACAACATCGAAAAGACCGTCATCAGAGGCGTTGCGCAGGCAAGCGTCGCTCCCGAGCAGAAATTCAGGACAAAGCTTTTAAACGCGTCTGCTTCTCTGGGCTTTGACGAGATAGTGACCTACTCGTTCATCTCCCCGAAGAATTTCGACAAGATACGTCTTCCCGAGAGCAGTCCTCTGAGAAACACCGTTACGATAACAAATCCCCTCGGCGAGGACACCTCCGTTATGAGGACAACTCTTCTGCCCTCCATGCTGCAGGTGCTTTCGACAAACTATAACAACAGAAACGAATCCGCAAAGCTTTTTGAAGCTGCAAGAGAATATCTCCCCTGCGGCAGGGAGCTTCCCGAGGAGCCCGAGCGCATAGTATTCGGCTGCTACGGCGCTGATTATGATTTCTATGCATTAAAGGGCGCTGTTGAAGAGCTTTTCGAAGTCCTCGGCATAGAGGACGTTGACTACGAGCCCTGCACCGACGACAGCATTTTCGGAGAATTCCACGCATTCCACCCCGGAAGATGTGCCATTGTGACAAAGGACGGCAAGCCCCTTGGCATATTCGGCGAGCTTCACCCGAAAACAGCGGAAAACTACGGAATCAATGCAAAGGTATATGCAGCGAAGCTGAACGTTCCCGAGATGATGTCCGAGGCGATAAGCTTCAAGACCTACAAGCCCCTGCCGAAGTTCCCCGCAGCAACGAGAGACCTTGCCGTTGTAGTAGACGATACCGTTCCTGCGGCGCACATTGAGAAGGCTATCAAGAGTGCGGTCGGAAATATTCTTGAATCGGTGAAGCTATTCGACGTATACAAGGGCAAGCAGATAGCCGAAGGCAAGAAATCGGTAGCATACTCGATAGTGATGAGAAGTCACGACGGCACGCTGACCGACGAGCAGGCGGACAATGCGATGAAGAAGGTACTCAAGAAGCTGTCGGAGCTTGGTGCAGAGATACGCAGCTAAGCCGGGGCGGGATGACCCGCAATTGAGTAATTGTAAGTCGTTCACGGCTAATTCAGCTGACTAACTGCGTTAGCCGTCCGCCGCCTTTTGTTCGTGTCATAGATCCCGCAGATAATGCTATTTGGGGATCTCCGAGGCTGTTCGTCCACTGCGTTCACTTATTACCGGTAACTTGGGGGCTTTGGACTAAAATCTTCGGACTATGGATTTCGGACTCCACCACTAAGTACTACTCAAAGAAAGGAGCGTGAAAGAAACTATGCCTAAGGGTCACAATAAGATCGTACTGGATCTGGAATTCAATCCTATAAGAGACCCCGCCGCAAGACAGACTGCCCGCCATGAGATAATCGAGATAGGCGCAGTTATGCTGAACGACAGCCTTGAACAGATATCGACATTCCGGGAATACATCAAGCCCGAGCTGAATGTCGTTGAGGAAAAGATAACTCAGCTTACGGGCATTACCAACGAAAAGGTGGCGGACTGCGGCTCCTTTAACGAGGTCATGCACCATTTTATGGAGTGGATAGGCGATACGCCCTGCACTTTCTATACATGGAGCGATTCCGACCGCTATGTTATGCTTGACGAGGCAGACCTCAAATGCCCCGACGATCCCGATTATGATATGTTCTACGTCCACTGGGTAGACCTGCAGATGATATATCAGCGCAAAATGGGACTTCACAAGTCAATGGGACTGGCTAACGCACTGGGCACCATGCAGATATACTTCGCAGGCACCGAACACGGCGCTCTCGCAGATGCCATAAATACCGCCGAGGTCATGCGCGTTATCAGCGACAAAAAACGCATGGAGGAACTGAAACACTCCTCGGTGACCTTCAACGGCAAGCCCTCCGAATCGGGCTTCCATATGAATAATATCATCATTAAGAAAAAATAACGCTTCATCAATTGATAATGAAAAAAATCCGAAGACCATTTCACAATGCGGTCTTCGGATTTTTAATTATCAATTATGAATTATCAATTGTCAATTACGCTTATATCTTGTATATTTCGTAAATCTTCATAGTCTTGTCCTGCTCGATGTAGTCGTACATCATCTTAAGGCATTCGCCCTTGGTGATACCCTTGCTCGGGTTGAATTTGCCGTTTGTGCCGCTTGCCATGCCCTTTGCCTTTGCAATGGCGATATATCCGCAGTATGGGTGGTTCTCGGAAATATCGCTGAACGGCGATTTGTAGATGCCCTCAAGCTCCGCTGCGTCCCTGCAGCTTGTGTAGTTCATCACATACAGCTTGGCAAGCTCCGCATAGGTAAGGGGCTTATTGCGGTACGCATCCAGCTCTTCCTGCGTCTTGAAGGACGGCAGACTGAAATAGAACAGCTTTCTTTCCAGGTCGAAAAACTCGCCTATCGTTATCTTTTCGTCGGGGTTAAGCCTGCCGTTTTCGGGCTCGATATAGATGCCGTACGCAAGCAGGGTAGATATCTCCTTTTCGTACTTATATCCCTTGATGTCGGAGTAGCTTATCTCCTTTTCCTCGGCGGGCTTTTCATCGGTATAGTAGGGCTTGCCGTTATAGTTTATCCTCTCGCCCGTAAGCCCGTTTATCAAAAAGCTGCTGTCGTAGATATAGGTCAGATAGGTATGGGACTTCATCTGCAGGTCGGTAAAGCTCTTATATTTCAGCTCGGGAGTCATATGCCCGAAGAGCTTCTCATAGGCGGTATCCTCCGATACCAGTTCAGGCTCGGGGAATTCCATATCGTGATAGCTGTAATTGAAGCTTGTGACCTCGCCCTTATGATCGACCGTCAGGCTCACATAGTCGAAATCGGCTTCCAGACCGTTTACCTCACGGATAAAGCGGACGTTGATATAATCGGTGGGTTGTTTTTCGTATTTGGTGTGAACTATCTTATACTGCTCCGCCTTGCCGCCCAGATAGTAGTTCATCGCAGCTTCGGCAGTCTTTTCGGCAGACTTTATATCCACGGGCTTATTGTCGGTATAATAGTCGCTGTAGCTCTTGCTGAAGGAGATTATCTCACCCGTCAGCGCGTCCATATTGACCGTCAGATAGATATTTCCGCCCTCGGAGGAGGTATATCTGAAATCTATGGAGAGCATATACTGCACCTCGTCCTTTTCGTCGGTATAGGGGCTTATGCTCTTGGAGCGGAATACCAGCTTGTCATTAAAGACGATATACTTATCCTTTTTGATGATCCGGATAGCCTTTTCCTTGGAGATGTACTTGCTTTCGTCCTCTATCGCCTGAAGCTCCGCCTCGGAGAAGCCTGCGTCAACTTCGTCCTCGCAGACCTCTTCCTCCTCAACGCATTCCACTTCGAAATCGCCGAAGCCGTTGCTCCACTTATAGGCGTCGGTGTAGGAGTACTTCTTGCGATCGTCGTAGTAGCTTGTGTATTCTCCGGTTATGGCGTCAATCTCGTTTTCTCCGTCATTCTCGGGACGATATACAGGGAGTATAAATCTTTCGGTTTCCCACTTTTCTGTCTGAGTATTATACTCATAGTTTTCAAAATACTCATATGAAGCGTACAATCCCTTGCGCTCCTTATAGAGCTCGTTAGCTTCATCGACGGATATTTTCTTTGTGGCATCGGCAAAGGTGCCGCCGTCCGCAAACCATGACATCTGAAAGCTGAGAAGCTTGCCCGTATCGCGGTCGATAGTTATGCTGCCCGAGTTATTTTCCACCTCGACGCCGTATTCCTTGCGCTCGATATAGTATGATACCGTGGCGCTTGTGATATTGGTGCTGCTCGTATTCCTCGTAAATACGGCATTTCCCTTAAGGTCGGGATTGAGCTTTTTGAAGTTTTCCTTTGCCTTCTGCTCCTGCTGTTCCACGGTCAGCTTTGCAAAGCTTGGTTTTACCGTTGTGGAATAGCTCTTGTCGAAATACTCATAGCCTGTTATCATGCCGTCATAGTATGTGACGGTTATCATCTTGTCAACCTGTATCCAGTTTCCGTTTACATACTTCGATACTCCGCTTTTCTCGTTGACATGGTACCACTGCAGCTGAAAGAAATCTGTCTCGTACCTGCTCTCCAGCTGATAGGAAAATTCGTCCAGCTCCGAGGGGATAGTTATCCTTTTCTTGACATCGGCGATAGCTGCCTTAAGTGCATTGGCTTCCGCAGTGGCTTCGCTGTCCGCCGCCATAGCTTCTATTCCGGAGATACCCGCTGCGGGCACTGCGGAAAATACCATGGCTGCCGCCATTACTCCCGAAATGATCTGTCTGCGTATTTTCTTCATATTAAATGTCCTCCTGTTTCCCGCCCATAATTGAACGCATGTAATATAGGCAACACCGCATGACTGATATTTATTTCTCAGTCACATTTAATGTCCAACCCGTTCTGAAACGTTTCTATTAGTAAAACAATCCTGAAAAGGAAAATTTTTCATAAATATAAAAAGTTATCGAAAAATTAATAAATTGTTCTTATTTTACGCTTTAAAAAAATCCCCGATAGACATGTATCGGGGACTGTCTGCATGATAAGATTATTCCTCTGTGGGCTCTTCGTCTGCGCCGTCGAGCTTTTCGAGCTCCTCGATATCCTCGGCGAGATCCTCGTAAGCCTGCTCCTCAGCTGCTTCTTCGGCAGCTTCTTCCTCGGGCTCTTCAGCCTTTTCCTCGGGCTTGTCGCCGCAGGAACAGCAGCAGCAATCGTCGTCATCATCGAAATAGATCTCGTCCTCATCGTCGAAATCATAATCGTACTGCTCAAGCTCTTCGCGCTTCTTAACGGTGTAAAGAGCAGCAGCCGCACCTGCCGCAGCAGAGATCAAAGCGGTAAATACAACACCTAATGCCTTCATGATAATACGCTCCTTTTTTCTGAAAATAATATATGCGCGTGCATATTGCCGCTATGCACGCCGATCATCTGATGTTTCTATTATTATATCACACTTATTCGAAAAAAACAATAGATTTTTATAAATTTCATAATTGCACAACATTTCCATAACAAAGTGTACCAATTGCACAAAAAACGCTATGTTTTCAAAGTTGAATTTATTTAAATAAAATTGTTAAATTTGTGTTACCATATAGACAAAAGAGAATAAATCGGTTATAATATAAAGTAGTATGTAATCGAATTGTAATTACTGTAAGATTTAAGTAACCTAACCTTATATTGGAGATATTACAGCATGAGAGTTATCACAGGAAAAGCAAGGGGAAGAAAGCTCAAGGACTTCGAGGGTCGGGATATCCGCCCTACAACCGATATGGTCAAGGAGGCTATCTTTTCCATTATTCAGTTTGATATAGAAGGCTCCGAGGTGTTGGACCTATTCTCGGGAACAGGTCAGCTCGGCATAGAGGCTCTTTCAAGAGGAGCAAAGTACTGCCGCTTCGTTGACAAAAGCAGAGAATCTGCGGCACTTACCAACGAGAACATCGACCTTGCAGGCTTTCGCTGGGAATCCAACGTCGTTAACGGCGACAGTCTGGATTTTCTCCGCATGGCAAGATATACCTTTGACATCGCTCTTCTCGACCCGCCCTACAACAACGGGCTTATCGAACAGGCACTCCCTCTTCTGGAGCCGAAAATGTCTCAGCGCGGCATCGTCGTGTGCGAGCATGAACGCGGTCTGGAGCTCCCCGAGGAAGTGGGCAGACTCAAAAGGTCAAAGACCTACAACTACGGAAAGGTAGCCGTTACCGTATACAGGATCCCATTTAACGAAGAGGAATGATTTTTTTATGAAGATCGCAGTCTGCCCCGGAAGCTTTGATCCCGTGACCTTGGGGCATCTGGATATATTCAAACGGGCAAGCAATCTTTTTGACAAGGTGATCGTCGCCGTTGCGACAAATGCGGCAAAACAGCCCATGTTTTCCCCCGAGGAAAGGATAACCCTTATCCACAAGACCATTGAGGACAGTCATCTCGATAATGTAGTCGTTGACATCTGCGACGGTCTTATCGCCGAATATGTGGAAAAGGTCGGCGCAGTCGCTATCGTCAAGGGTCTGCGCGCTGTCACCGACTTTGAGTACGAATTTCAGATGGCTCTCGTAAACAACCGTCTGTACTACGGCGCGGAAACTGTCTTTCTTACCACCGCTGCGGAGAATATGTATCTCAGCTCCAGCATTGTAAAGCAGGTGGCTTCCTTCGGCGGAGACATAAGCAGCTTCGTTCCCGCATGTATTCTCAAGGATATCGAAAAAAGAATGCGCATAACTGATACGAAAGGATAATATATCATGAACACAAGTATTGAACAGATTCTTGACGCAATCGAAGACATGGTCGACGAGGCAAAGACTGTGCCCTTTTCGGTAGGAAGGATAACTCTTGACGGCGAACAGCTCAGAGACCTTATCAAGGACGCAAGAGCTGTTCTCCCTGAACAGCTCAGCTATGCCAACCGCGTTCTTGACGACAGGGAAGCTATTATCGCAGGCGCAAAAAAAGAAGCCGAGCAGATAGTCCGCAAGGCCGAGGAACGCGCAAAGATACTCGTATCCAACGACGAGATAACCAAGCAGGCTCGTCAGCAGGGCATTGAGCTTATCTCCCAGGCGCAGAAGCAGACCAAGATGCTCCGCGATTCCGCCTACGACTACATAAACAGCATACTCACCGAATCGGAAACCACCCTTACCGCCTCTCTCTCCGAGATCAAACGAACTCACGCCGCCCTAAAATCAAAAACCAGAAAGTAAGCTTCGGCAGAAAGTAGGAATCATCCCGCTTTCTGCCTTTTGTTTTGTCAGCTAATATCGGATAGTACGGAGTACCTAGTACCTAGTACTTAGTACTTAGTCCATAGAAGTCCGAAGTCCTTAGCTATTAGTCCAAAGCCCCAAGTTAATAGTAATAAGTGAACGCAGTGGACAAACAGCAACAACAAGCTGACAATAGCATTATCTGTGGAATCTATGACACGAACAAAAGGCGGCCGACGGCTGCCGCCGCCCAACTTGAACCCCGCGGAACCGCGGTCACCGATGATATTCAAGCGGGGCAAAAGAGAGAGGGCGAGGGAAGGGTGAGCGCGAGAGGGAAACCGTAGGGGGAGAGAAAAGCGGCGCTACACTAAGAGTAAATCTTTCGATGAGAGTTCGAGTAAGCCGCTTGTCTTTCCCCCGGAGGTGTCCCTCTCGCACCGCGTCGGAAGATGAAATCTTCCGATGAAAACACACAATAGCCCCGATGAGAGGAACAATTACAAAGCAGCCGGAACGAACTGCACCAAAGCCACCAACTGTCAACTAATCACTATTCACTATTCACTCTTCACTCTTCACTAAAAACAAACCCCGCCCGCCAACCCCCAATGAAATAAAGGGAGCGGCGGGCGGGATATAATACTAATCCCCGATAAAAGTGTAGACAAAAAATCTGCGCAAAAACCATATATTCAAGTTTTAGCTTGATTTTTTGTACACTTTTTAATCGGGGATCAGTATAATACTATAACCAGCGACTAAGCCGATAAGCCGGGTTTTGTCGTGTGCGGAAATCTATCTGAGCGAATCGTCGCCGAAACGCTTTAGCCGTCATTACAGCACGCCTGCCGAGCAGACATTGACGTACTGTACCAATAGACGTTGCATCGGATAAGGTTTACATGGCCGCA
>JALEMR010000070.1 GCA_022768245.1 Oscillospiraceae bacterium
GCACGTCTTTTCGGCAAATTTTGCCTAAGACTGCGTTAAAAATCCTTGCCGGGCGACAGCCCGCCTGCGGATTTTTGCCTTGTCTTAGACAAAATTATGCTCGAAAATCCGCACACATTTCTTGTGAAGACAGGTTCTAAATGATGAAAGCCGCGCCGACTGCTCGGGACAATCCCGAACGGTCGGCGCGGTTTGTTTGCCGGAAGCCAATAGCGATCAGCTAATAGCAACGGCTAACAACTATGGACTAACTACTAAGGACTTACCACTAACAAAGCTGATCGCTAATTGCTATTTGCTATTTGCTCATTATAACAGGCTGGAGCTGTCTGTATTCCAGAGCGTATGCCGCCGCTTCGGGGATAAGGGAAAAATCCGCTACCGCAGAGGCAGGCTTTAAGTCGGGATTATCCTGCCTTATGGGCACAAAGAAATAATTCCTGCGGTTGAGAAGCGTTCCTATGTTTGCGGCGGAAGCCGATAACGCGTCGTTTGTGGAGACGGCTATCAGCACGGGCGATCCGTTTCGCAGATGTGACTTCACTGCCATTGTGACAGGCGTATCGGTGACTGCATTTGCAAGCTTTGCCAGCGTATTTCCCGTGCAGGGAGCCGCTATCAGCAGGTCGAACATTCTCTTCGGTCCGATGGGCTCCGCGCCTTCTATGGTGGCGATGACCCTTCTGCCGCAAATGCCTTCGGCTCGGCTTCGCATTTCCTCTGCCGTTCCGAAGCGGGTGTTCAGACTGTATGCGTTGAAGGACATTATCGGCGTGAGCTCCGCTCCCAGCAGTCTCAGCCGCTCCATTGCGGCGAACGCCTTCTCAAAGGTGCAGAAGGAGCCGCACAGCGCAAAGCCTATCCTTTTGCCGCGAAGAGCTTTGACCGATATATCGGGTTCAGACATTGTAATTCCTCCTTTCGGCTATCATGGTCAGGACTGTCTCTGCAATAAGACAGCCTGCCGAATCAGCCGACGCCTTCCCCGGGAGTCCCGGCAGATTTACTGCCTGTATCCCGAGACGCTCGGCGGCGGCGATATCCGTTCCTCCCGGAGCGGAAGCAAGATCTATTATCAGCGCTTTTCTGTTAACGGATACGAGAGCGTTTTCCGTTAGTATCATTGACGGGACTGTGTTGAATATCAGGGTGCAGGCCTCCGATGCGGCGGCAAACTCATGGGAGAGCATGCCGCTTTCGGTATCGTACAGCTTTACGGGACGGCAGCCCATGATATCCGCCCATGCGAGGTGTTCGGGTCTTCTTGCGGCGTCGTATATATCCGCGCCGAAGCCCTTTAATATCCCGATGAGCGCCTTGCCTATCCGCCCCATGCCGATAATGAGCACCTTTTGCCTGTGGAGCATGATATCCTGCTTCTGAAGAGCGGTCATGACTGCTCCTTCGGCGGTGGCAAGGGCATTCATGACGGAAAGCTCCTCGCGGTCCATGTAATCCTCGGTATATATGTTTCTTGCGGCGAATTTCCGCTTGAGCTCGCCCGTGACCTTTCCTCCGAACACCGTTCCTCCGGGCTTTACCAGACGGAACAGCTCGCTTAATTTCGGCGGAGCCTCTGCGGCGGGAGCGTTCAGATATACTCCGTCTTTTGTGACGGGGACGGGCAGTATCAGGTAATCGGCAGGAGATATCCCCCCTGCTTCCATGTACGCTTCGATGTTCACATGACGGCAGGGATATAACAGCTTGGTATTTTTTCCGTGCGCGGCAAGATATTCCGCGGCGGCGGAAAAGCGCATATCTCCGCCTGCGACTATATATTCATCAGCCATTTGTGATTCTCCTCGATGAAAAAGGTTCGTTTGAAAATTATGGTTTCCCTTTGTCATTATATGTGTTGTGAAGGGGTTTTGTGAAGCTGTGATAAAAAATTCACCAAATACTTGAAAAACAGAAAAATATGTGGTATAATGACTGTATATGATTTGCCCGGAGTGTAAAATATGCTGAAATGTTTAAAAAAGTTCGATGCTCATTTTGATATAAAAATAAAGAAAAGGTACTCACTCGTCTGCCTCGGTATCGCTGTGCTGTGGATACTGCTGTGGGTGACCTTCCCCATGGAGTTTTATTCCCTGTTCTTTTATTCTGCGGCGGGGAGCAATGTTATGCTCGTTATCATGGAGCTGGTGATAATGATACCCGCAAATCTGATGTTCTCTAAGATACTCAAAGCGAATATCTCCATGGCGCTGACCTTTATCGGGGATATCCTCTGCATGACGGCGGCGGCGTATACCTTCTCTATTTTCCGCTACGACCGCGTATGGTGGGTGATACTCGCCATAGCAGTTCATTATGCGGCAAAGCTTTTTACCGACGGCTTCGCTTACGAGGACAAGGACACCGTTATACCGCTGATAAAGAGAAAGCCGCTCAATACGGCGCTTACGGCTCTGGCGCATACCGCCGTGCTGGACGGAGCGTTCCTCGTCCTGATGTATACCTCCGCACAGGTCTTCGCGGGGTGAAAAATGCCGCAAAGAATATCTCTTTACGGCAGATAATATGTATGTGAACGATACTGTCATGACCTTATCTTGACGGCGCAGGCACGGCTCCCGTTTTCGGCGAAGCGCTGCGAAAAGGATTCCCTGCTGTAGGGAACTATGGCGGCGTCCTCAGAGCAGTCCATGAAATAGTAGGCATTGAGGTCGTAGCCAACAAGCACGAGAGTATGGGAGTTTCCCAGCCATGTGATCTTCTCGCCTGTGCCGATGACGTACCACTCGGAACGGTCCGAATATCTGTACACGTCCATTTTCTGCGACGCCCACACGATGACGGGAACTCCCTCATCTATGAGCTTTTCCAGGTCGGCGGTGTTTATACCCGTCAGTGGAACTGCTTCGTATTCGCTGAATTTCCGGTTGGCTGCAAAGTAGGAATTCATGGCGTCGCATATCACGTTTTCATAGCAGCCGTAGCCGAAGTCATAGGGGTCTCCCGCAAAGGTGAAATTCGGGTCGGGTCCGTAAAGCACGCCGTTTTCATCGGTGAAGAAATTGCTGTTCTGCCGCAGATAAAGGTCGCACAGCACGGTCTTGTCTGTGTCGAAGCCCAGATACTGCAGCAGCGCACAGGCAGAGGTTATCTCACAGCCTGTGGGGAGCTCGGGGAACTGGCTTATTACGGGGAAATCCTCTATCTCTGTTTTCAGGGGAGTGGTTTTCGGCTTTTCGTAGCCCTCGCCCAGCTGTTCGATGGTATAGCCCGAGTATTCGGCGTTCGGGTCCGCTCCAAGCTCGGCGTATTTTATCTGCTCGTTTATCCGTTTTTCCTCGGCGGTGTCGGTATACGCTCTGTAAGCCGCGGCGCCTGTGACTATCACGCCTATGCCGAGAACTGCCGCTATTGCTGCATTGTGCATCTTCTCACCTCTTTGCTGAAAATATTATATCACACATTTTTATAAATTGCAACATCATTTGTCTTACGTACGAAAGGAGTTTTTTATGACAGGACTTGTTCTTGAAGGCGGTACCTTCCGCGGGATTTTCTCTGCGGGCGTAATGGACGCCTTTATCGAAAAGGAGATATTCTTCCCCTATATCGTGGGAGTGTCTGCGGGGATTTCCAATGCCGCTTCCTATGTTTCCATGCAGAAGGAACGCAATATCGAGATACTTGAAAAATACAGGAACGACAAGCGCTATCTCAGCGCGAGGAATTTCATCACCACGAAAAACTACTTCGGAATGGATTTCGTGTTCGACGAGATACCAAACGTCCTTGTGCCCTTCGATTACGATACATTTCACAGCTACAAGGGCAGCTTCCTTGTGGGAGTGACCAACGCCGAAACGGGCAGGAGTGAATTCTTCGACGGCATGAAGGATACCGACAAGTGGGAGTATCTCCGCGCCACCTGCGCAATACCGTCGGCGTTCGAGCCGCAGTATATCAACGGTACGCCCTATTACGACGGCGGACTTTCATCGCCTATCTGCATTAAAAAGGCTATGAGGGACGGCTGCGGCAAGAACGTCATCATTCTTACCCAGCCCCGCGGCTTCGTCAAGAAATGCACGGCTAAGAATGTCCTTGCGGCGGAAGCGGCAGGAAGAAAATACCCCGAGATAAAAAAGGAGCTTCTCCTGCGGCACAGGCTCTACAACGACAGAGTAAAGCTCTGCGAGGAGCTTGAACAACAGGGAAAGGCGATCATCATCCGCCCCGACAGACCTCTCGGAAGCTTTGAGAGCGACGAACGGGTGCTCAGGGCAAACTACAATCACGGATATATCAAGGGGCTTGAACTGGCTGAAAGGGTATCCGATTTTATGAACGAATAACAAAGAGATAACGACAGATTTTTTTTAGAGGGTGTGATATTTTGCGGAGAAAGAAAATAGCCGTAATAAGCGCAGAAAATGAGGCTGTTTATCAGAACAGGGTCATAAGGGGGATCAACGCACAGGCGGCGGCGCTGGGCTGTGAGATACTGGTATTTACCACATTTGTCCGTACTTCACCTATCCCCGATTATCGTTCGGGCGAGATCAATATCTACAATCTGGTGAATTACGACGAACTGGACGGGATAATCGTGCTGTACCTTCCCTTCGAGCAGGACGAGCTCCTTGACGAGGTAATCCCTAAGATAAGGGAAAATGCAAAATGTCCCGTGGTGTGCGTGGACAACGGCAGGGCTTCCGACGATTTTTATGCGGCACAGATATTTGCCGACGACTCCGAGTGCATGGAGATCATCACCGACCATGTTATCGAGACTCACGGCTGCACCGATGTTATATGCGTCACAGGCCCCGAAAACGACAGAGGCGCTGAAGCCCGCAGAGACGGATTTATCAAATCCATGGAAAAACACTCGCTGAGTGCTGAGGGAAAGGTGTTTTACGGTGCATTCTGGTTTGATAACGGCGAAGAGGTCGCAAAAAAGATAATATCCTGCGAGATACCTTGTCCTCAGGCAATCGTATGTGCGGGAGATCATATCGCAGCGGGTGCTGTTAATTATCTTGAGGAGAACGGATTTCATATTCCGCAGGATATTATAGTAACGGGGCACGACGGTTCGGAAGCGGCTGTATATAATAAGACATGCATTACAAGCGTTGTTCCGGCAATTGAAAAGCTTGGTGCAAAGGCTCTTTCGGAGCTTTGGACCATTATAACCGGGGAAAAAAATGAAAATGTTTACGGAGACTGCAGAGGAGTTGTAAAATACGGACTAAGCTGCGGCTGTAAGTGCGATATTGATTTTGTCAATTCATTCAGAGAGCAGGATGATTTTGTTCATACTCATAACTTCCGAGTTCGTCCCAAAACCGATAACGGTATTCTCGACGAGAGCTATATGCCCGAGGTGCTTACCGCTTCAACAAGCTCGAACGATCTTATCACACGAATAGTTAATAAAGTGTATCTTATCAATGATTACCGGTTTTTCATGATGTTTTTGTGCGAGAACTGGGAGGATACTGCCGATAATGATAACTATCTTTCGGCAGGCTATACGCAGAAAGTCAATATGGTCATCCACAATACCAGCTATGATTATCTTGTCGAACATCCGGATATTCTTAACGACCGCGGCTGGAGCATATTAGATGATTATAGCGAATCGTGTATAGATATAAAAAGACTGTGTCCCGACCTTGACGGACGTTATGACGAGCCTATGGCATGGTATTTTACACCACTTCATTTTAACGACCGCTGCTTCGGGTACAGTGTGCTTGCCACCGGACTGGATCAGCCTCCCTTTGACCATATCTACAGGAACTGGACGAGAAACGTAAACAACGCTCTGGAAATGCAGAGGATAAGGAATATCTTCATATTCAATTCTATGCGCGACAGTCTTACCGGTCTTTACAACCGCCGCGGTCTGCAGCAGTATCTCGACAGGAACACCCCCACCGAGGACGGCTGCATGATATTCTATCTTGTTGCAGATATGAACCGTCTCAAATACATAAACGATACCTTCGGTCACAGCGACGGCGACAACGGCATAATGATAATATCCTCTGCGGCAAGAGCCTGCGCCGGATATGACGAAATATGCGTTCGTACCGGCGGAGACGAATTCGCGGTGGTGGGCTTCGGAAATTATTCCGAAGAGGATATCGAACATCATAAGGAAGTATTCGAACAATATCTCGAGCACTACAACAATACCTCCGGAAAGCCTTATGAGCTTTCCGCCAGCATAGGCATATGCTGCCGTCCCTTTAAAGCGGGGGACAGCGTGACAGACGCCGCTGAGTATGCCGATAAGCTCATGTATGAAAATAAGCTTGCTTCAAAGCTCAGAAGAAATGATTGATTGGAGAAAATGATATGATATTTAATGCAGATGAAAAGTATGTTACAGTTCATGGAAGAACTCTTTTTATCGACAATGTGAGATACATAAACTACTCGCTGTCGGGCACGGCATTTAAGTTCAGGGGAAAAAGCCTGAAAGCAAAGCTCACCTCCGACTATAAGCCCAACCCCGACTGCGGCGATATTTTTCTCCCGTTCTGCGCGGTGCTGGTAAACGGCGAGATGACCAAGCGCTTTGAGGTGAGCGCTCCCGAGGGAGTATATGACCTGTACGAAAGCGATTCCGACGACGAGGTCGAGATAGAGCTTGTGAAGATGTCCGAGGCGGCATTCGGCAAGGTGGGCATTGTGGAATTCATCTCGGACAGCGATATCCCGCCTGTGCCTGTCGAAAAGAAAAAGCTGAAACTCGAATTCGTGGGGGATTCCCTCACCTGCGGCTACGGCATCGAGGGCAAAAACGGAGTTGATGTGTTCAATACCCGTCAGGAAAATCCCTACAAGGCATACGCCGCGCAGACTGCACGGAAGCTGAATGCGGACTTTGATCTTATCTCATGGAGCGGTATCGGTATCCTTTCCTCATGGGTAGATGATAAGGCAGTGGAGCCGCTGACAAACTGGCTCTCTCCCGTGCTTTATCCCTGCACCGATGCGGGCTACAGCAATGACCTCCATCAGGAGCCATTCGAGCAGTGGGATTTCAGCCGCTTCGTCCCCGACGCTATCATAATAAATCTCGGCACCAACGACGAAAGCTGGACCAAGGGCATTCCCGAGCGGGAAGAGGAATTCAGCAGAAAGTATGCGGACTATCTTAAGCTTATCAGAAGCAAGAATCCCGAAGCGGTCATCGTCTGCGCTTACGGCGCTATGCTGGACACTATCTTCCACACGGTGGAAAAAGCAGTGGAGCTGTTCAAAGCCGAAACGGGTGACGATAAGGTATTTACTCTCCACTTTACCGTTCAGAACGAGGAGCGGGACGGTATCGGCGCGGATTTCCATCCGTCGCAGAACACTCATGACAGAATGGCTTCTGAACTTGCCGCAAAGCTTGCGGAGCTGGGCGTCTGCTGATGTTTTTCCGATATGCAACCGACGGTTGCATATTAACAAAATATAAATTATTTATGAAAAATTAAAATGACAACTTGGGTATATTGTCCTTTTTTAGCGGGCATGATATAATGAGGACATAATCAAATCGGAAAGAGTGATAATATGACATTACAGGATAAATTATACAAGCTCAGAAGAGAAAAGGGCTACTCTCAGGAGGAGCTTGCCGAAAAGCTGGACGTTTCCAGACAGGCGGTCTCCAAGTGGGAAAGAGGGGAGTCATCTCCCGATATCAACAATATTATTGCTATCGCTAAGCTGTACGATATTTCCGTGGACGAGCTGGCAGGCTGTATCCGCGGGGACGCGAGCGTATCATATGACAGCACTCCCGCTTCTAATGGGATAAGTCTGAAAAAGCCTTCCTGTGCGGAAAATGCGGGCATCGCCGACGATTTTATCAGAATGAGCGTCGACGGGGACAGCGCCGATGAGATATATCCTCAGAACAGCGCCGCTCAGCCGCAGCAGGATATCATACCCGAGCCTGCGCCGCAGAATGGTGCCTTTTCGGGGAATACTTCCCATACATACGAGGACTGCTCCTCAAGGAAGGCTAAAAGAAAGAAAAGAAGCTTTAAGGTATACGACAATGCTTCTCCCGCAAACGTCAACTCGCCGCAGAAGACCGAGTTTTGCAGAAAGGCTAAAAAGTTCCCGTTCTGGGCGCTTATGCTGTTTTTATTTTTCTTCTTCGGGGGAATGTTCGACCTGTTTGGCTGGTCGTGGATATTCTTCCTGTTTATCCCGCTGTACTATACGTCTATCGCCGCTTACGAGAAGAACAACATGATGTATTTCTGCTATCCGCTGGTGGCGACCATCGCTTTTCTGGGGTGTGTATTCATTGAAAATGATCTGCTCCGCCACTATTCGGGTACACTTACCTCTATCGCTGCGATATTCTGGTTTCTGTCCATTCCGCTGTATTACACCGGGATACTTGCCTACCGCAAAAAGCAGTGCATATATTTCTGCTTCCCTGTGCTGGTGACGATGGTATACCTTATCTTCGGGCTGATGTACAGCAGACTGTTTACCGCATTTCTGTGGCTGTTTGCGCTTATTCCGTTCTACTATGTTTATTCCTCGTCAATCGACAAGAGGATATTTGGCAGGAAAAGAAAATGATTCGGGTATATATCAGAAAATGCGGAAATTCTCATTCCGAACAGCATGATACGGCTTACAGGCTACTCTTTGAAAAAACAGAGGAGCTGTTCGGCTGTTCTGCGGGGTTTGAGGATATTTCTCATACGGACAAGGGCAAGCCTTATTACACCGATATCCCTGTGGAGTTCAATCTCTCACACTGCAGAGGGTATGCGGTGTGCGCTGTCTGCGGCAGGGACGAGGGGGCTGTCGGCGTGGACTGCGAGACTATCCGACAGTTCCGCGAGGCTTCCATGAAGCGCATTTTTTCCTCGGACGAAATGGTCATGATACGTAACAGCGATTCTCCCGATATGCTCTGCACAAGGCTCTGGACCCTTAAGGAATGCTATGTGAAGTACACAGGCACAGGGCTTGCGGGACATATGCAGGAACGTACCTTCTCCTTTGAGGGTGACAGGGTGCTTTCCGACGGGGAGCTTGTTTTTCTATCCATAACAATTGATGATTCGGCTGTGGTCTCTCTTTGCTGTGACAGGGAGAGGTCTGCTGAATTTATTTTATCGCCATAATTTATTAATTTAAAATTAACAAAGATTTTCCATAATGTGATATAATTCTTGGAACAAATGTGCTATAATACTTAGTGAATAGTGAAATACTGCGGCTGTGGGCTAATGGCTAAGTACTATGTACTCCGTACTAACGACTACGGACTCAAACTAATTGCTGATCGCTATTTGCTATTAGCTTCATCTTCGAGGGGGTGCGGTGTTGGGAAATGTCAATGATATAATTGAACTGGTCATGGCGGACAGCAAGATCGGCGGCAAGGTCTACTCGGACGAGCCTATTATCCGCACTGCGAGCAATCTGCCGAACTTCGTCCCCGAGAGGATAACCGAGTTTAAGGAGCATTTTTCTGAGCGGGAATATCTCGGGTACTCAAATTCTAAAAAATTTTATGTGATGGGTAAATTTATGGAGGACTTTCAGGACGATTATGACCGCCCGAAGTCCTATTTCTGCTATTTTCCCACATACAGTCAGATGGACGTCAAGCAGCTGCGCACCTACTTTACCTGGCGCACTAAGGTCAGAAAGGGCGTTTTTGTGGAGACAAGCCTTTCTTACGTCTATCTGTACATGTACGAGCTTATCAATCTTATCGGCGTGGAGTCCGCCGAGGACGGCTTTTTGGCGCTGAAACGCCTTTACGAGGGGTACTGTAATATAGACAAGTCAATTAAAAGATATTACAGGAAATGGGCGGCGGAAATGGTCATTTATTATGGGCTCCCCGTGGGGCTGCTGGACGGTATAATCGACCTTGAATACGAAAATGCCGCAAATGCGCTGATAGACTATGAAAATCGCTCCGATGATGAATTATATTCGGCGATCGCGCGCATATCCTCTTATGATCCCGAAAAGTCTGCGTTCTGCAAAAAAAATCACGAGGACTTCTCCGCAGTGACTGCCGCTGTGTACAGAAAATGGGCGGAATACTGCGGCTCCCGCTGCAAACGCTCCCTTTCCGAAAGGCTCTTCGGTCTGCGGCTGAAACAGAGGGTATATTTCTTTGACGATGCTGTATTTTTCGACAACGGTTCATATCCCGACTGCGAATATATTGTGAACGAGAATCACAGGTATTTTTGCGCCGACGGGAAATATTTCTCCGACAAATATGAATTCACCGGGAAGAAAAGCTCCGAGCTGGGCGCTGTTATCCGCGAGACCGACCGCATTATGCGCGTGGAGTACGGCTTCGACAAGCCGCTTTCTTCCGAGCTTGACAGCAAGACCCTTGTTAAGCTTATCACGGGCGAGGTGAAAAGCTTTATCGAGGAGAAAAAACAGCAGGAAGCACGCATTGTCAGGATAGACCCGTCACTGCTGTCGGGTATCAGACAGGACGCGGATATTATCCGCGACAAGCTTATGACAGATGAGGATATGTCCGATGATACCGAAGCTTCTGAGGTTATTCCCGGGGAAATTTCCGGGATATCGGACGAGTCTTCTCCTCTTGATGAAAACGAGAGGGAGTTTCTGCGGCTTATGCTTTTGGGCGGCGATTTTTCGGCGTTTGCTGCGGAAAGGCAGCTTATGGTGTCCGTGCTCTGCGACTGCATTAACGAAAAGCTGTTCGAATTGTTCGGCGATACCGTTATCGAATACATCGGCGACGAGCCGTCTATAATCGAGGATTATGAGGAAGAACTGAAAGGAATTGTAAACTTATGAAAATACCAAAGAGAATTGCTTCGGCGATAATCAATTCACTTAAGGGCGGCGTTGTTCCCAGAGTGGGTCTGCCTTACATCGCCGTCGGCAGGAAAAATGAGTCGGAAGCTCTTATCCACGACGTTGACATCGTTGCCGAGGGCGGCGCTTCCTTTCGGTTCATTCAGGGCAAATACGGCAGCGGCAAAAGCTTTATGCTGCAGATAATCCGCAATTACGTTATGGACAGGGGCTTCGTCGTTGCGGACGCGGACCTTTCTCCCGAGCGCAGGCTTTACGGTACCAAAAATCAGGGACTTGCCACCTACAAGGAGCTTATACGCAACATGTCCACCAAGACTCGTCCCGAGGGCGGCGCGCTGACCCTTATCCTTGACAGGTGGATAAGCTCTGTCAAGACCTCCGCCGTCGCGGAGGGGTATTCTCCCGATACCGAGCAGTTTGACGGCTTCGTTGAACGGAAAATATTCGAAGTTATCGGCTCCATGAACGAAATGGTCCACGGGTTCGACTTCGCCAAGCTGCTGACCATGTACTACAAGTCCTATCGTGACGGCGACGAGGAAACTAAAGCCAAGGTCGTAAAATGGTTCCGCGGCGAATACTCTACCAAGACCGAGGCGAAAAATGAACTGGGCGTGAATATCATCATCACCGACGACGACTGGTACGAGTACATCAAGCTGTTCGCGTTCTTCCTGCGGCAGGCGGGGTACAGCGGACTTATCATCATGATAGACGAACTGGTCAACATCTACAAGATACCCAACTCTCAGGCGCGCAGCAGCAACTACGAGAAGATCCTCACCATGTACAACGATACCATGCAGGGAAAGGCTAAGTACTTAGGGATAATCATGTGCGGGACCCCTCAGTGCATCGAGGACAGGCGGCGCGGAGTTTACAGCTACGAGGCTCTGCGGTCAAGGCTCTCCGAGGGACGGTTCGGCGGCGGTGAGCTTCGTGACATGCTGGCTCCCGTTATCAGGCTGGCTCCGCTGACCAACGAGGAAATGCTGGTGCTTACCGAAAAGCTGACGGAAATTCACGGCGTGCTCTTCGACTACACGCCCAAAATATCCGACGAGGACAGGATATTCTTTATCAAGGCGGAATTCGGTCGGGTCGGCGCGGAGACCAACATCACGCCCCGTGAAGTTATCCGCGACTTTATCGAGCTGCTGGACATTTCCTATCAGAATCCGAACGTTTCCGTTTCCGACATCATGCAGTCGGACGGGTTTGAATATGCAAAATCACAGCTTGAAGAGTCCTCTCACACCGATGAAGAATTTGCGGAATTTGAGATATAACTGTTATGAACGTTTTTGACAGGTACGCTCCTTTTATCAAGGATTTTATTTACGAGAACAACTGGGAATCGCTCCGCGCTATTCAGGCTGCTGCAGGGGACGCTATCTTTAACACCGAGGACAATGTGCTGCTCTGCGCTTCCACTGCTTCGGGAAAGACCGAAGCGGCGTTCTTTCCTATACTTACGCTGTTCTCAGAGGATATGCCGCGCTCGGTGGGCGCTATATATATCGGTCCGCTGAAGGCGCTTATCAACGATCAGTTTTCACGGCTGTACGACCTCTGCGCCGAAGCGGATATCCCCGTATGGCACTGGCACGGGGACGTTTCGCAGTCTCACAAGAACAAGCTCTTAAAAAATCCCTCGGGTATTTTACAGATTACTCCCGAGTCCCTTGAAGCGCTCCTTATGCACAAGCATGCCGCTATCGCCAAGCTTTTCGGCGATCTGCGGTTCGTGGTCATCGATGAGATACACTCACTTATGCGCGCGGACAGGGGAGGGCAGACTATCTGCCTTATCGAAAGGCTGTCTCGCATGGCGGGGGTCAATCCGCGGCGTATCGGGCTTTCCGCTACTATCGGCGACCTTGAAGCGGCGGGGAATTTCCTTTCCTCGGGTTCGGGCAGGAATACCTGCATTCCGAGAATCGAAGCTAAAGGCATAAAATGGCGGCTCTCTATGGAGCATTTCTACATCTCCGGCGAGCAGGCTGCCGATAATGAGGAAAACCC
This sequence comes from Oscillospiraceae bacterium, assembly GCA_022768245.1. Classification (GTDB taxonomy): domain Bacteria; phylum Bacillota; class Clostridia; order Oscillospirales; family Ruminococcaceae; genus RGIG4694. The sequence continues at coordinate 12,853 of JALEMR010000070.1, forward strand.
CACAGGTCTTCCCGTGTTGGACGAGCTGACAGATACAGCTCCCGAAAACTCCGATCCCGGTATGGCTTACGTATTCGAGCACACACGGGGGAAGAAATGCCTTGTGTTCGTCAATTCCCGTGAGGAATGCGAGGCGGTCACTACCACTCTGCGGCATTACTGCGAGCTCAACAACGAGCCTGACAGGTTCCTTATACATCATGGCAATCTGTCCGCCGCTTACCGCGAGACTGCGGAGTCTGTTATGAAGGACGAGGAGGAATATCAGACCACCGTCACTACCGCAACTCTTGAGCTTGGCATCGACATCGGTCGGCTGGAGCGGGCTTTTCAGATAGACGCACCCTTTACGGTATCGTCCTTTCTCCAGAGAATGGGCCGCACGGGACGGCGGGGCGCTCCGCCCGAAATGTGGTTCGTTATGCGGGAGGAACAGCCCGAGGCTCGGGCTATGATAGGCGAGACTGTTCCGTGGACGCTATTGCAGGGTATCGCTCTTGTACAGGTCTACCTCGAAGAGCGCTGGGTGGAGCCGCCTAAGCTGGACAGGCTGCCTTACAGTCTGCTCTATCATCAGACTATGAGCACTCTCGCTTCCTGCGGGGAGATGACACCGAAGGCTCTGGCTTCCTCCGTGCTTACGCTGAATTATTTCAGGCGCATCTCTAAGGAGGATTATGTCTCGCTGCTTCGGCATCTTATTGAGATAGGTCACATTCAGAGGACCGAGGACGGCGGACTTATTGTCGGACTGAACGGCGAGAGGATAACTAATTCCTTCAAGTTTTACGCTGTTTTCAAGGAGAACGAGGAATATACCGTTCGGTGCAGCTCCCATGAGCTGGGCACTATCGTGAAGCCTCCTCCGCCGGGAGAGAAGATCGCTATTGCAGGTCATGTGTGGGTGGTCGAGGAGGTGGACCACAAGCGGCATCTGGTGTACTGCGAGATGATAAAGGGCAAGGTGCCTGCTTATTTCGGGGATTGTCCCGGGGATATCAACACTAAGATACTTGAACGCATGAAGCAGGTGCTCTGTGAGGACAAGGTTTATCCTTATCTTATGAAAAACGCCGTATCACGGCTTGATGCGGCACGTCATTCCGCACGCAATTCATGTATCACAGATGAGCCCCTTATCAACATCGGCGGCGATATGTGGTGTCTTTTTCCGTGGCTCGGGAGCTATGCATTTCTTGCGGCGGAGCGGTTCATCAAATTAAAATGTGCGCCGCTGCTGGGACTGCGCGGCATGAATTCCTCACGCCCCTACTTTATCCAGTTTACCATGAAGGCGGACAAGTCTGAATTTTTCCGCGTTGTTACCGAAATGGCAAGGCAGCCTATCGACCCTATGGAGCTTGTCTACCCCAAGGAGATTCCTTATTTTGAAAAGTACGACGAATTTATCCCCGTGGAGCTTATCAAGAAGGGGTTCGCTTACGGCGTTCTCGATATCGAGGGCATGAAGAAGAGGTTTATGGAGTGGGAGAGATATATTTGACAAATCAGCCGATATATGATATACTTGTAAAAAATGATCTGGGGGACATTATGATGAAAAAAATTAAAATTATCGCTGCGGCTGCGCTTACTGCTCTGTCGCTGCTGCTGACCGCATGCGGCTCGTCCTTTAACGAGGAGGAGCTGCCGCTCAGCGCACGGTATATCTACGGCACTCTTTCGGACAAGGAAAAGTCGGTTTATTCGCGTATGTACAGCGGGGTCACAAGCTTTAAGCACAGCGTACGCGTGGGCGGTCTTACAGATGAGCAGTTCAGCGATTTTTATATGAAGTTTTACTGCAGCGAGGCGGACCTGTTCTACCTTAACAGCGATATCCGCTACAAAATGAACAGCGACGGCTATGTTGCCGAATGCTACATGACCTACGACAACTTTGCCGATTCTACCGAGTCTATGCGCGAGCAGATAGACACTGCTCTGGAAAAAATGCTCAGCGGCGTGAATGACTCCATGACAGACGCAGAAAAGCTGAAATATCTTCACGATTACATAATCGACAACACTACTTACGACGCAGAGGCTTACGACTGCGACAACGTTTACGGCGCAGTCATCAAGCACAGGACACATTGTCAGGGATTTTCCAAGACTATGTGCCTGCTCTGCGACAAGCTGGGCATTCCCTCTCTGCTTGTGACGGGAACTGCGGGCGGTCCTCATATGTGGAACATGGTACAGGTGGACGGGGTGTGGTACAATCTGGACGTTACCTGGGACGACCCCGACTGCGGCAAGCGGAAATTCAGCGACTATTTCCTTATCTCCGACAGCACTTTGTCAGCAACTCACACGAAGGATACCTACGTTTCCTATCCTCCCGCTCCCGTGGATTATTGATATGAATACTGTTATCTTTGACAATGACGGTCTGCTTATTGATTCCGAAAGGATAATCCACAGGGCGCTTTTATGGGCAGGCGAAACCATGGGAGTTGCCGATATGAAGAGTACCGCTCTTGCTATGGTGGGGCGTACTCAGGCAAGCGCACGGGCTCTCTGCGCCGAAAAATATGGGGCGGATTTCGATTACGACCGTCTCTGCGGCTTAAAGCACGAATACATTGACGGGGTGCTTCCCGACGGGTATTTTCCCGCCAGATACGGCGCTCTGGAAACGGCTCGCCGCCTTAAGGAAAACGGCTTTCACATTGCCGTGGCTTCTTCCTCCCGCAGAGGATATGTTGAGGAAGAACTGAAATACACGGGGCTTTACGATCTCTTTGAGGTCATTCTCTGCGGCGACAATGTTACTAAAAGCAAGCCCGACCCGCAGATCTTCCTTATCGCTGCCGAAAGGCTGGGCGTGTCCCCCGCGGACTGCTATGTCCTTGAGGACAGCTGCAACGGCATAAGGGCTGCTTATGCTGCGGGCATGAAGCCTATTATGGTACCCGACCTTCTTCCGCCCGACGATGAAATGAAACGCCTTGCCGTTTTCATTGCCGACGATCTTACTGCGGCGGGGGAGTATATCCTCGGACAAAATCCATGAAATGCTTTGCCGAACGGGACGGCTCTCCCTTCGACGGCACCGCAAAGCCTACCTCGCGGCTGTCGGGAGTGGTTCTAAGGACTATCTCTTCCAGTCTGCCGCTTTTTATGTCTTCTTCCACAAAGCTGCCGATGACGCATGCTATCCCAAGTCCCGTAAGGGCAAACTCTATAAGCATATCCATGCCGCTGACTTCGATTATCCCAGAACGTTCGGCGGCTATTTTGTTTTCTCTGAAAAATCGGTCGATATGACGTCGTGTGCCGTTGGTCTTGTCAAGGAGCATTATTCCTCCCGCACGGCCGATAAGCTCTCCGAATTCCTCCGGGGGCAGCTCTCTGCCGCTTTCATAACCGATCCCGCTTAAAAAGGACGGGGACGCAACAAAGGTATCATGTATCTCTCCCAGCGAGTAAAATCCGATATCCGACGGGTCTGCGGGACGGACCATCAGCGCTGCGTCGATTGCTCCGCTTTCAAGCATCTCCGCCGTCAGCCGCGAGGAACGGCACTCTATCGTTATCTTTATCTTCGGGTGCACCGCGGCAAAGCCCTTCAGATAGGGCAGCAGCATATTCTTGCACAGCACGGCGCTTGTTCCTATCCGCAGATGTCCCGCGTCGCTTTCGGTCAGCTCTCTTATACGCTCTTCGGCGGTGCTTATCTCCGTGAAGGCGTTTTTCAGATGTCCGTAAAGCAGCTCGCCTTCCTCAGTCAGGGTCACTCCGCGGTGCTCTCTCCTAAACAGCTTTGTTCCCAGTCCTTCCTCCAGCGAATGGACGGCGCGGCTTATGGCAGGCTGGCTTATATACAGCTTTTCCGCTGCCTTTGATATGCTTTTGCATTCCGCGGCGGCGTAGAATATCCGATACTGATTCAGTGATATTTCGGTCATCATTTGGTGTTGCCTCCTTTTGTCAGTACTAAGTACTTGATATTATGTACTTCACATATTATATCATTTTTGCATGAGAAAGTCAATGGATATATAATTTTTCGTTATGTTAATTATCAGATATATGTATTTGCATTATGTCAGATAGTGTGTTATAATATAATTATTCCAATAAAACGAAAGGGAGTATTAAAATGGGTATGACTATGACTCAGAAAATTCTTGCGGCTCATGCAGGGCTTGGATCCGTGACCGCAGGACAGCTTATCAAATGTAAGCTGGATATGGTTCTCGGCAACGACGTTACTACGCCTGTTGCTGTGAATGAATTCAACAAGTTCGGCTTCTCCGAGGTCTTCGACAAGGACAAGATATCTCTCGTAATGGATCACTTTACCCCTAACAAGGACATCAAATCCGCAGAACACACCAAGCAGTGCCGCATGTTCGCTGACAAGTACGACATCACTCACTACTACGATGTGGGCGATATGGGCATTGAACATGCGCTCCTTCCCGAAAAAGGTATCGTAGCATCGGGCGACTGCATTATCGGCGCCGACAGCCACACCTGCACATACGGCGCTCTCGGAGCTTTCTCCACAGGCGTCGGCTCTACCGATATGGCTGCGGGCATGGCAACAGGCGAGGCTTGGTTCAAGGTGCCTGCGGCTATCAAGTTCAATCTTACCGGCAAGCTCAACAAGTATGTAATGGGCAAGGATGTTATCCTCCACATTATCGGCATGATAGGCGTTGACGGCGCTCTTTACAAGTCTATGGAATTCTCGGGCGAGGGTCTCGCAAGCCTTTCTATGGACGCAAGACTTTCTATGGCCAACATGGCTATCGAAGCAGGTGCTAAGAACGGAATCTTCGCTGTGGACGACATCACCCGCGAATATCAGAAGGGCAGAGTCAGCAAGGAATACACCGTCTACGAGGCTGACCCCGACGCGGAGTACGAGGCTGTTTACGATATCGATCTGTCACAGATAAAGCCTACCGTTGCATTCCCTCATCTTCCCGAAAATACTAAGACTACCGACGAGTGCGGCGATGTTAAGATCGATCAGGTCGTTATCGGCTCCTGCACCAACGGCAGAATGGAAGACATAAAGACCGCTGCCGAGATAATCAAAGGTAAGCACATCGCCAAGGGAGTTCGCTGCATCGTTATCCCCGCTACTCAGGCTGTTTATCTTGAAGCTATGAAGCAGGGCTGGCTGGCTGACTTCATCGAGGCAGGCTGTGCGGTATCCACTCCTACCTGCGGTCCCTGTCTGGGCGGTCACATGGGTATCCTTGCCAAGGGCGAAAGGGCTGTGGCTACCACTAACAGAAACTTCGTCGGAAGAATGGGTCACCCTGAATCCGAGGTTTATCTGGCTTCTCCCGCAGTTGCTGCGGCTTCTGCTGTCACAGGAAAGATATCCGACCCCTCCGAGGTCATGTAAGAAAGTGAGGATATTACGATGAAAGTATGCGGAAAAGTACATAAATACGGGGATAACGTTGATACCGACGTTATCATTCCCGCGAGATATTTGAACAGCGCAGACCCCAAGGAACTCGCCTCCCACTGCATGGAGGACATCGACGTTGACTTCGTCAAGAACGTCGTTCAGGGCGATATCATGGTCGCTGAACAGAATTTCGGCTGCGGCTCCTCCCGTGAGCACGCTCCCATTGCTATCAAGGCAAGCGGTATCTCCTGCGTTATCGCTTCCACATTTGCGAGAATTTTCTACAGAAATGCTATCAACATCGGTCTGCCTATCCTTGAATGCGACGAGGCTGCCCGCGTTATCGAGGCAGGCGACGAGGTAGAGATAGACTTTGATACGGGCGTTATAACCGACAAGACAAAGAATATTACCTTCCGGGCGCAGCCCTTCCCCGATTTTATCAAGGAGATCATCAACAAGGGCGGTCTGCTCAATTCCATTAAGAATAAATGAGGTGCTTCAAATGAATAAAAATATCGCCGTTATCAAGGGCGACGGGATCGGTCCCGAAATAGTCACCGAGGCTATGAAGGTCCTTGACAGGGTCGCCGAGAAATACGGTCACACATTTACATACGATCAGCTGCTTATGGGCGGCTGCTCCATTGACGAGTACGGCGTTCCTCTCACCGACGAGACTATTGAACGCTGCAAGGCTGCCGACGCTGTGCTTATGGGCTCTATCGGCGGAAATACCACCACTTCGCCCTGGTACAAGCTTCCCCCAAATCTTCGTCCCGAGGCGGGTCTGCTTAAAATACGCAAGGAGCTTGGTCTGTTTGCCAATCTTCGTCCCGCTGTGCTTTATCCTCAGCTTTCGGGTGCGTGTCCTCTTAAGGAGGAGATAAGCGCTAAGGGCTTTGACATGCTTATCATGCGCGAGCTGACGGGCGGTCTCTACTTCGGCGACAGAAAGACAGAGGAAATTGACGGCGTTATGACCGCTGTGGACACCCTGTCCTACAACGAAAATGAGATACGCAGAATTGCGATAAAGGCTTTCGACGTTGCCATGAAGCGCAGAAAGAAGGTCACCTCCGTTGACAAGGCTAATGTTCTCGATTCCTCACGGCTTTGGAGAAAGGTCGTTGAGGAGGTCGCTAAGGATTATCCCGAGGTGACGCTGGAGCACATGCTCGTTGACAACAGCGCTATGCAGCTCGTAAAGGACCCTGCACAGTTCGATGTTATGGTCACCGAAAACATGTTCGGTGATATCCTCTCCGACGAGGCTTCCATGATAACAGGCTCTATCGGCATGCTCGCTTCCGCAAGCATGAACGAGACCAAGTTCGGTCTCTACGAGCCCAGCGGCGGCTCCGCTCCCGACATCGCGGGACAGAACAAGGCTAATCCTATAGCTACCATTCTTTCGGCGGCTATGATGCTCCGCTTCTCCTTTGATATGTCCGCCGAGGCAGACGCCGTTGAGAATGCGGTCAATGCCGTGCTCGACGAGGGCATCCGCACCTGCGATATCATGTCCGAGGGCAAGAAGCTTGTTTCCTGCTCCGAAATGGGCGATCTTATCGCTGCGAAAATATAATCACATATGATAAGCCGTCCGCTGTGCATGTTTACTGTGGCTGCGGACGGCTTTTTCACGTTTTGTAATTATTTCGGTAGTAAACGACTGTTCCGAAAAATTTGCTGTGCTCATCATTTTCTGATATATAGTCGATTAACAGCTGCTCGGTCTCTTCAATGCAGTTTATCTGCACAAAAGGTCAGTAATACTAATCCCCGATAAAAGTGTAGACAAAAAATCTGCGCAAAATCCATAAATCTAAGCTTTTGCTTGATTTTTTGTACACTTTTTAATCGAGGATTAGTATAAATATGACCTATACGTTCTATAACCGCAGCGAGGCTAAGCTTATCGACTCCGAGCTGACGGACTAAAAAATCTAACGAGTAAAAGGGTGATCTATTATGAATCCATATCTTCCATGCTGGGAATACATTCCCGACGGCGAGCCCAGAGTGTTCGGCGACAGGATATATATCTACGGCTCCCATGACACTTCGGGCTCTGACAGGTTCTGCGATTATGTGCTGAAATGCTGGAGCGCTCCGCTGTCCGACCTCGGCAAGTGGGTCTGCCACGGGGATATCTTCCACACCCGCGCCGACCGCGACCATCCCTCCGACATCGACTGGAACAACGACGACACCTTCCTGTTTGCGCCCGATGTGGTTCGGGGCAAGGACGGGAAATACTATCTCTATGCATACATTGTCAACGGGAAGGGCTGCGTTGCAGTCAGCGACAAGCCCGAGGGCCCGTTTAAGCTGATCTCGCAGTACAAGTACACCATTTCCGACGAGATATGCTGCAACGGCTGGTTCATCGACCCCGGCGTGCTTGTGGACGACGACGGCAGGACCTACATCTACTGCGGCTTTGAACGCTCCTTCCTTGCGGAGATAAACAGCGACAATATGTATGAGGTCATCGACAATACCTGCATCGAGCATTTTATTCCCTGCGTTCCCACCGAGGAGGGGGGCTTCTCCGAGAATGACAGCTTGTTCTTCGAGGCTTGCTCTCCCCGCAAGATAAACGGTACATATTACATGATATATTCTCCGAAGCGGGGGAGCAGGCTTGCTTACGCCACATCCGACAGTCCCACGGGACCGTATACCTACCGCGGATATATCGTTGACAACGGCGTTGACTATCCCGGAGGGAACAATCACGGCTCAATTGCCTGCATAAACGGGCAGTGGTATGTGTTCTATCACCGCATGACTAACGGGACTATCATGTCCAGACGGGGCTGCGTTGAAAAGATCGGGATACTGCCGGACGGAACTATCCCGCCTGTTGAAATGACCTCACTCGGCTTTGAGGACAGTCTCGACCCCTATGAGGTCACTCCTGCGGACATTGCCTGCGTGCTCAGGGGAAGCGCTTTTATTACCGAAAGGAACGTATTTGAACGCTATGTGGCGAATATTCACAGCGGTGATGTTATTGGCTACAAATACTACGATTTCGGCAGTGATTTTTCAAGCAGGACTATGGAATTCGCGGCAGAAGTCAGAGGAATGGGAACGGATTGTCACATTCACATTTTCGCCGACGATGAAGAGATAGGCGTATGCGATGTGGGTCCTGACGGCGGTGTTGTCAAGGCTGTGGTAAAGGCTGTTACGGGCAGACATGCTGTGTATCTGAAAATATCTGCCGACTACAGCGGCTGGACAGGAGAGTATTTCAAGGACAGAGTTCTTTTTGAGCTTATCCGATTTGTGTTTATGAAATGATTGATTACCGACGGTGCCGTATTTCGACATTCAGACAGTATGAACATCGGGTTAGAACAAACTGAGCGGCTGCTTTCCTCTGCTGATTTTACCGCTGCACGTATTGCGGAGAAATGCGGTTATTCCAATGGATACGCCTTTATGCGGCAGAAAAAGTGTATAAAAAACTCCCCGGACAGCCGTCCGGGGAGTTTTTGTATGCTATAATGCTTATTATTTCTTCACATAATCTACATGGAGCAGCTCATGCACCTTGCCCTTAAGCACTCCGCTGTAGAAGTCGTTCATAAGAGGATTGTCCTGGGAACGCTTCAGAACGGACATCTTGTCCTCCTTGTAGAGGGTCTTGCTGCGCTTCTGTCTGCCGTCAGAGTTCGTGGGAGGCTGTCCTGCGCCGTTGATACAGCCGTTGGGACATGCCATTACCTCGATGAGATCGTAATGGTCGCCGTTTTTGAGCCTTTCGATGATCTCCTCCGCATTCTTAAGTCCCGATACAACTGCGATACGCAGGGGCTTGTCTCCCAGCATAACGGAGAATTCCTTGATGCCGTCAAGTCCTCTGGGACCTTCGTACGCCAGCGTTTTCAGACCTGCAGGGTCGTTTACCGCATATCTGATGACAGCCTCGGTAACGCCTCCCGTAACGCCGAAGATAACTCCTGCGCCCGAAATGGTTCCGAAGGGCATATCAACTGCTTCGGGCTCGATATCCGCAAATACTATGCCCGATTCCTTTATCATGCGGATAAGCTCCTGGGTGGTGATGACGTAATCAACCATCTGCTTGCCGTCGGCGGTGCGGAATTCCTCTCTTGCAGCTTCTGCCTTCTTGGCGGTGCAGGGCATTATCGCCACGCTTACAAGACGCTTTCCGCAGTCCTTATACTGCTCGTTGATGACAGACGCGAACATCTGCATGGGGCTGCGGCAGGTGGATACGTTGGGCAGCAGCTCGGGATATCTGTTCTCGCAGAACTTTACCCATGCGGGACAGCAGGACGTGAACAGGGGGAGCTTTTCGCCCTTTTCGATGCGTCCGATAAACTCGTTTGCTTCCTCGATGACCGTCAGATCGGCGGAGGTGGAGGTATCGAACACCTTATTTATGCCCATTTTCTTAAGGCAGGCAACTATCTTGCCCATGACGTTCTCACCCTTATAGCCCAGCGCTTCGGCAACGGATGTTCTTACTGCGGGAGCTATCTGCGCCACAACCAGCGTATCTTCGCGGTTAAGCTCTCTCCAGAGACGGTGAGCGTCGTTCTTTACGATGATAGCCGCGGTGGGACATACTGCCGCACACTGTCCGCAGCCTACGCACTCGGATTCCGAGATAGGTATCTCAAATGAGGTGGAGACCTTCATCTTGGAGCCGCGGTTTGCAAACTCGATAGCGCCCACGTGCTGCACCTCGCTGCATACGCGCACACAGTCGCCGCAGAGGATACATTTTCCTGCGTCTCTTGTGATGCACAGCGATGAATCGTCGTACTTATGGTCGGGGGCGGTGTTCTCAAATCTGATGCGGTGGATATCGAATCTTGCGGCGATCTGCTGCAGACGGCAGCTGCCGTTCTTTTCGCATGCCGTACAGTCGCGGCAGTGGTTCGACAGCAGGAGCTCTAGTATCATTTTGCGGTATCTTCTGAGCTTGGGGGTGTTTGTGTAGATCTGCATTCCGGGACGAGGGGGAGTGGAGCATGCCGCTTCCATGGATCCGTACTTGTTTTCTACCATGCACATACGACAGGCGCCGTATACCGAAAGCTCGGAGTAATAGCAGAACGTGGGGAGCTCGATTCCTGCCTTGCGGATGACCTCCAGCAGATTCTTTTCACCCTCAATGGCGACGGGTTCATCGTCGATCATCATTAAATTGTTTGTTATATTCTCATTCATCGGTTTCATCTCCTTAGATCTGCTTTATCGCCTTGAAATTGCAGGAGGACGCACATGCTCCGCACTTTATGCACTTTGCGGCGTCGATCTTGAAGGGACTCTTGATCTCGCCCGAAATAGCGCCCACGGGACAGTTTCTCGCACACTTGGAGCAGCCCTTGCACAGCTCGGGGTCGATCTGATAGGAAATGAGCTTCTTACATGCTCCCGCAGGACATTTTTTATCGTAGATATGCGCTTCGTACTCGTCGCGGAAGTATTTCAGCGTGGATATTACGGGCGACGCCGCTGTTTTTCCGAGACCGCACAGCGCTGTGGCGGATATGGTCTCCGCAAGCTCGTCTAAAAGCTCTATATCGCCGTCCTGTCCGTTTCCTGCGACTATTCTTTCGAGTATCTCCAGCATGCGCTTGGTGCCTTCACGGCAGGGCACGCACTTTCCGCAGGACTCGTTCTGGGTGAAGTTCATGAAGAATCTCGCAACCTCAACCATGCAGGTGCTGCTGTCCATGACAACAAGTCCGCCGGAGCCTATCATTGCGCCCGCCTTTTTCAGCGAATCAAAGTCAAGGGGAAGATCAAGCATATCGGGAGTTAAGCATCCGCCGGAAGGTCCGCCTATCTGAACTGCCTTGAATTCCTTGCCGCCTCTCATGCCGCCGCCGATGTCGAAGATGACCTCGCGGAGGGTCGTACCCATAGGCACTTCGATAAGTCCCGTATTGGAGATATTTCCCGTAAGAGCGAATGCCTTGGTTCCGGGAGAATTCTCGGGACCTATGCTCTTATACCATGCAGCGCCCTTTATGATTATCTGAGGAACGTTTGCAAATGTTTCTACGTTATTGAGAACGGTGGGCTGATCGAACAGTCCGTGTTCAACGGTTCTGGGAGGCTTAACACGGGGCATTCCGCGCTTGCCTTCGATAGAAGCGGTAAGTGCCGAGCCTTCGCCGCAGACGAATGCGCCTGCACCTCTGTTGATATGGATACGGAAGCTGAATTCGGTTCCGAGTATATTATCGCCCAGCAGTCCCGCCTCTTCTGCCTGTGCAATGGCAGTTCTGAGACGCTCTACTGCAAGAGGATATTCCGCACGGACATAGATATAGCCTTCCTTTGCGCCTGTGGCGATACCTGCGATCATCATGCCTTCCAGCATCTTGTGGGGGTCGCCCTCCATTACGCTTCGGTCCATGAACGCTCCGGGGTCGCCCTCGTCGCCGTTGCAGACTATGTATTTAATAGGTGATTTCTGGCGTGCTACCTGTGCCCACTTTCTGCCTGTGGGGAAGCCTCCGCCGCCTCTTCCTCTTAAGTTGGATTCGGTGATCTCATTGATTATATCCTCGGGGGTCATATCGAACAGCGCCTTCTCAAACGCCTGATAGCCGCCTATCGCAAGATATTCCTTGATAGATGTGGCGTCGATATGTCCGCAGTGCTCGAGAACAAGACGAGTCTGCTTCTTGTAGAAGGGGATATTCTCCTGCTCCTTGTAGACAACGCCGTCCTTCTTATAGGCAAGGCGCTCGATATGCTCGTCGTTAACTATTGTCTTCTCGACGATCTCCTCGCAGTCGGAAAGCTGTACCTTGGTATAGAGATAGCCGAAGGGCTCGATGCGCACAAGGGGACCCATTTCGCAGAAGCCGTGGCAGCCGCTCTTCTTTACGCCGACGGTGTCGCCGTGAGGCTCGTGAGCAAGCTCGACCTCGCAGTTAAGTCCTTTTTCCTTTATAAGCTCGATAAGTCTGGCGTAGATGTCCAGTGAACCGCCCGCAACGCAGCCTGTTCCGCCGCAGACGAGTATCTTTTTCTTTTCATGCATGAAAGAGTCGGCGTAAGCGTTTCTTTCCGCGCACAGCGCCGCTCTGTCCCGAATTTTATTTTCCATTCGATTTATTCCTTTCTCATTCGGCTTCGGCGCGCAGCTCCTTGATAAGAGCGGCTGCCTTGTCGGGGGTCATTGCGGGATAAACCTTATCGTTGACGGTAAGGGCGGGAGCCAGTCCGCAGGCGCCCAGACAGGAAACTGTTTCCACAGTAAACATCAGGTCGTCGGTGGTCTTTTTGGCAGGGGTAAGCTCAAGCTCTTCGCGGAGCTTGTCCAGAATGGCGGTAGAGCCTCTTACGTGGCATGCAGTACCGTCGCAGCACTTGATAACGTATTTTCCCTTGGGCTCCAGAGAAAAGTTTTCATAGAAGGTCGCAACTCCGTAGATACGCGCTTCTCCTACGCCTAACTTCTTGGAAAGATAGGGGAATACCTCTCTCGGAAGATAGTGGAAATGCTCCTGGATGGCCTGCAGAATTGAAATAATGGCCGTGGGCGGGAATTCCTCCGTTATCTTGTCAACAACGGAGAAATCGAACTGATTGTCCATATGAACTCCTCATTTCTCAAAAAAGTGTTTCATGTAAAAATATATATGTTTATATAATTATATACATGTTAATTATAAATCAAAAGTTTGTTTTATTGAAATATATTTTGGTACATATCACATGTAAATTTATACATAACATACCATTATGTTATCAAATTTTGTATGAATTTACGCCATTTTGTTACATTATGTATTTTTTTACATGAGTCATGCTTTTTTTATATTTCTAAAATATTGTATAATATGTTATTATTATATTGTAGGAATTTTTGTGCCGTTTGTTGATTTTTTTCGGTCAGACTGCACAGTAATATCCATGTGAGTTTATTATGAAAGGGCATGAAAAAATGTATAAGATCTTACGCAGAAAAGAGCTTAATCCAACAGTTACTCTGTTGGAGATCGAAGCTCCCGCAGTGGCAAAAAAAGCTGAGCCCGGTCAGTTCATCATTCTCAGAACTGACGAAGACGGCGAGCGTATCCCTCTGACTGTCGCTGATTTCGACAGGGAAAAGGGTACCGTTACTATCATCTTCCAGATCGTGGGAGCTACCACCGAAAAGCTCAACCATATCCCCGAGGGCGGATATATCCACGATTTCGTAGGACCTCTCGGCGTTGCTACTCATACCGACGGTCTTAAGAAGGTCGCTGTCGTAGGCGGCGGCGTGGGCTGCGCTATTGCATTCCCCATCACTAAGAAGTTACATAACATGGGCTGCGATGTTACAGCTATCGTAGGCTTCAGAAACAAGGACCTCGTTATCCTTGAGGACGAGTTCAAGGCTAATTCTACCAAGTGCGTAATGATGACCGATGACGGCTCTTACGGCACAAAGGGTCTTGTTACAAACGCTCTCGAAGACCTTATCAAGAGCGGCGAGACCTATGATGAAGTTATTACCATCGGTCCCCTGATCATGATGAAGTTTGTATGTCAGGTAACCAAGAAGTACGATATCAAGACTGTCGTTTCCATGAACCCCATTATGATCGACGGTACGGGAATGTGCGGCGGCTGCCGTCTTACTGTCGGCGGCGAGACCAAGTTCGCCTGCGTTGACGGTCCCGACTTTGACGGTCATCTCGTTGATTTCGACGAGGCTATGGAAAGAGGCGCTATGTACAAGCCCTTCGAGCGCCACAAGTACGAGGAAACCTGCAATCTTTTCAAGGGGGTAAAGTGAAATGCCTAACATGTCTTTAAAGAAAAATCCTATGCCTTCCCAGGAGCCTGACGTAAGAAACAAGAACTTCCTGGAGGTTGCTCTCGGATACACCGAGGAAATGGCTGTGGACGAGGCTCAGAGATGCCTTAACTGCAAGAATATGCCCTGTGTAGCGGGCTGTCCCGTAAATATCGAGATCCCCAAGTTCATTAAGGAGATCGCTGACGGCAAGTTCGAGGAAGCTTTCCAGATCATTTCCAAGTCCAGCTCCCTTCCCGCTGTCTGCGGACGTGTTTGTCCCCAGGAGAACCAGTGCGAAGGCAAGTGCGTAAGAGGCATCAAGGGCGAGCCTGTAGGTATCGGCCGTCTTGAGAGATTCGCTGCGGACTATCACAACGCAAACTTCAAGGGCGAGGTAGTTAAGCCCGAGCTCAACGGCAAGAAGGTCGCTGTTATCGGTGCCGGTCCTTCCGGTCTTACCTGTGCGGGCGATCTCGCTAAGGCAGGCTACAAGGTAACTGTTTTCGAGGCTCTCCACCTTGCAGGCGGCGTTCTCGTTTACGGTATCCCCGAATTCAGACTTCCCAAGTCTATCGTTCAGAAGGAGATCGACAACCTTTCCGCTCTGGGCGTAGATATTGAGACCAATATGGTGATCGGCAAGACCGTTACTATCGACGAGCTGTTCGAGCAGGGCTATGATGCTATCTTCATCGGCTCCGGCGCAGGTCTTCCCAGATTCATGAATATCCCCGGCGAGAACCTCAAGGGCGTATATTCCGCTAACGAGTTCCTTACCCGCGTAAACCTCATGAAGGCTTACAGAGAGGGCAGCGATACGCCTATCAAGCAGAACAAGAAGGTTGCTGTTGTCGGCGGCGGTAACGTTGCAATGGACGCAGCACGCTGCGCAAAGCGTCTCGGCGCCGAGGAGGTTTACATAGTATACCGCAGAGGCGAGGAAGAGCTTCCCGCACGTAAGGAAGAGGTCGAGCACGCTAAGGAAGAGGGTATCATCTTCAAGCTGCTTACCAATCCCGTTGAGATACTCGGCGGCGAGGACAAGTTCGTTAACGGCATCAAGTGCGTTGAAATGGAGCTTGGCGAGCCTGACGCTTCCGGCAGAAGAAAGCCTGTCGTAAAGCCCGATTCCGAGTTTGTACTTGACGTAGACTGCGTAGTTATGTCTATCGGTACATCTCCCAATCCTCTTATCAAGAACACCACAAAGGGTCTTGACGTTAACAGCCACGGCTGTATCATCACTAAGGACGAGACAGGTCTTACCTCCCGCGAGGGCGTATACGCAGGCGGCGACGCAGTTACGGGCGCTGCAACTGTTATCTCTGCTATGGGCGCAGGCAAGCATGCTGCTAAGGCTATCGACGAGTATTTACA
The DNA here is from genome assembly GCA_022768245.1 of Oscillospiraceae bacterium. Classification (GTDB taxonomy): domain Bacteria; phylum Bacillota; class Clostridia; order Oscillospirales; family Ruminococcaceae; genus RGIG4694. Next base: position 28,407 of record JALEMR010000070.1, read on the forward strand.
GAACAAGTAATATTCGGGTATAAATAATTTTCGGCTTCGGAAGGTGACTTCCGAAGCCGTTTTTATCTATCACATACTATTTTTATTATAAGAAAGATTTTTTTGAAAAAATCCTCGAAAACTCTTGACAAAGAATAATTTGTGTGCTATTATATATTTATAGTATTAAAGGCTATGACAGGAAAAAAGACCATAAATGATCTCCCAGAAAGTCGGGGTTGATGTGAGCCGATATTTCGTTATGGTGATAACTCGTCCTTGAGCCGGCGCGGTGAACTTTTACAGTAGCTGCCCACGGGTTCTCCCGTTACAGAGAAACGCATTGATTGATGCGGCTGAGGTGTGTAGTGTGAACTATGCACGAATGAGAGTGGTATCACGGGTTATTCTCGTCTCTCCTTTTTAGGAGAGACGTTTTTTGTTGTAGCGATAACGCAGCAATTAGCAAATAGCAATTAGCGATTAGCGTTGAACTGAATGCGACTTCTGTATCATTCCTGAAAAGTGAATAGCTGAAAGCAGAGGGAAAAATTATGGATTCATATCGTGAGCTGAAAGTCTGGCAGAAATCAATGCTCTTGGTTAAGGAAGTATATCATTTGGTGAATCTTCTTCCGAAGGAAGAGACCTATGGTCTTTCAAATCAAATAAGACGTGCAGTCGTTTCTATACCTTCTAATATTGCAGAAGGACATGGCAGAAATTCCGATAGGGAGTTTGCATATTTTCTTGCTGTAGCCAGAGGCTCAAAGTATGAGCTTGAAACGCAGCTTCAGATATGTATAATGTTGGATTTCTTTGACAATGAAACCGCTGAGTATGCTTTTCAGCTTTGCGACGAGATCGGTAAAATGCTGAACGCTTTTATAAAAAAACTTGCTAATCGCTAATGGCTAATAGCTAATAGCTGAATTTATTGGAGGGCTGACTATGAAAAACACAGAAAAGTATCAGAGAGGCTACTACATGCCTCCCGTAAAATGCATGAAATGGGCTGAAAAGGAGTATGTCGATCATGCTCCCGCATGGTGCTCCGTCGATCTTCGCGACGGCAATCAGGCGCTCATTATCCCTATGAGCCTCGATGAAAAGCTGGAATTCTTTACAAAGCTGGTCGAGGTGGGCTTCAAGGAGATCGAGATCGGTTTTCCCGCCGCTTCCGAGACCGAGTACGAATTCTGCCGAACTCTTATCGAAAAGAATATGATCCCCGATGATGTTACCATTCAGGTGCTCACCCAGTCCAGAGAGCACATCATCAAGAAGACCTTCGAGGCTATCGACGGTGCAAAGAATGCTGTCGTTCATCTGTATAACTCTACCTCTGTTGCACAGAGAGAACAGGTCTTCAAAAAATCCAAGGAGGAGATAATCGACATTGCAGTAACGGGCGCTAAGCTCTGCAATGAGTACAAAAAGAACGCCGAGGGCAATATCGTATTTGAATATTCTCCCGAAAGCTTTACAGGCACCGAGCCCGAGTTTGCACGGGATATCTGCAATGCCGTTATCGACATCTGGCAGCCGACTCCCGATAACAAGGTCATAATCAATCTGCCTGTTACCGTGGAAATGTCTATGCCTCACGTATACGCTCAGCAGGTTGAGTACATGTGCGATGTGCTCCACAACAGGGAAAACCTCATCATCTCGCTGCACCCCCACAACGACAGAGGCTGCGCTGTGGCCGACTGCGAAATGGGTCTGCTGGCAGGCGCTGACCGTATCGAGGGCACCTGCTTCGGAAACGGCGAGAGAACAGGCAATGCGGACATCGTTACCATTGCAATGAACATGTACACTCACGGCGTTGACCCCAAGCTTGACTTCTCCGATCTGCCTTCACTGGTGGAGCTCTACGAGAGAGTGACAAGAATGAAGGTCTACGAGAGAACTCCCTATTCGGGCGCGCTTGTGTTCGCCGCATTCTCCGGATCCCATCAGGACGCTATCGCAAAGGGCATGAACTGGCGCAAGGAAAACAACCTCGTCCGTTGGACCTGCCCCTATCTGCCTATCGACCCCAAGGACGTGGGCAGAGAGTACGAGGGGGACGTTATCCGCATAAACAGCCAGTCCGGTAAGGGCGGTATCGGCTACATCATGGAGACCCGCTTCGGCATCGATATGCCGCCGAAAATGCGTGAAAGCTTCGGCTACGTGGTCAAGAGCGTTTCCGACCACGCTCACAAGGAGCTTATGCCCGATGAGATCAAGGAAATATTCTACAATACATATGTTAACCGCGAGGATAAGATAAAGGTCAAGGAGGCTCACTTCGTTCAGGGCGACGGTATCACCTCCAAGGTAACCATTGAGTACAAGGGAGATACGATCACTGCCGAGGGCAAGGGCAACGGCCGTCTGGACGCTGTTTCCAATGCTGTCAAGGAGGCTCTCGGATTTAATTATTCGCTCATTACATACAAGGAGCACGCTCTTGAGGTGACTTCCAAGTCCAAGGCTGTGTGCTATGTTGGCATTCAGACCCAAAAGGGCGTATTCTGGGGCGCGGGCATTCATACGGATATCATCGACGCTTCCGTATCGGCGCTGATGTCAGCTATCAATAACAGCGACCTCACCGAATAATTAGTGCGTACTCAATAACTGCCCGAAGGGCAGTTATTGGCTGAAAATCCTGTAAAACAGGATTTTCAGCGGCACAAATCAAAGATTTGTGCCGTACTACCTAAATAATGTCTGCCTTGCCGCCGCTAACGGGCGGCAAGGT
>JALEMR010000079.1 GCA_022768245.1 Oscillospiraceae bacterium
CTTTGTGACAGCTTATTTATTATATCACGGTCATTTCCTTTTGTCAAGCCCTTTTGCAAAAGTTTTTATTTTGTTCATAAATCCTTCTGCATATTTCTTGATGTTCCGGATCTCGGCGGTTTTGCGCCGTCCGTGACAACAGTATTTATTCTATCACTTTTATTCTTGTTTGTCAAGACTTTTTTCGGGATTTTTTTAGGTTTTACGTTTTAAGCATTTCTTTGATGAATAATATGTTGAAAATTGTCGCTTATCACCATATCTCATTATATTATCAAAATACGGAAATGCTCTTCCCCTTCAAAGAAAAATTTGTGCAGAATATCCTTTGACTATTGCTCTGTTTTTTATAAAAAAGGCGCCCCCGCATTTCAGCAGGGGCAAAAACATGATATAGGATTATGGGGGTTTCCGCAGTATAGGGGTAAAATACTGCGGAAAAATGAATTGGGGGTCTTTTATAAGAAATCTGTGAGGGGTAAACACAGACTTTATAAAAGCAAAATTAGCAGTCGTGACGTGGGTTTGAAGCCTTCGTCCTCTCTCCCTTGCCACAATTATATAATAACCCGACTATGTGTAAATCCCGTGAAAGCATTACGAAATGAAAATGAAACAAAGGTGAATATATTCGGCAAAAAAAATCTGCGCAGGGTCTGTATACAATACCCTGCGCAGCTCATCTGCTGTATGCTTTATTTCGCAAACTACTTTGTTTTGTTTATCTTTGCCTGCTGTTGGTCGATTATGCCCATAAGCTCCTCGATGGTCTTATTGGCGCTTTGCTTGCGTCGGGGAGCTATTTTTTCCTTCGGGAGCACCGAATCCTCAGGCACCGAATCGGTATTCAGTATAGGCTCGTCCGACTTATCGGGCGGAATGACCTTCTCGGGCTCCATTGAGAAAAACTCTCTCGGAGCGCTTTCCTCCGAAGACATATCCTCCGACCTTGCCGCCCGGCGGGATTTTCTTGCCGCAGTCTCCTCGCGTGTATCCTCGGGAGAAGCCAGCGTTCTGACCTGCGCTATCCTGTCGGGGATAACGTTGCTCATATTGAGGGTCATATCCGTGCTTTCCGCCGAACCGTTCATCAGCTCGTCAAAGAGGCTCTTCTCCGCCTTCTTTTCCTCGGGTATCTTCACGGGCTCGTTGGAAAAGCTGTCTGCCGCAGAAAAGCTTTCCTTCCGCTTCCTGCCACTCATTTCATCAAGGCGCTCTCCCGTTACGAGGATATCCTCCGCCTTACGCGCAGGCTCGTAGACCGCCGCGCCGCTCCTGTCTATCTTGAAGGAACTCTGCTGCTTTTCGGGAGCAGATGTATCAAACTTCACCTTTACGGGCGGGAGCTCGCGGTACAAAGGCTCTGCAGAAGATTTTTCCGCTTTGGCTGCGTCTCCCGTGAGGATAGGCTTTCCGAACAGCTCCTCGTCCTCCTCGCCGTCATCGTCGTTTCTCTGGGCAAGCACGATCTTGACCACCTGAAACAGTACGATAAGGATACTGGGTATTATCACCACGATGATTATTCCCTTTTCCGACGTTGCGAAATTCAGCAGGCTGCCCGTGAATTTGTCGTAATACATAGCCTTGGCGATAACGCTTTCGGCGGGTATTTTATATGTATCGTTGACAGGCGAGGTATCATATCTTACGATATAGAATTCTTCGCCGTCCTCCTCCAGCCTCTCCACGACTCTGATTATCGTAAGGGCATTGTCTATCCTGCAGAGGACCACGCTGTCCGCGCCGATATTCTCCTTCTCGTCAGCCTTTGCGAAAACAGCCGATTCGGCAGGTATCTTAGGTTCCATATTGACCGCGTGGGTCTGATATATATAGTATCCGAACAGCTTCGGAGCCGACCCCGTTTCACGGAACGAGAAATATATCACGAGCATTGCGGCAATCATCAGGATAAGTATACCTATCACTATAAATTCCACATACACCCACGGACTTGTTTTTCCCACCGCAGATCTTTTTTCAGACATACTTTTGACCGTCCTTTCAGACATATACTTATATTTATTCTGTTTCATTATAACACATTCTTATAGATATTTCAACTTTTTTTGCCCGAAATTTTTATTTTATCAAATATTTTTAACAATTATTATAAAGTCAACTGCACAATTGATATTTTGTTTACAATTTTAAAAATAAAGTTTCTCAATTTTAACAAAAATTTAACCTAATTTACCCTAATTAGCGGTATAATTACTAATGTGTAAATATTTTACATATATTCTGTTAATGGCACTTTAAAGTGCTGTTCCGACGGAATAGCCGCTGTACCCTATTCATTTTTATATTGTATTTTCTATAGTATCGTAAGGAGGTGGCGGAATGTTAAAAAAATATGTTCTTGTTATATCGGAAAGCCCCGGAAATGCGGATAAGATATCCTCTGTGCTTAACAGTGAGGATTATCTTGCGGTGTGCTGCGAAAACTGCGGCAATGCAAAGGAACTTCATAAGTCAAATAATTTCGCCCTTATGATATATGACGCGGAAATGGGATTTTCCGACGAGGCAAGGATCCTTTCAGATCAGCTTAAGTTACCATTGCTGGTCTTATGCAAAAATAACAAGGATATCCCTCCGGGCATACACGCGCTGGCGCGGCCTTTTAAGAATAATCGTCTTATACGGGAGGTCAATTCGATATACGCTTCCCAACCGTCGGACGACGGCGTCAATATCTTTAAATTCGGAAATGTTTCCTTCTGCTATGTGACGGGAAGCGTTACCAAGGCGGGGGAAGCTGTCCACCTGTCTTCAAAGGAGCTCGATCTGCTGAATTATCTGTGCTGCAATGCGGACACCACCATTTCCAAGGAGGAGATAATGTCCGAGGTATGGAAAAACAGCCCCGACAGCTCTACCGTAAACGTTCACATTCTGAAGCTGCGGAAAAAGCTGGAGGACAACCCCGACAGACCCCAATATATCCGGACTGTCCACGGAAAGGGCTTTATTCTTAAAACTAAACCATAGGACACGATCGCTTATCATTTATATTTTATATCATATTGTATCATCAAGTTATTATAAACAAAAAATTCACAAATATCATATTAAATTATGCAAAAAATTCTATTGACAAATGGGGAAAACAGAGGTATAATTTGCTTATACAGTGAAAAAGCGTTGACAGGGACGGAATCGGATACAGTCCGCAAAGAGAACTGCCGTTTGGTGAAAGGCAGAGGGAATGTGCCGTATTCAGATCACCCTTAAGCTGCTCCGCCGAATCAAGTAAGCGGGGTCGGGTACTCCCGTTACAGGGTATTCTGTTGAATGACAGAGCAGAGTGCCGATATCAGCGATATCGGAACAAGAGTGGTACAGTGGACGCTTCGGCTTTCACCTCTTGATGAGGTGAAAGCCGTTTTTAATTTAGTTTTAAAGGGAGAGATATCATCATGCTTACTCTTGACAATGTTTACAAGGCTTCTCATAAGCTCAGGGAAGTTATCAGAAGCACCGACCTTATCTATGCGCCCAAGATACGCAGCGACTGCAAGGTGTATCTTAAGACCGAGAATCTTCAGGTCACGGGCTCCTTTAAGGTGAGAGGCGCTTACTACAAGATATCCCAGCTTTCACCCGAGGAAAAGGCAAGGGGCGTTGTTGCATGCAGCGCCGGAAATCATGCTCAGGGCGTGGCTCTTGCAGCTCAGAAGAACGGCATCAAGGCTGTTATCTGTCTGCCCGACGCCGCTCCTATCTCCAAGATAGAGGCTACCCGCTCCTACGGCGCGGAGATATGCCTCGTTGAAGGCGTGTACGATGACGCTCACAACAAGGCTGAACAGCTTAAGGAGGAAATGGGCTACACCTTCATTCACCCCTTCGACGACGACGACGTTATCGCAGGTCAGGGCACTATCGCTCTTGAGCTCCTCGACCAGCTGGACAAGATAGACGCGGTAGTCGTTCCTATCGGCGGCGGCGGTCTTATTTCGGGAATCGCTTTCACTCTTAAGAATCTTAAACCCGAGATAAAGGTATACGGCGTTCAGGCTGCGGGCGCTCCCAGTATGGTACAGTCCGTGGAGCACGGAAAGATAGAATGTCTCGAAAACGTATCCACCATCGCAGACGGCATCCAGGTCAAGGAGCCCGGCGTTAATACCTTTACATATGTAAGCAAGTACGTGGACGGCATAGTTACCGTCACCGACGATGAGATATCCTCGGCGATACTCGCTCTTATCGAACAGCAGAAGCTTATCGCAGAGGGCGCGGGCGCTACTCCCGTGGCGGCTGTCATGTTCGACAAGATACCCGACATCAAGGGCAAGAACGTTGTCTGCCTGGTTTCGGGCGGAAATATCGACGTGACTATCCTTTCACGAGTTATCAAGAGAGGTCTGCTCACCTCGGGCAGAACAGCTAATCTCTGCATCGAGCTTATCGACAAGCCCGGTCAGCTCAAGGGCGTTGCGGACCTTATCGCAGAATGCGGCGGAAACGTTATCTCCATTCACCATGAGCGCGCCAGCGAGGGCAGCGACGTTAACGGTTGCTATCTGCGCATCGTCCTCGAGACCCGCAACTTTGAACACATTGAACAGATACGCTCTGCTCTTGTCAGCAAGGGCTTCAAGCTTATAGATTAATATAAATGGAGGAATAAATCATGGAAAAGGTATACACCAAAAACGCACCCGACGCTATCGGTCCCTATTCACAGGCTGTTAAGACAGGCAATCTGCTTTTCACATCGGGACAGATAGCTATAAATCCCGCTACGGGAAATGTTGACGCCGAAGGCATCGAGGCTCAGACAAAGCAGGTCTGCGAAAATCTTAAGGCAGTCCTCGCCGAAGCAGGAGCAACTCTTGACAATGTAGTCAAGACTGTATGCTTCCTTGACGACATCAACGATTTTGCTGCATTCAATGCCGTTTACGGAGAATATTTCACCAACAAGCCCGCACGCTCCTGCGTGGAAGTGGCTAAGCTCCCCAAGGGCGTTAAGGTGGAGGTCGAGGTCATTGCTGAGCTGTAATGGCTTGCTATCTCATTGAATTTGATATCTCGGGATCTCGGACTGTCGGACAAAGCTTTCGGCAGTCCTTTTTTACACGCTTTTTGCCTTAAGAAATAATGCACTTGTAATTTTTTCGAAGAAGCTGCAAAACAATAACATCTTACGCAGACACAGAAACTGCCGCGGACAAGGACTGTCTGCGGCAGAAATAAAAAGTATTAATCAGGTAGTACGGCACAAATCTTTGATTTGTGCCGCTGAAAATCCTGTTTTACAGGATTTTCAGCCAATAACTGCCCATCGGGCAGTTATTGAGTACGCACTATTTAGCGTATTTATATGCGATCTTGTTCTCCTTGCAGTATTTCTCTGCGTCGGAGCCCTTTGTTACCGTTACTGTAAGCTTTACGGGAGTCATTTTCTTGACCTCACAGTCAATGAGCGTATCATAGAACTCGGCGCTCGTAAAGGTCTTGCCCGACGGATTCAGGCACTGAAAATATGATGACTTTTTGCCATCAGCTATTATCAGACTTTCAATAGCCATGGCCGATGAGCCATACATGAAAAGTGAATTTTCAAGCTCCTTCTTGCTCGAAACCTTTTCAAAACATCCGAAATGAGAATTTATACCCTCCTCCGATTCTACTATTTTTACAGAAGCGGGAATTTTCAGGCTTTTGAGATTTACACAGTTCAGGAACGCCCCGTTGTAAATATCTGTAAAATTACTTGGAACAACAAATGATCTCAGCGAATAACAATTATAGAATGCGTCATAACCTATACCGACCTGTTCTAAATCTGCTTTTTTCACATGCTTCTTTATCGAGAACTTTTCAAGCAGTTCGCAGTTCTCAAATGCGGAATTACCTATGGATAAACAGGTCCCTTTTATTTCGACCGATTTCAGATTTACACAGTTAGAAAAACTATTTTCTTTAAAATATGCATCACCTTTGAAAACGACTTTTTTAAGATTTGCACAGTCTGCAAATGCTTTTGTGCCTACAAAAAAACTGTTTCCTTCACCTGAAAATGTGACTCCTGTAATATCCATATTTCCTTTAAAAGCCTCGGCTCCGACATATACGCCCTTAGGAATAGTTATATCTCCGCCCTTGCCCTTATAACCTGATATATACTTATCTCCGTCTTTGTCCTTCTTAATGACAAAATCACTGCTTGCTGCCCCGGCTGTAACAGCGATCCCGTTTTCTGTGTCAGTCACTGCAGGAAGTACCGAAAATGTTCCCAGTGCAAGCATGAATGCAGCAGCTGCTGCGATAAGCTTTTTGGTCCTCATATTATTTTTCCCCTATATTTATTATTGCAAAGTCTGCATATGAACTTACAGCAAATTTGCCTTTAACATAATATCACCATTTTTTTGCCATTCAAATAAATAACTGCTAATTTTTTGTAAACAATTGCAAATTGTTACAGACTTTATATTCGTACCTCATCTCATTTAATATCATTCTCCGTAAAGATGTATCATCTAAAAAATAATTAACAATATTCACTTGCAATAATAAGTCATATATGATATAATAAATATTAAGTATTACTATGAAACAAGGAGAATCACTATGTCTTTAAAAGTTGGTATGGTGTCGCTGGGCTGCTCTAAAAACCAGGTGGACGCCGAACGCATGCTCTATAAGATCAACGAGGCGGGCTATCAGCTTGTCAGCGACGCCGCTCTCGCTGATATCGCTATAATAAACACCTGCGGATTTATCCAGTCCGCCAAGGAAGAGGCTATCGAAACTATCCTTGAATTCGTAGCTCTCAAAAACGAGGGCAGGATAAAGCATATCATCATCACAGGCTGTCTCGCAGAACGGTACAGGGAAGAGATACTTGCCGAGATACCCGAAGCCGACGCTGTTATTGGCATCGGCTGCAACGATGACATCGTTTCCGTTATCGAAAAGGTCACAGGCGGAGAACAGCTCACCAAGTTCGGCGTAAAGGAGGGGCTCTGCCTGACGGGAAAACGTATCCGCACCACCCTCCCCTTCTTCTCCTATCTGAAGATAGCCGAGGGCTGCGACAACTGCTGCTCCTACTGCTCTATCCCCAAGATAAGAGGACGTTTCCGCAGCGTGCCTATGGAGGACCTTGTCGCCGAAGCCGAAAGCCTTGTGGAGCACGGCGTCCGCGAGCTTATCGTTATCGCTCAGGATACCACCCGCTACGGTGAGGACCTCTACGGAAAGCCCGCTCTTGCGGAGCTTCTGAAAAAGCTTTGCAGTATCGAACAGCTCAAATGGATACGGGTTCTCTATCTCTATCCCGAACGTATCAACGACGAGCTTCTCGACGTTATCGCAAACGAGGAGAAGATAGTCAAGTACATGGATATCCCCATTCAGCACTGCGACGGGGAGATACTCAAAAGAATGCACCGCCACGGAAACGAGGAGGAGCTCAAAAAGCTGTTTACGCATATCCGTGAAAAGGTGCCCGGTGTTATTATCCGCACTACACTTATCACGGGCTTCCCCGGAGAGACCGAGGAACAGTTCAACAGGCTGGCAGATTTTGTCACCGAAATGAGGTTTGACCGTCTGGGCTGCTTCCCCTACTCCGCCGAGGAGGACACTCCCGCCGCTAAAATGGACGGTCAGCTGGACGAAGACGTTAAACAGCACCGCGCCGACATCATCATGGAACAGCAGATGATAATCGCCAACGAAAACAATGTCAAGCATTACGGAGAGATACTCGAAGTCGTAACAGAGGGCTTCGACCGCTACGGCGACTGCTACTTCGGACGCTCCGCCATGGACGCTCCCGACATCGACGGAAAGATATTCTTTACGTCACCCAAGCGCAAGCTCGTTCCCGGACTTTTCGTCAAGGTGAAGATAACTTCCGTTATGGACTACGATCTGATTGGAGAGGTGTACGATGAATCTTCCAAATAAGCTTACTGTTATGCGAGTTGTTCTCGTGCCGTTTTTCATTTTCTTCCTGCTGACCGATATCGTTCCGCTGAGTCCCCTGTGGGCGCTGATAGTTTTCATCGCCGCCAGCGTTACCGACGCTCTTGACGGACACATCGCACGAAGCCGCAATCTTGTTACTACCTTCGGAAAATTCCTCGACCCCCTTGCCGACAAGGTGCTTGTCATCTCCGCGCTGGTGTGCTTTATTCAGCTTGGGCTTGCGGGGGCTGTGCCTGTTATCATCATCATTGCGAGGGAATTCATGGTCTCCGGGCTGCGGCTCGTCACCGCAAACGAGGGCGTTGTTGTCGCTGCGGGAATATGGGGAAAGCTCAAAACTGCGTTCACTATGGTGGCTATCGTAGTTATCCTGCTTTTCGGCGTTATCTACGGACTTGACCCCGCAGGCTATCCCACATGGCTCTTCATCACCGAGCAGGCTCTTATCTGGATATCCACGGCGCTCACTATCATTTCGGGCGGAGTTTATCTGGGCGGCTACAAGAGCTACATCGACCCCACTAAGTAAGGAGTTTTCATCATGAGCTACGCCGACAAGGTTTTTATTGACAATGTAAACACTATCCTGAACGAGGGCTTCTCCGATGAGGCTCTCGATGTCCGTCCCCGCTGGGAGGACGGCACTCCCGCTCACACTGTCAAGAAATTCGGGATAGTCAACCGATACGATATCTCAAAGGAATTCCCCATTATGACCCTGCGGAGGATATTCGTCAAGACCGCTGTCAAGGAGATCCTCTGGATATGGCAGAAAAAATCAAACAATATCCACGATTTAGACGCTCACATCTGGGACAGCTGGGCGGACGAAAACGGCTCCATAGGCAAGGCTTACGGCTATCAGCTGGGAGTTAAGCACATATATCCCGAGGGCGAATTCGACCAGGTGGACCGCGTGCTGTACGATCTGAAGCACAACCCCGCCAGCCGCAGGATAATCACCAACATCTACAATCACGAGGATCTGCACGAGATGAATCTCTATCCCTGCGCCTACAGCATGACCTTCAATGTCACGGGAGACAGGCTCAATGCTGTACTCAATCAGCGCTCACAGGACATGCTCGCTGCCAACAACTGGAATGTATGCCAGTATGCGGTGCTGCTCTGCATGATAGCGCAGGTCAGCGGTCTTAAGCCCGGCGAGCTGGTACATGTTATCGCGGACGCTCACATCTACGACCGTCATATCCCCATGATCAGGGAGCTTATCTCGCGGCAGTCCTACGATGCGCCGCAGTTCGTCCTTGATGATTCCATTACCGATTTTTACAGCTTTACCGCGGACAGCTTTAAGCTGGTAGATTACAAGTATAATGCGGAAGAGGTAAAATTCCCCGTTGCTATATAAAGGAGAATATCAATGAATATTATAGTCGCAGTCGGAAGAAATTACGGGATAGGTCTCAACAATGACCTTATCTACAGCATTCCCGAGGACAAAAAGTATTTCCGCTCGATGACCTTGGGCAAGGTCATCGTCATGGGCAGAAAGACCCTTGAATCTATGCCGAACGGAAAGCCGCTCCCCAAGCGCCGCAATGTGGTGCTGTCGAGAAATCCCGATTATTCGGCGGAGGACGTGGAGATATGTCACAGCTTTGAGGAGCTGTCCGCTTTATTAAAGGACGTTCCCGACGAGGATATCTTCATCATCGGCGGAGCGGAGATATATCATGAATTTCTCCCCCGCTGCAATACCGCCTACATCACATGGGTAGAGGGCGAAAAGCAGGCGGACAAGTTCTTCCCCGAGATAGATAAAATGCCCGAATGGAAGCTCGTTTCGCAGTCGGAGGAAAAGGAAGCTGACGGGGTGAAATTCTGCTTCTGCAAGTATACAAGGTGAATTGATACGGCTTTCATACATTATTTTTTGGGTCACTTCCGCGGCTTGATGTCTCATATGCTCAATAGCTCAAAACGCGGCAATGGCAGCGGGGCTTCTCCACCCTATCAGAATATGTTATACCAATAAGGCAGCTCCGACTGCCTTATTCTTTCAAGCTGATGATATATGCTCTGTATCTCCGCGATAAGCTCGTCATTCTCATTGGATATCAGCGGCGTTATCCTCGCCATCGAAAAGTTCAGACTGCTTATCTTATCATCATGCACCATAAGCGACAGTATCAGCTCATACCCTTTCCACTTCTTGTTTAAATCATTGGACAGTATCAGCGCCCGCTCCGTATTCCCGCTTTCGTATATGTTCTGAATGTATCTGATATCGTCCCTTAAGCTCTGCGTTACCCTGTTTACCGTAAAGCTCCCCGCCGCTGACCATATCAGTATGACTATCAGCAGTGCGGCGGATATTATCACTCGCTTCATGCTCCTATTTTTCCTTTTCCACTATTGTGTTTATGCGGCACACTCCGCCGCTCCCGTCGGACGGAAAAATTGTCGCCATGTAGATATCCTCTATCGACAGGCTCTGCTCCGACAGCTCCCTTTCAAGCCACTTTCTGTCCCCGCCCGCAAAGGACAGATTTTCTTCAAGCAGTATGCCGTCCTCTATCACAAGCACAGGCGGGTCGGAGGACTCTCCCATTAATTGAAGTTCGCTGTTTGTTACGTTCCGACTGCTGTACTTCGGATAGACCGACACCTTGCCCGTGGTCTCCACTATGGCAAACTGCACCTCGCTTATGTCAAAAATGTTCTCGCTGCGCACCGCCTGTAAGAGGTCATCTACCGTGAAGCGCAGCTCGTGCATTTTCTGCTGGTCGATAACTCCCCCGCTGACTATCACTACCGGTCTGCCCGACATGAAGGTCCTTATCCTGCCGTGGCGCATGCCCATGTAGGACATCAGCACGTCCAGACAGCCTAAGGTCAGTATCGGGATAAGCCCCGTGATAAGCGGAAGGGACGGGTCCTCTACGGGGAGCGTGGCTATATTTGATATCAGAATGGTGACCGCCAGCTCCGAGGGCTGCAGCTCCCCTATCTGCCGCTTTCCCATCAGCCGCACCGTAAGTATCAGCACACAGTACAGAATTATTGCACGGATAAAAATTATCAGCATATCAACACCTCTAATGTATATTTCCCCGAAAATAACGGATTATCCCAACGAAAGGAATTTCTATGGATAAGTTAAGATTTTACGACGCCTGCGAGGCTGTCCGCTCGGAGCATATACGCAGCGGCATCGGCACTTTAAGCGAAAAGACTGCTCATGCTGTGCTGAAAAAGTATTTCGAGCCCGACGAAAGCGGTCATGAGCTGAAGATCGGCTCCTTTGTGGCGGATATCATCGGCGAGGACGGAATTATTGAAATTCAGACGAGAAGCTTTTCCAAGCTTCGTCCGAAGCTGGAAGAGTTTCTGAAATACTGTCGCGTGACTGTAGTATACCCGTGCAGCGCGGTCACGAATATCATCTGCTTCGACCCCGATACGGGAGAAGTGTTCTCCAAAAGAAAATCCCCCGTCAAGGGGAACAGATACACCGTTTTCCGTGAGCTGGAGGGTATCACGGAGTATCTTACTCACCCGAATTTCCGACTGTGCATTATCCTTATGGAGACCGACGATTACCGCGTCCCGCAGGACAAGGCTCCCAAGTATCAGAAGAAAAAACACCGCAAAAATGCTTATGCGGCTTACGATAAGATACCCCGCGAGCTTATCGACGAGATATATATCGAGAACATCTCCGACTGGCTGTCCTTTCTCCCCGACGATCTTCCTGCAGAATTTACCACCGCCGACATGGCTGAACGTGGCATGAACATCGACACCGCGAGGCTGGTGATGAATGTGTTCCGAAAAGCGGATATCGCACGTATCGTTGGCAAAAAGGGCAATACTTATATTTACTCGCTGAACTATTTTGAAGAGGATTCATTATGAAGATAATTGCAAGGATTCATTCTCCCTTTCCCGAAAAGTTCGGGATACCCCGTCAGAGCGGACTTGCTCTCACCTGCGCGGATATCGTGTTTGAGCCCGAATACAGAAATCCCGACGCACTCCGCGGAATTGAGGGGTTTTCTCATTTATGGCTCATATGGAAATTCTCCGAGGCTGTCCGCGAGGACTGGTCCCCTACGGTACGTCCTCCGAAGCTGGGCGGAAATACACGCATGGGAGTATTTGCCACGCGGTCGCCCTTTCGTCCCAATCCTATCGGACTTTCCTCGGTGAAGCTCATTGATGTGGACTACTCCTGCGAAAACGCTCCCGTTATACGCGTTTCGGGTGCGGACCTTATGGACGGAACGCCTATCTACGACATCAAGCCCTATCTCCCCTACACCGACTCCCACCCCGAGGCAACGGGCGGATTCTCCCTTAAAGGCGGCGAGGGACTGTTATCGGTCGATATCCCGACGGAGCTTCTCGGAAAGATCCCCGAAGAGCTGCGGCAGGGACTGTATGGCGTACTGGAGAACGACCCCCGTCCCGGCTACTCCGAGGACGGCGGCAGGGTGTATACTCTCAGCTACGGCGAAAACGAGGTAGCATTCACCGTGGCGGACAATGTTCTTACCGTACGGGATATTTACAAAAGATGAAAAAACGTTGACATATCATGAAACTTTTGGTATAATATGAACAGCAAAGCCAAATCTTTAATAAAGGAGAAATTCATCATGCCGTTTATCAATGTGAAAACTAACTGCGAGGTACCCGCTCCCAAGGCGGAGGCTATCAAATCAAAGCTGGGACAGGCTATCACCGCTATCCCCGGAAAATCCGAGGGCTGGCTTATGGTGGGCATCGAGGACAGCTATAAGCTGTACTTCAAGGGCACCGACGCTCCCGCCGCAATGGTCCAGGTCAGCATCTACGGAAATGCTTCCTCAAACGCGCTGAATACTCTCACAAGCCACATTACGGGGATAATGCTGGACGAGCTGGGCATTTCCACCGACAGGGTCTACGTCAGCTACATGAGTACCGGCGACTGGGGCTGGAATGGGTCTAATTTCTGATATTATCTTTTGAGAGGAAAAGAAACGGAGAATCAGAATATCGCCTCAAAATTGTCACTCCCACAGTTTAAATTTTTTATTAAAAATACGAAAAATACAAAAAAAATTCTTGCAATTTACAGCATTATGTTGTATAATGTAATTGTATGATGCAGTTATTGCGGCTGCACAGCATAGGAACGCGGATCACAGCACTGTCCGGTCGGCGGTCCCAAAAACTGAAAGGAGTTTGTAAACTACCATGACTTATTCACATGAAGTTGAAACAATGTGTCCCGTGGCTCAGGGCGTAGCTCACGGCGCAGCGCCCATCCCCGAAGAAGCTAAGTGGGTCAAGGCAAAGGAAATCAAGGA
>JALEMR010000080.1 GCA_022768245.1 Oscillospiraceae bacterium
CAGCGTTCGTCCTGAGCCAGGATCAAACTCTTTAAAGTTTGTATCATAAGACGATTTTACTCGTCATATAACCTTGCTCGTTATCGCTAACGTTTCTTGCTTATTTTTTAGTCTTTGCTTGACCTTTACTGTTCTCTGGAAATAAATCCAAAGGAATATTCAAGGGTATTTGGTTGCTTGATCTGTATTGTTCAATTTTCAAGAATTCTTTTACCGCCACTTTCGTGACAGCTTATTTATTATATCACACTCTTTTGGATTTGTCAAGAGGTTTTTAAAAAATATTTTCAAAAACCGCAGATTTTTCAAAAGAACACGACCGCCGCACATCATCGGCAGAAGCCGCTCTCTGTGACAGCTTTAATATCATAACACATATCTTCGGGAAAGTCAATAGATTTTCCATTACTTTGTAGGATTGCACAAAATCCATCGTGTTTCCCCGCAGATAGTGGTCATAATCCCAAATAAAACTCCGCAGTCATTTCCAGCTAACTGCGGAGGTCTTTCCTTTCGATGATTCCGGCACCAAAAGCAAAGATATATATAAACATATCTTCATCCGCTCCGCTTTCCCCGAAGTATCAGGATATACCCCGGAGATCGCAAAGCTTCCGAAAATACGATTTACAACAGTAGTATCTGTTTGTCACCGCATTTTATTCACTTTTGCGGTTAACACTTATTATATCACATCGTTTCAAAAATTTCATTATATTTTTTATACGTATTTTTGAAAATTTATCGGACTTTTTTGTGTATTTGATACGAACTCGACCGTCAGTCGAACTCGTATTCGGAAAGCACTTCCTTTATGTCGGAAAAGGAATACCCCTGCCGCACCAGCGCAGCCTTGACCTTTTCCGCCCCCTTTCTGTCGGTGAGATACCGCGCGTATTTCTTCTCCACGACCTCGCGCAGCCGCTCCGATGCGCTGTCCTCATACTCCGCCAGCGCCTCCTCGGCGAGGGACGAGCTTATCCCGCGGCGCAGCATTTCCTGCTTGGCGCGGTATTTTCCGAATTTTTTCGTGCAGGAGTAATATTCCGCAAGCCGCGCAGCATAGCGCCTGTCGTCGATAAGGTGAAGCTCTGCCAGCTTGTTGCAGACCCGATAGCAGATGTCCTCATCGTAATTTTCCTCAAGCTTGCGAAACAGCTCCGCATAGCCGTACTCCCGCTTGTCAAGAAGATACAAAGCACGTTCCTTCGCCTTTCGATAGAGATTTTCGTTCAGCACCTCTTCCAGCGCCGAGGGCGGTATCTCCATGCCCTTTTTCAGGTGAAACTCGTATATCATGCTCTGATGAACGAAGTATTTCTCCCCATCATCGGTCTCTATGTACGCAGTTTCGCCCTTGTATATGCCTATGTCGGCAATTTTTATCAGTTCCATTTCAGCTGCTCCGAACGATATCATTCAAGGGGAGTGAATTCCTCAAAATCGTCGTCCGCGTCGATATCCACGTCAGCGATGGGAGACTTTTCCTCAGGTGCCTCAGGTGCGGGCACAGCATTCTCCGAAGCCGCTTCAAGGGCATTTTCCGCAGCCGCCTGAAGCTCCGCGTCCTTCTTGCTCTTTCTGGAGGAGAACACTATCTCCTCGGATTTTTCCATTACCTGCTTTTCTATCTCCTGCATAACGTCGGGATTTGCCTGTAAATAGTCCTTTGCAGCTTCACGTCCCTGACCGATCTTGTTGTCGTTGTAGGAGTACCATGCGCCGCTCTTCTTGACGATACCCAGCTCCGCCGCCAGATCAATGACCTCGCCCGTTCTGGAAACGCCCTTGCCGTAGAACATGTCGAACTCGCACTCCTTGAAGGGCGGAGCCACCTTGTTCTTGACTATCTTGCACTTGGTCCTGTTGCCGATAACGTCGGAGCCGCTCTTGATGACCTCGCCTCTGCGGACCTCGATTCTTACCGAAGCATAGAATTTCAGCGCACGTCCGCCGGGAGTGGTCTCGGGATTGCCGTACATCACGCCGATCTTCTCGCGGACCTGATTGATGAATATCGCCACGCAGTTGGTCTTGGAGATGACCGAGGTCAGCTTTCTCATAGCCTGTGACATAAGTCTTGCCAGCTGTCCCACATGAGTATCGCCCATTTCGCCGTCTATCTCGGCTTTGGTCACCATTGCGGCAACGGAGTCCAGGACGATGCAGTCGATAGCTCCCGAACGGACGAGAGCCTCCATAATTTCCAGAGCCTGCTCGCCGCTGTCGGGCTGGGATACCAGCAGATTGTCGATATCCACGCCGAGAGCCTTTGCATAAATTGGGTCAAGAGCATGCTCAACGTCGATAAATGCAGCATTTCCGCCGTTTTTCTGAGCCTGTGCTACCACCTGCAGAGCAACGGTAGTCTTACCGGAGCTTTCGGGGCCGTATATCTCAACAACGCGTCCTCTGGGAACGCCGCCTATGCCGAGAGCCATGTCAAGGGTCATAGAGCCCGTAGGTATGTGGTCCACATTGTAGTTGAAGGCTTCTCCGAGCTTCATAACCGCTCCCGTGCCGTACTGTTTTTCAAGCTGTGCGATAGCCGAGGAAAGAGCCTTCTGCTTTTCCTCCGCGGTGAGCTGCTTTGCCACCGAAACCGCCGATTTTTTGACCTCTGCCTTTTTTGATGCTGCCATAGATAATTCCTCCCTGTTTATTCCGTTATCTATATTCTATACAATTTGTATTATATATTGAATATTATACGGTTATTCATCATTATACTATAAGTATATTACACGCAATATATTTCGTCATGTATTTTCTGTGATACTTATATTATAGTACAAACGTTCCCTGCTGTCAATAGATTTTTTCCGAAAATATGACCTTTTCGGGACTTCGGCAGCCGAAAGTCCCGTTGTTGATACAATTATGTATATTCTTTCATTCGCAGGAAGTATCGTCTTTTCAGCGATAATATGCCTAAACCTTCATCATAAAAGTCAGCCGACCTTCCGCATATATAATTTATCATATTTTTTGTATATCACATACTGTGAGCCATCGTTCATTGTTACTAAATACAGCCTTATCTGCTCCAATGCATTATTTGAATACTCATATTCATACTTCTTAAAGCCATAGGCTGACATATCCTCTTCCGTCAAGGCTTCGATACCGACGATCTCTTCTGCCGTGCCATATTCATCGGGAATATTTACCGTAAAATATTCCAAATGATAAGGATGCTCCGTATCATCATAATAATGGTTGACTTCAAGTATATGATCATCGATCATCCCAAGCTTTTCATACCAATAGATCCTAAGCAGAAATTCATTCCGAGGTTCATCGCCGGGCTCAGAACCTTCATCGGGAATTACCGCCATATAAATAAATCTGTCTTCCGAATGTGTATATATACAGATATCTTTATTCTGAGAAACATATACCGCTCTGCATATGTCCTTTCTCATAAAAAACAGGACCAACACTAAGATAACTGCTAACGCGGCTATTATGATGTATTTATAGATTTTTTTCATTATGTCCTCCATATCCTGCCCCGACAAAACTTTTGAGCAAAGCGGCAGGAACAAAAATCCCTGCCGCCCATACTCTTATTGATCCAACGGATAATTTTTCAGGTCGGGAAGCTCGTCCAGAGTAAGCACCCTGTCATGATTGTACGCCTTGATAAGCATATCCGTTTCGGTATACTCGTCGTTGAGCACAACGCCCAGCTTCAGGGTGAACGGGTCGCTCCATGTGCCCCAGAACAGCCACCTTGCGTTATCTCTGAAGGTGTTGTCGGGGTCGGGCACGCAGCCGTTCTCGGTCAGTGCGATAAGCTTGCTTTCCGAACCGTAGTTCGTCGCCAGATCGGCAAACCGTCCGCTCTGCGAAGCATATACGTGATTTCCGGGATATATATCCCATGCTGCGATATCCACGGTATCATCGCCGGGGTACCATTCGGGGTCCTGACCGTTCCATATCCAGATAAGATTTGTCAGGTCATGCTCCACGGTCATCTTCTCGTACATAACGTTCCACAGCTTCTTGTAGCTGTCGGGGGAGCAGTTTCCCCACCAGAACCAGCCGCCCGAAGCCTCGTGGAGAGGTCTCCACAGCACGGGAACGCCTGCATCACGAAGTCTTGCCAGCTGTTCGGATATCATGTCGATATCGTCCATAAGGAGCTGATATCCCTTTTCGTCCTCGCCGTTCATGACCTTGTCCAGGTCGATAGCCGCGCCCTCCTTGTAGAAGGAGCCGTACCAGGGATTGTCCGCATTGTTAATGCAATAGTCGCCGGGAACTCTCCAGTGCCACAGCATCTGTACGATACCGCCCGCATTGTTGTACCAGTCGTAAGCCAGCTCCACGGACTTGCCCACGTCGCCGTGAGCGATCGAGGTGCTGTCGTAGCCCATCATATCCACGCCGAGGACGGCGAACTCCTTGCCCGTCGCTTCCTTGATGCGCTTTACCTCGGTAGAATCCCTGCCGTTATCGGCGTACTGTCCCGAAAGACTATACTTTCCGTATACATCGCAGAGGAATTTATACAATCTCTGAGCATTTTCATCCGCATTGGGATTGGAAAGCGGCTTTGTGACCTTATAGGTTTCCTCGGTAACAGCGGAGCTTTTGGTCATTTTAAGACAGTCTGCATAGATATATCCCCAGTAAGGCTTGATAGCGATCTCATGCTCTCCGCTTTCCAGATATACATTGAGTAATATCGAATCCCCGAAGCTTTCCTTAGTGGTCGTGGTGATCTCGCCTATCTGCTCTCCGTCGGCGACTATGTAGTTAACACGTCCCGCGTCGCCCATAGTGAGGAAATTCAGGTCATAAAATCCCGAATACTCGCAGTTCACAACGAAGGTAACGCTGTCGCCCTCGACATTGATACCGTCCACATATCCTCCGCCCGAAGCGAGGTCTCCGCCGTCCTTAGCGGCAGCGTTTCCGGTAAGGACACCGTCCTCCGCCTCGTAAACAGCCTCAAAGCCGTCGGGGACATCGTTGGGAGTAAGGGGATAATCGGACAGGTCAAGATCATCATTGAATTCGGTGCGTATCTCGCCGTAGACAGCCTTGATTTCCGAGGTACTCTCCTCATTTGCGTCGGAGTTATCGGTATTCGCCTCTGCCGCAGACTCCGTTTCCGCAGCGGACGTATCTTCCGAGCCGACCTCGGAAGCGCCGTTATCATTCCCGCAGGCAGTCAGCGATACAGAAAGCACAGCTGCCGCCGCCATAAAAGCGGTTATTTTTTTAATATTCATAAACCCTCCTCTGATTCGGTTAACAGTTACCGAATTCAGCTCTATACTATATTTATATATTTGTTGTTGGATATGGACTTTACGGTCACTTACGATT
Organism: Oscillospiraceae bacterium; assembly: GCA_022768245.1. Classification (GTDB taxonomy): domain Bacteria; phylum Bacillota; class Clostridia; order Oscillospirales; family Ruminococcaceae; genus RGIG4694. The sequence continues at coordinate 5,344 of JALEMR010000080.1, forward strand.
TGATGTTTGCTTTCGGCGGAGCACTTGCCGAGTCATTGCTTTACGGTCACTTACGATTTGATGTTTGCTTTCGGCGGAGCTCCGCTCCGCGCATTTGATTCGCTTCGCTGTCAAATGCAGCGCCGTCCGAATTTTGCTTACTTTTAGTAAATAGCTGCTGCTTGTTTGCAGCCTTCCGCTTTTATACGCGGACGGCGCTATCGTTGTTCGCCGCTTCGGCTTAATCTTAGAGCATCGCTCTGTTACGTGCCGGTGGGGGTGTTTCGCCGCGTGCGCGCGGCGACCAAAGGACTCCGCCCTTTGGAAACTCGCAGCCTTTGGAAAAGGCTGGCGAAACTTTTTATAACGGGCTTACTGCTTATTTGCTGTTACCCTCATTCTCGCACCTTCATAACTAAGTACTAAGTACTATGTACTACGTACTCCTGCTAATTTCTAATTGCTAATTGCTAATTGCTACACTTCCGCGCTCGCGTGCCTCGTGACATGACAGCCCATATTCACCGCAACGGGCAGTCCCGCTATATGCGTGGGCGCTTCCTCTATCGCCACATTCAGCGCAGTTACTCTTCCGCCGAAGCCCTGAGGTCCTATGCCCAGCTTATTGACCTTCTCTAAAATGCGCTGCTCCATGTCCGCATAAAGCTTCTTCGGATTTTTTATCGAAATGTCCCTGCACAGCGCCTTCTTCGCCAGATATGCGCAGTGCTCGAAATTTCCGCCGATACCCACTCCCAGCACCATAGGCGGACAGGGATTGCTCCCCGCCTGTGCCGCCACCGACACCACAAAATCCTCGATATCGCTCACAGTCGCCGAGGGAGTGAACATCTTAAGTGCCGACATGTTCTCACTGCCGAAGCCCTTGGGACATACGTCAATTCTGAGCTTGTCCCCCTCTGTTATTACAGTATGTATAACAGCAGGAGTATTATCCCCTGTGTTTACACGTTCGATAGGGTCCCCGACAATGGAGCATCTGAGATACCCCTCGGTGTAGCCCCTCGAAACGCCTCTGTTTATGGCGTCGTACAGTCCGCCGCCCACGATGTGGACGTCCTGACCGATCTCAAGGAAAATGACCGCCATGCCCGTGTCCTGACATACAGCGATATGCTTTTCCTTTGCCACGTCGATATTCTTCGCCAGGTCGGAAAGTACCTCCTTGCCCGTAGGCGATTCCTCCTTTTCGGCGGAGCATCTAATGCACTGCTCCAGACTCTCGGGGAGATAAATATTAGCCTTTATACATAAGTCGCGGACGATCTGTTCAATTTCCGCAGCGTCGATCTCTCTCACAGAAACTCTCCTTCCAAATCAGCTGTTAGCTATTAGCCATTAGCTATTAGCCATTGGCTATTGTTCATTTGCTATATACTATTTCCAATCATAATATCATTTGATAATCGCTAAATACTAATTCCTATTCGCTAATTGCTAATCGCTAATTGCTATTCGCTCTCACATACACGACCTTGCCGCCTATGATAGTCATTATAGTGTTTGTCATAATATCGAGTAGGTCGCCGTCCAATAGGATAAGGTCGGCGTCCTTGCCTTTTTCTATGCTGCCCACGCGGTCTGCGATTCCTGCTGTTTCGGCAGCATTTATTGTTATCGCACGTATCGCCTCGCTGCGGGGAAGTCCCGCCTTAACGCAGAAAGCCGCGCTGGCAGGAAGATAGTCCACGGGCACCTCGGGGTGGTCGGTGCAGATAGAGACCTTTACGCCGTGAGCGTGCAGCTCAGCCGCATTTTTCACGGTAGAATGAGCCAGCTCGGGCTTTCCCCTGTCGCAGATTATGGGACCCACAGCGGCAACTGCATGCTTTTCGCCCAGGATATCGGCGATGATATGACCCTCGGTGCAGTGGATAAGCACATAATCCAGGTCAAATTCCTCGGCGATTCGGACAGCGGTCATGATATCGTCCGCACGGTGGCAGTGGAAATGAGCCTTAAGCCCGCCCTTCAGAAGAGGGATAAGCGCTTCGGATTTCATGTCGAAATCGGGCATATCGTCGTCGTTTTCCTCGGCGGCGAGCTTGTCCTCCATATAGCGGCGTGCGGTAAATAAAGCCTCTCGGATAAGAGCGGCGGAAGCCATTCTCGTCACGGGAGCCTCGTCCCTGTCGCGGTAGGTGACCTTCGGATTCTCTCCCAGAGCAAACTTGATAGCCGCGCGGCGAATAAGCATTTCATCGGCGCATCTGCCGTAAGTCTTGACGGCGATAAAGTCCCCGCCGATAGGATTAGCCGAGCCGCAGCCCGTCACAGCGCAGGTAACGCCTGTTTTCACGGCGTCATGAAAATACCCGTCGTTAAAGCACAGCCCGTCGATAGTCCGCAGATGAGGAGTTATAGGGTCGGTATCCTCGTTGACGTCCTCGCCCTCGGGACCCTGACCGTCGCCGATAAGTCCGATATGCGAGTGACTGTCGATAAGTCCCGGCATAAGCAGACAGCCGCCGCAGTCGATATCCTCCGCAGAAATGCGGGGCGGCTCGCCCTCGGAGACCTCGGCTATCCTGCCCTTTTCCACAGAAACGTAACCGTGAGGGATAACGCCGTTTGTCACCGTATCTATTCTTGCATTATAAATATACATACTATCAGCCCAGACCGCACTCGTCGTAATCCTTCCAGCGCTCGTTATAGTTGTAGTCGCTGACCATGCGGTATACTATATAAAGACCCGACGCCAGAAACAGGAACAATGCTCCCACCACAGGCGCGGAAATAGTCAGGAACTTGCGTATGCGCATTTTTTCTTTTTTGTTGAATGAATCGCTCATGTTAATTCTCCTTTCGCGGGGTCAATACCTCTGTACACATTATAATATATATTTCCGAAAAAGTAAATAGCTGACGGGAATTTATTTTTCGGGGCAAGTTATTACAAATCGGTTACAAACCGGATACCCTTTGTAACCGACTGAAAAACGAATAAATGCAGCACCTCCGTCAGTAATTTATACCCGAAAACAGCCGATATCCTCATAAACAGGCGGCTCTTCCGCATTTGCAGACGAGCTCCGCGCACAGCGTCTCACAGGTTTTAACATCATTTTTTCATTATTTCTACATATATGATAATAAATTGCCCGAATCCAAGCAATCAATTGTGCAGTTTGTACATCAATAATTTGCCAAAATATTAACAAGAATTTGAAAAATGTCTGAAAACGGCGTAAAACGGTGATGTCCGCGTTAAAAATACAGTCTCCTTGAAAACGTCTCAGCCCTCCCGTGAGCTATTTGTGAAATATCCACATAAAAATCGGACCATTCCCCTCGGCAAGCTCTTTCAAAGCCCTCAAAACCTCACAAAATTTTATTTTTTGTGTACAAAATAGCTAAATAGCGGTTACAAAAAAGCCATTGACAAACCCCATTGATTACGTTATAATTACAACAGTTACAAAATGTAACCTTTTCAACGGTATCTTGTTACCGAAGAAAATCTGCATTTTATATATGAGGTACAGAATGCTCCGACAGAAAAACAGCGGGCATTCTGTACCGCCGCAAAAGCTAAGGAAAGCGCATGCGCTTTCCGGGAACGAAACGGAGAATAATATGATAGAGAATAACACAAACGAGATCATCAAAGACAATGTCGTAGAGCTCAGCGGCTCCGACAAGCTTAACCGTAAAAAACGCAGGATAGGCTCGATAGTTTTGTCCGCAGCGGCAATGACTGCATTGTGCGTATCTGTTGTGGCAGCTGCCGCAAAGTCCCCCGAGGACGCCGCAGCCCCCGCAGACCTTTCGGGATATAAGTACACCGCAGAGGAGACCTCCTCCGAATCTGCCGCATCATCAGGCAGAGCGGCTGTGAACGTTCCCACAGTAACGCTTCCCGACGCATTCCCCGACAAGAACTCCACCGCATACAGCACAGCAGTAAGCGATGTGGGCGCATTCGGCACCTATCTTGAAACATATGACGTGACCGTCATCGCAGACGGCGAAAGATACAACGTATCCGCAGGCGGCACTGTGGAGGACGCTCTCAACGGAACAGGGATAGAGCTGGGAAGCCGTGATATCGTCACTCCCGACCCCAACACCTCCCTCACCGACAATATGGTCATCACCGTACAGCGCGTTGAATATGTGAAGATAACCACAGCAAAGGCTATCCCCGCAGATATCGAGTATGTCGAGGACGACACCCTTCCTCTGGGCGAGTCCGCAGTAATCACCGAGGGCTGTGACGGCAGACTTGAAAAGAAATATCTCGTAAAAAGAGTGGACGGCGAGATCGTCAAGTCCAAGCTTTTAAGCGAGGAGATAGTTATTCAGCCCGTAAACACAGTCATCGCCAACGGCACCTATGAAGAGGATACTTACTTTTACGACGACGGCGAGGACAGCTCCCCCGAGGAGCAGCCCGCCGAGGAATACTCCGTTGAAGCAGCCGCATATGAATACACGGGCGAAGGCACTCCCGCTTCAGAGGTAAGCGCCGTATCCCAGTTCGACGTTCCCGCGGACCTCATTCTCGACGAGAACAACGTTCCCCTTTACTACACACAGGCACTTCACGGAAGATCCTGCGCATATACTGCGGAGGAGGGCGCGCTGATGTCCACAGGAAAGGCTGTACAGCAGGGCTACGTTGCAGTAAATCCCGATATAATCCCCTACGGCACCAGAATGTACATAGTAGCCGATGACGGCGAGGTCTACGGCTATGCTATCGCAGCAGACACAGGCGGATCGGTAGGCAGAAACGATATCCTTGTTGACCTGTTCATGTGGAGCTACGACGAATGTATCCAGTGGGGCTCAAAGGACGTTACCATCTATATCCTCCCCGACGAGGAATAATTGAATAAAAAAATCACCTCCGCGCATTTCATCATAATGCGCGGAGGATTTTTTGTGCCGTATAATACTTATCCCCGATTAAAAAGTGTACAAAAAATCAAGCTAAAACTTGAATATATAGTGCGTACTCAATAACTGCCCGAAGGGCAGTTATTGGCTGAAAATCCTGTAAAACAGGATTTTCAGCGGCACAAATCAAAGATTTGTGCCGAACTACCTGATTAATGTCTGCTTTGCCGCCGCTGACGGGCGGCA
>JALEMR010000018.1 GCA_022768245.1 Oscillospiraceae bacterium
GGCGGAGTTTATCCTCATAGCCTTCAATGAATTGGAGCAGACCAGCTCCGCAAAGCCCTTGTACTTGTGAGCGGGAGTGTATTTTTTCGGCTTCATTTCGTACAGCCTGACGCTTATCCCGTGCCGTGCCAGCTGCCATGCAGCCTCGCAGCCTGCCAGTCCCGCGCCCACAACTATCGCTTGTTTATCGTTCATAAATTACTTTTCCTTTTTGATCGCGACCTCGTAGCCGCAGCCCTCCTTAAGGCAGAACATCTTTCCGCCCTTCTTGAACAGGGTAGTGCCGTCATTGCACTTGGGGCATTTGTCGGAAACGGGAGTGTCCCATGTCATAAAGTCGCAGTTGGGGTTATCCTCGCAGCCGTAGTATTTCTTGCCCTTCTTGGACTTTTTCTGCAGCACCTTCTTGCCGCACTTGGGGCAGACACCGCCTGTGTCCTTGACTATCTTCTTGGTGTTGGTGCAGTCGGGGAAGCCCGAGCATGCGAGGAACCGTCCGAAGCGGCCTATCTTGATGACCATTGGCTTGCCGCACACCTCACAGACCTCGTCGGTCTCCTCCACGGGGACCTTGACCCGCTTGCCCTCCATGGTGACCTCTGCCTTTTTGAGAGTCTCGTCGAAATCGTCGTAGAACTCACGGAGAGTATCCACCCAGTTCTGTTCGCCGATCTCCACCTTATCGAGATCGCTTTCCATTTCGGCGGTGAATTTGGTATCGACTATCTTCTTGAAGCAGTTTTTCATCAGGTCGGTAGTTACCTCGCCGAGAGCAGTGGGCTTTAACTGTTTGCCGTCACGCTCCACATAAAGACGGTTGATTATCGTGGAGATGGTAGGCGCATAGGTGGACGGTCTGCCTATGCCGTTTTCCTCGAGAGCCTTGATAAAGGAGGCTTCGGTATATCTTGCGGGAGGCTGTGTGAAATGCTGCTTTCCCTCGATGTTTTTCAGCTTAAGGATATCTCCCTTTTCTATCTTGGGGAGGACCTTGTTTTCCTCGTCGTCCTTGCTTTCCTCGTAGAGCACGGTAAAGCCGTCGAACTTCACCGAGAAGCCCGTTGCCTTGAAGCTGCAGCCGTTGGCGGTGATATCCACCGAAACGGTATCGAGCAGAGCGTTGGACATCTGGCTTGCAATAAATCTCTCCCAGATAAGCTTGTAGAGCTTATACTGCTCGGTGGTAAGGCTGCCCTTGATGCTGTCGGGGGTTATGGACGGAGTAGAGGGACGGATAGCTTCGTGAGCGTCCTGTGCGTTAGCCTTTGACTTGTATATCTTCGGAGAAGCGGGGATATAGCTTTTTCCGTAAACGTCGCCGATGTACTTGTATGCTGCGTTTCTCGCCTCGTCGGAGATACGCAGGCTGTCGGTTCTCATGTAGGTGATAAGACCCACAGCGCCCATTCCCTCGATATCCACGCCCTCGTATAAGGACTGTGCGGTCTTCATAGTCTTCGCGGTCTGGAAGCCCAGCTTCTTGGAAGCCTCCTGCTGGAGCGTGGACGTAGTGAACGGCGGAGCGGGGGATTTTCTTCTGACTGATTTTTTTATCTCGGAAACGGTATACTCCGCCCCTTCAAGGCGTTTGAGCACTGCGTTTGTCTCAGCTTCGGAGTGAAGCTCGGTCTTTTCGCCGTCCATTCCCGTGAACACGGCTTCGAACTGCTTCTTGGAGGACGGAGCGGTCATTTTCGCTTCGATGGACCAGTATTCCTCGGGCTTGAAGTTCTGTATCTGACGTTCGCGGTCAACTATCATCCTGACAGCCACCGACTGAACACGTCCTGCGGAGAGGCCTCTGCGGACCTTCTTCCAGAGGAACGGGGACAGCTTATAGCCCACGATACGGTCAAGGAGACGTCTTGCCTGCTGAGCGTTGACCAGATTGAGGTCGATACTGCGGGGAGACTGCATGCCCGCTTCAACGCCCGATTTGGTGATCTCGTTGAAGGTAACTCTGTCCTTGGCGTTCAGGGGCAGATCGAGAATGTAAGCCAAATGCCATGAGATAGCTTCTCCCTCGCGGTCGGGGTCCGTTGCGAGAAAGACTTCGTCTGCCTTTGAAGCCTCTTCCTTAAGATTTTTTATAATGTCCGCCTTATCCTTCATTTCAACGTATTCAGGGCGGAAGTCGTGTTCAAAATCAATGCTCATCTTGGATTTGGGCAGATCTCTGATATGTCCCATGGACGCCACGACCTTATAATCGCTGCCCAGATATTTCTGAACAGTCTTTACCTTTCCCGGTGACTCTAATATAACAAGCTTTGACATTAACATTACTCCTTGTCATTGTGATCGTATATATAATATTATATAATATAGTATAGAATAATTCACATATTCATATATTTTGCATTTTAGCATAAACGGACGGAAATGTCAATATAAAATATAGTATAAATTCCGAACCGTTTCAGAGGAGAAGATATGTTCAGTTGACGATATAAGCTCCGCCCGCAGTGCAGGATATCACGCCGTCAAGCTCCATATCCGTCAGCAGAGACAGCGTATCGGTGATAGACATTCCCGATTCGGCAGCTATTTCATCGGCGATAACGGGTCTGCCCATATTGAGTATTATCTCCGCGGCGATGCGCTGATTTTCGGGCAGCGCCGACAGATCGGCAGCATGTCTCACGAATTCCTTATCTATGTAAGCGGCGGTCTCTTCCTTTGAAGCAGGCTCGTCGGATACTGCGGGGACAGGGTTTTCGTCAGCCTTTGACTTTTCGGGCACAGCTTCCTTCTGCGGCTTTTTGCGGGGCTTTTTATGTACCGTTTCGGGGAGGGGCGGCACGGGAGAGTAAGGATCCTCCGCAAGTCTGCGCCGACCGGGTCCCATGCCTGTCCGCTTGTAGACCTCGGTGTTGATAAAATCTCCCGAGATAAGCAGCTCCCGCGCCTCCTTGGATAGCATGTCCTCGTATTCGGGATAGAATTCATAGACAATGTCGCGGGGACTCATAAGAGGGATAGCCCCGTCGCGGATAAGAGTGACATTCCCGCCGTATCGCAGATCAAATATATCTCCCGGCGGGACGACGAACAGGGGCTTGTTCTGATTGTTGCAGTGATTGGCGGTGATAAGGGAGCCGCTCTTCTGTCCCGCTTCGATGACCGCCGTGCCCAGGGCAAGTCCTGCGATTATGCGGTTTCTGGGCGGGAAGGTTATCCTCGACGGAGCAAAGGAGGGGGGATATTCGCTGATGAAGGCTCCGTGTTCGTATATCCTGTTTCGGTACGGCAGATTTTCCTTGGGATAGTTGTAATTCAGACCGCAGCCCAGAACGGCATAGGTCTTCGAGCCTGCCGCCACGGCGGAAAGCTGGGATATGATGTCGATGCCCACGGCAAATCCGCTGACGATACAGAATCCGCAGCGGCAGAGCCCGCGGGCTATGGCCTTAGCGGTATGAACGCTGTAAGGGGAGGGGTCACGGGTGCCCACCATCGCAATCGGGAGAGAGTCGTTGATATCCGAGATATCGCCCTTATAATACAGAACGGAAGGCGGATTATCAATATTCAGCAGAGAACGGGGATAATCGGCGTCGCTTTTCAGTACAATGCCGATATCGCTTTTGATGCACTCGTCGATGATCTTTTCCGCGGAGGAGGAATCGTACTTGAAGATATTGTCGTAATGTCTGCGGAAATCGGCTCCGAGACTGATATCGGGCTGATCGAGAAGCGCGTCGTGAGCGGTCTCCGCAGACTTGTATTTATCCAGCAGATAATTGATCACAGGGCTTGCGTATCCGAATACCTGCGTCAGCCAGATGCTCCATATAAGTTCCTTTGTGACCTCGCGTTCCAAAAAAATCCCCTCCGTTATTTGCTTTACTTTGAAAGTTCCCAAAGAATAATGCCCGCAGCCATAGCTGCATTGAGAGAGTTTGCACGCCCCTTCATGGGGATAGTCATTTTAACATCGCATTTATCGGCAGTCTCGGCGGAAAGACCGTTGCCCTCGTTGCCGATAAGGACGGCTGCTCCTTGAGTGAAATCGCATTCGGTGAGCTTTTCGGCGGAGCTGTCCACCACTGCGGCGAAGGTAGTGATATCCGCAGCCTTAAAGGCGGAGAATGCGCTGTCCTCGTCGGTTACGGCAATTGTCATACGCATAAGGCTGCCCATAGCCGAGCGGGTGACCTTGGGATTATATATATCGCAGCAGCCGCAGCAGATAACGGCGTCTGTTCCCACAGCGTCGGCGGTGCGGATTATGGTGCCCATATTGCCGGGGTCCCTGACGTCGGAGAGCATGATATATTTTCCGCCGCGGGAAATAATATCGGAAAGGGGCTTTTCATCTGGTATCTTACATATGGCGAATATCCCCTGAGAATCCCGTGTTTCGGCGATATAGTCCGCTATTTCCTCCGTGATGACAAAAAGCCTTCCGCCGAAATTATCGAGAACGGGGGAGAGAGCGCCGCTGTATTTTTCAAGGCAGCCCTCGGTGGCGAAAATGCTGTGAAATTCTGCATTTTCGGCGGCAGCGTCCGCCACGAGACGGACTCCCTCCAATGTGAACAATTTCTTTTCGGTGCGTTCCTTACGCTGTTCGGAGAGCTTGCGGAAAAGCTTGATATTATCGTTTGAACGGGAAGATATATATGTCATAACAGTTCCACTCCGTTAAATGTACTTTTACAACAAAAGTCAGAAGTAAAAATACTTCTGACTTTTAAAAGTTATCTCTGATTAAAGAGCAGCCTTAGCCTTTTCGGTAAGTGCTGTAAAGCCTGCTGCGTCGTTGATAGCGATCTCGGAGAGCATCTTTCTGTTGAGAGTGATGCCTGCCTTCTTGAGGCCGTTCATGAATGTGGAATAGTTCATTCCGTTCATCTTGCATGCAGCGGAGATTCTTGTGATCCAGAGCTGTCTGAAATCACGCTTCTTCTGACGTCTGCCGATATAAGCGTAGTTGCCTGATTTCATTACGGCTTCCTTAGCCATCTTGAAATGCTTGCTCTTTGCGCCCCAGTAGCCCTTAGCGAGCTTTAAAGTTTTGTTTCTTCTCTTGCGAGTAGCAAGTGCACCCTTAATACGAGCCATTTTATTTTACCTCCATGTTAAGTATCTTACGAATTTTTTACACAAAAAGCCCCGTATCACTTATAAGGGAGAAGCTTCTTGATAGTGGGTGCATTTGCGCTGCCGCAGATGCCCATAGTTCTTGCGATTCTCTTGCGCTTGTGGTCCTTCTGTGTGAGTCTGTGTCTCTTGTTGGTCTTCTGGTACTTAACGACACCGGATTTTGTTACCTTGAAACGCTTCTTAGCGCCGGAATGTGACTTTTGCTTTGGCATGATATATCCTCCTTTGATTTTGCGGAAATTTGAGAATGATTACTTGTTATTTCCGGGCTTGGGGGAGATGAACATTACGTATGCTCTTCCCTCCATTTTGATGGGTTTTTCAACCACGCCCGCTTCTGAGCAGGCGTCCCTGAACTGTTCAAGAAGCTCCTCGCCTAACTCCGGATGAGCAATAGCACGTCTGCGGAAACGGACGGACACCTTGATCTTGTCGCCGCCCTTCAGGAATTTCATTGCCTGATTGACCTTGGTCTCGAAATCGTGAGTATCTATAGAGGAGAACATTCTTATCTCCTTGATCTCAACGACCTTCTGATTCTTCTTAGCTTCCTTTTCTCGTTTCTGCTGTTCAAAGCAATACTTGCCGTAGTCCATGATCCTGCACACAGGCGGTACAGCCTGAGGTGCGATCTTAACTAAGTCAAGATCCTTTTCTGCTGCCAGCTTCTGAGCTTCCTTTGCGGACATAAGTCCGAGCTGAGCTCCGTCCGAGCCGATAACTCTGATCTCCTTATCGCGGATCTCTTCGTTGATCTGCAGTTCCTTGCTATCCTTGTTTGCTATGGCGAGCACCCCCAAATTCACATTAATAAATAAAAAAACCGACAAAGCATACTGCCTCGCCGATACGAATAAACACACTGACCCGAAGGAAAGAGATGTCTAAAGGTATTGACCGTATACAGTCACTTCCGATACGGTGAGAACGAAGCGTTCTGCTTTATTTTTTAATGCCGATGTTCAATCAGCTTTTTTATTATACAACATTAATTTTCATTTGTCAAGTGTTTTTTGAAAAAAATCCAAAATTTTTTTAAGAAGATCCTGCCGCGCTGTATACAATAGTATTCTTGGCGGCATACAGGGGAGAGATTATTGTATTTTTGTATGAAATGTGATGAAAACGTTTTAGTATTTGTATGAAATGACGATTGACTTTTTAACGGATTTGTAGTAGAATTGTAATCAAATAAAGGCGTATTGTATACTTATACAGGAAAGTGTGCATATATGCAGTTATGAGTATTTTATATTATGAATTTAAGGAGTGTTTCTCATGAAAACATCAAAGCTTCTGAGCATTGCCGCTGCTGCAGCTGTTGCAGCTTCCGTTGCAGCTGTTCCTTCCTCCGCTGAGGAAACCGTATATAACGCTTATATCGGCGTTCAGTCTGCAAGCTTCTCTTTCAGAAATGCATGGAACGAGCCTTCCTACGGTAAGGGCGTGACAGGCGACGACGGTATGGTTTATTTCGATCAGATCACCGGCTGGGACGGTCCTACAGCGATCAGCAAGGGCGGCGTATTCACCGATGCTCAGATCACAGGCGACGGTACATATTCCGTATCCGTTACAGATTTCGATTTCGGTGAGGACGAGTCTCTCAACCTGCTCTTCGTTTCCACAGATATCCCTCTGGATGCAGGCGTTTCTATCACTGATGTTAAGGTTATCCTTGACGGTAACGCAAAGTACACATTTGACGAGGCTTTCCTCAGCCCCGATGAGCTTGAATATGTTCAGCCCATGATGATCAACATTTGGAACTCCGATCTGGGCGGTGAGGACGGTCTCTTCGGCTACACAATGCCTCAGGATTCCATCGAGATCCAGTTCACAGTTTCCGGTATGGGCGCTGCTTCCGACGCTGCCGATGATTCCGTTGAGGAGGCTATCGACTCTGATATCGAAACAACTGAGGATGCTCCCGCTTCCGATGAAACAACAACTCCCGCAGCTACAGGAAACGCTTCCGCAGCAGCTATTGCAGCAGTAATGGCAGCAGCAGGCGCAGCAGCTGTTCTCTCCAAGAAGAGAAACTAATTTGATATTGTTCTGAAATCACCTGTAAATAAAAGTTCCCGACGCAATTTCTGCAGCCGCGTCGGGAATTTTTTGTTTTCCTGCGATGTTCAAATTACTGGTTGGCTGTATGGTGATGTTATGCCGGCGTTTTATACATGCTCTTGCCTGTGCTTCGTTTCCGATGTGCGGAAATATGCCCGTTATAATGTCCTTCTGCGTTTATCATAGCCGTTAAAATGCATAAAACAGCACTTCGGACTGTCGGCTCTGCACAGCACTTGTTTTGTAAACGTTTTACCGTATTTTGCGTATCTGCTGCGATTTTTGACTATACAAATGTTCAAATATTCATACTCAAACGTTTTCGGTTTTTGTGAGGAATCGTCATTTTGAACGATTCACGGTGATAATCATGTGAACAATTGACTATTTTCAAGATTTTTTGTACATTAATGTTTAGAAAATTTGTGCAATATCACATATATATGATGTTTAATTTGTTCAAAATATTAATTGACAGTTTGGACATTTTATATTAAAATAATAATAACACAGGCGGAAATATTGTCCTATATTTCACAGTTTCCGCAGACACAGAAGAGATGCTATTCTTTCTGTGTTATTTTATGATGAAAATGTAAATCGTTTTCATTGAATCAATACGATGCTGAAGGAACCCCTGCACAGCCTTGAGCGTCAGGAAAGGAATGATGTGTAAAATGGCTGACTTGAATGCTGCTTCGGACAATTTCGGTTTATCCCGCAGGTCCGGAAGACCCGATAGGGTCAAGTCAATGCCTGAAAAGGTCGCCGATAAGGTTTACTGGGTGCTGCGTCTTGCGGTTTTTGTAAACGTTATCCTGCTGTTCTTTTCGAATTTCAACCCCGCCCGTATCACGGGAATGACCAACAAGAATGTATCGCTTTTTTCATGCGGTATGTCCTATTCCTCCATAACGGGCAACTTCGGACGTGCGTTCAGACAGGGCTGGGTACAGGAATCTACCTTTAAGTCTCTTAACGTATGCTGCCTGCTTATCATAATTGCAGTAGTTATCTGCATCGCGGGCGCCTGCATGTCCCTCGGAAACAATAAAATGAAGAAAACAGGTCTTATCATCTCTGTTTTCGGAGCCGCTGCGGAGCTTGGCTGCATGGGCTGGCTGTATGCGCTTTACAATCAGGTATGCGATTCTGCCGACGCCTGCGGAAAATGGGACAAGATTCAGCCTATCTACTCTTCCATGAACTATGTTTACATGGCTGTTGCAATCGTTATGATAGTCTGCGCATTTGTGAACTTCTTCCTTGTTCCCGCTGCCGAAAAGACCGATAAATACGAGATGGAGCCTAAATTCCAGCTGTTCCTCATGTTTCTCCCGATTATCTCGCTGGCTTTCGTTTTCAGCTATCTTCCTCTGTACGGCTGGAGATACGCTTTCTTCGACTACAAGGCGGGCGAGACTCTCAGCATGGACAAGTTCGTGGGCATTAAGTGGTTCACTCAGCTTTTCCAGAACGCCGCTACCAAAAAGGATATCGTTACGGTGCTCAAGAACACTCTCGCAATGAGCGGACTCGGAATTATTACAAGCTGGATACCTATGATATTCGCTATATTCCTCTCCGAGATCAAGAATACCAAGTTCAGACGTATCGTTCAGACCTGCACCACGATACCCAACTTCATCAGCTGGGTGCTCGTTTACGCTATCGCACTTGCTATCTTCTCCACCGACGGATTTATCAACACCATGCTCGCAAGCATCACAGGAGAACCTTACACCACCAACTATCTTATGAGCAACTCCCATATGTGGCTCAAGATGCTGGCATGGGGTCTCTGGAAGGGCGTGGGCTGGAGCGCTATCATCTACATCGCCGCTATCTCCGGCATCGACCAGGGTCTCTACGAGGCTGCTACCGTTGACGGCGCAGGAAGATTCGCTAAGATGTGGTTCATCACCATTCCCGAGCTTATCCCCACATACTGCGTACTTCTCCTTATGTCGATCGCTAACATTCTCTCAAACGGTATGGAACAGTACCTCGTATTCTCCAACGCCGTGAACCGCGAGAGCATTCAGGTCCTTGACCTCTACGTTTATAATCTGGGTATCAACAGCGGACTTATTCCTCTGTCCACGGTTATCGGTATGGTCAAGTCCGTAGTCAGCGTAATTCTTCTGTTTGCCGCTAACAGCGTTTCTAAGGCGATACGCGGCGAAAGCATCGTATAAAGGAGGCAGGACGATGAGCAACGATAATATTTCTTTGGTGAAAAAGCCCGAGGATATACCCGAAAAAAGCCAAAATAAGATAAAGCTGACTGTCGGCGATGTTATCTTCAGTATCTGCAACTATCTGTTTTTCGGACTGTTTACCTTAAGCTGCATTTTCCCGTTCTATTACATATTCATCAACACGATATCTTCCAATGAGTACGTGAACAAGGGCGCCGTTACCCTTATCCCCAGAGGGATCACTCTTCAGAACTACATCTCCATGGGCAATGTAAACGACCTCTGGACCTCTGTCGGAATTACTATTCTGAGAACTATCCTCGGAACAGCTCTTATGGTGTTCGCTTCGGCGTTCGCAGGCTATCTCGTTACAAAGCAGGAAATGTGGCACAGAAAGCTGTGGTACAGACTTCTGGTCATCACCATGTACTTCAATGCGGGTCTTATTCCCTGGTACATGAACATGTCCATGCTGGGTCTTACCAACACCTTTGCGGCTTACATTATCCCAGGAATAGTTTCTCCCTACAACATTATCCTCGTTAAGACCTACATCGAGTCTATCCCGGGCGAGATCGAGGAGAGCGCCTTTATGGACGGCGCAAGCTACTGGACCATATTCCGAAAGATCATATGGCCGCTGAGCAAGCCTATCCTCGCTACTATCGCTATCTTCGGCGCGGTGGGACACTGGAACTCCTTCCAGGATTCGCTTATCCTCAACGCCAACACTCCTGAGCTGTATACCCTTCAGCACAGACTTTATATCTACCTGAATCAGAGCTCCAACCTTAGCGCTCTGGCAGGCTCGGGCACCAGCAGCTCCGACTCTTCACTGCTTGCAAATGCTGCAAGTCAGAAGGTCATCCAGTACACTATTTCCATGGTAACAATTATTCCTATTCTCTGTGTATATCCTTTCATGCAGCGCTATTTTGAAAAGGGTCTTATGCTCGGAGCAGTTAAGGGATAAAAAATATATTTAAATGGAGGACAGTTATGAAATTAAAAAGAATTCTTGCAGGTATCACCTGCCTCGCAATGGCAGGCTCACTGGCAGCCTGCGGTGAGAGAGCTCCCGCAGATCCTTCGGCTACTACGGCTTCCGCTGCCGACGGAGGAGCAGGAGATACTGCCGCAGACGCAGGCAGCGATGATGCAGCTGCTGCCGATGATTCGGGCGCTACCTCGGTCGCTGAGGCTGCCGATGAAAATCAGTCCGTATCCGAAAAGCTTGCCGACCTTTACGGCGACGAGACTATCCAGCTTACCGTTTACAGCCAGCTGGCAAACTACTCCGGCAAGCTGACAGGCTGGTTCGCTGAGATACTTAAGCGCGATTTCAACTGCGAAGTTACTATCATTCCCGATTCCGAGGGTATGTTCGATACTCGTATGGAGTCAGGCAATCTGGGCGATATCGTTATCTTCGGCTCCAACGGTGAGCAGTATCAGAGAGCTGCCAAGGGCGGTATGCTCTTCGACTGGAACGACGACGAGCTCCTTAACGATTGGGGTCAGTACTGCAGAGACAATATGCCCTATGCTCTTCAGAACAACATCAGCTTCAATGCTTCTCTCGGCGTTGAGGACGGCGCACTGTTCGGCTTCGGCCACAATGTTGCGTCCAGCACCGAGGACCACGAGGCTTTCTTCTACACAATGGATATCCGCTGGGATCTTTACAAGCAGTTGGGCTATCCTTCCATTACAAGCCTTGACGACCTCAATCAGGTATTCCTCGATATGAAGGAGATCTGCCCCACCGATGAAAATGGAAACGAGACCTATGCACTGTCTATGTGGCCCGACTGGGACGGCAACATGGTAATGTATGTCAAGGCGTTCGCTACCTGCTACTGGGGCTACGATGAAATGGGCTTCGGTCTCTACGATGTTGAGAACGGCACATATCACGATGCTCTCGAGGAGGACGGTCCCTATCTTAAGGCTCTTAAGTTCTTCAATCAGCTTTATCAGGAAGGCCTTATCGACCCCAACTCCATGACTCAGACCTACGATCAGATGTCTGAAAAGATGCAGGCAGGCGGAGTATTCTTCTCCATCTTTGACTATGCGGGTTCTCAGCTTTATAACTCCGATACACACCTCTCCGAGGACAAGGGAATGTATCCCGTTGTTCCTTCCGACGCAACTCCTCTCTGCTACGGTATGAACGTACTGGGCGGCAACAGAATATGGTCCATCGGCGCTAACACCGAGTATCCCGAGCTCTGCATGGCTATCATCAACTACCTCTGCACTCCCGAGGGATATATGACCTACTGGTATGGTCCCAAGGATCTCTGCTGGTACTACGATGACGAGGGCAACACCTGCTTCACAGAGTTCGGTGAGACAGCAAACGCTGACAAGAAGAACACTATGATGCCCGAAGAGTGGGGCGGAGGAACATTCAACGACGGCTGCTTCCAGGCTAACAATACCACATGGTCCAAGGACGCTTCCAACCCCGATTCCAACGGTGAGACCTATAACTACGAGAACTGGAAGAGCAGACGCGGCGATTCTCAGTATGCTATCCTTACCGACTGGAGAGACTTCACAGGCAAGTACAACGCTCAGGAATACATGGACAGCGTAAACCACAAGGTTTCTCTCGCTACCTCCTATACCGAGTCCGATAAGACTGATGAGCTCAAGATCGTATGGGAGCAGGTAAAGACCTGCATCGTAAACTATTCATGGCAGGCAATTTATGCTTCCTCCGATGAGGAGTATGACAAGATCGTTGCTGAAATGAAGGCTAAGTGCGCTGAGTACGATCCCAACGGCGAGTGCCTCGCATGGTGCGAGAACGAAGCTTCTATCAGATGCGCTCTCGAGGACGAAGTAAGATAACAATTTTTCTTAAATGATTACGGCGGGGAAGGGTAAGCTCTTCCCTGCTTTTCTACGCATAAAATGAATTAACTGTCTTAAGAATATGCAAAACCATTCATATAAAATTAATAATATTGTGTACGAATAATGTAAAATGCAAAACTGTTCCAAAAGAAATGCAAAATAATTTGAAAAAATGTCATTTCTGACAATTGACAGCGACGGGTAAATATGGTATCATTATAACAGAAAGCAAAGAGGCTTATATCTGACATATAGGTCTCTTTGCTTTTATTTTATTGAAGTGAGATGATACCATGAACACACCTGTTGTAAATGCAAAGGAAATAAATAAGCTCCTTGCAAGATACGGCGTAAAATTCGGGATTTACAAGCACGGCGAATTCAAAGAACAGCTTTTCCCCTTCGACGCTATCCCCAGAGTTATTTCCGCCGAGGATTTCAGACAGATGGAAAAAGGTCTTATCCAGCGTGTGGACGCACTTAATCTTTTTCTTAAGGATATTTACACCGATAAAAAGATAATCAAGGACAAGATCATTCCCGAGGAATTCGTTTTTATTTCCAAGGGCTATCTGGCACAGTGCGAAGGAGTCGTTCCCTCAAAGGGCATATACAGCCATATTTCGGGCATCGACCTTGTACAGGCTAAGGACGGGACATGGTACATCCTTGAGGATAATCTCCGTATCCCGTCGGGAGCTTCCTATCCCCTTATCGCAAGGGAACTCTGCAGAATGGCAAGCCCGTGGGCGTTCCGCGATAATGATATCGTCGATAACCGCAACTATGCAAAGCTGCTCAAAGATACCATGGACTATGTGAACTGCGGAGGGATAAACGTTATCCTTACGCCGGGAAGATTCAACGCAGCATACTTTGAACACTCCTATCTGGCGGAGAAAACGGGGGCTATCCTCGTTGAAAATACCGACCTTTTCGTGGAGAACAATATCCTCTACATGAAGGACTTCCAGGGCGGAAAGACCCGCGTCGGAGCAGTCTACCGCAGGATATCCGACGAGTATCTTGACCCGCTTACATTCCTGCCCGAGTCACTTATCGGCGTTCCTCATATCATGGACGCTTACCGTGCGGGAAATACCGCTATCATCAACGCTCCCGGAAACGGTGTCGCCGATGACAAGGGAATTTACTACTTCGTCCCCAAGATGATAAGATATTATCTCGGCGAGGAGCCTATACTGAAAAATGCGCCCACCTATCTGCCCTTCTACGACGAGGACAGGAAATATGTCCTGGACAATCTGCAGAAGCTGGTCGTCAAGGACGTTTCCGAGGCGGGCGGCTACGGAGTGGTATTCGGAAGGGATATGTCCGCCGAGGAACTGGAAAAATGGCGCAAGCTTATCACGAAGGAGTCCCGCAGATTCATCGCTCAGGAGGTAATCGATTTTATCGACCTGGCGGTGGTGGACAACGACGAGACGGTCATGCGGAAGGCTGACCTGCGCGCGTTCGTTCTGTCGGGCGAAACAACAAGAGTCTGGGCAAGCGGTCTTACTCGTTTTTCGAGAAATCCCGATTCGTTTGTCGTAAACTCATCTCAAGGAGGAGGCTTTAAGGATACATGGGTACTGTCGCATTAAGCAAAAGCTCCAACCTTTACTGGCTTGGACGCTACACTGAAAGAGTTTTTACCACTCTCAACACATTCTTTAAGTATTACGACGTCATGATAGACGTTGACCGTTATTCCTACAAGAAATATCTGGAATATATCTGCGTTCCCGATGTTTACAGGGATTGGGCGGATTTTCTGCACAGGTATATGTTCGACGCTTCCGTTCCCGATTCTATCGTGTCAAATCTTGACAGGGCACTGGGCAACGGCATAGTCCTGAGAGAGGAGATAAAAACTCCTTCTCTCGCATATCTCCAGATGGCTATGGACAAGCTGAAAAAATGCGAGGGCACTACCAAGCTCCGCTATGACCTGCTCCCCGTCAGAGATCAGCTCTACGCATTCTGGGGAAGCATCGACAACAACATGTCCGATTACGAGGCTAAGATAGTCATTTACGTCGGCAAGGCTGTTGAGAGGGTGGATCTGTACATGAGACTTTCCTATCCCTATGAGGAGATCGAAAAGGCTTTCTCATATCTGACCCGCTTCTTAGACGATTTCATCGCAAATGGTAATTCGAGCCACATCAATCTGACAGCCTACAGCGGTCTTAAGGATGTGCTCTCAAGAGGCTCCGCCTGGACGGAATGCCGGAATGAAGCTCTTTACTGCATGGAGCATCTATTCGAGGTCGAACAGGTTGAAAAGGCTGTGGTTTGAGTATAAAACTGCGCTGAGCTTCGGCGGTGAAGTGACATCGCACTGCTTTTCACTCAGATGTCTGCCTGTTTCCGATAACAGGCAGCTCATCTGTGAACCGCAGTGCGTTATTTCTCCCGACGGTCGGGGAGTGTGGTTCAGCCGCGACAGCTTCGGAAATTCGGTGCTCTGCGGCAGGATATCCGAGGGTCATGACAGCTTTTCCTTTAAAGTCAAGGGAACGGCTCAGGTCAAGCGGGATTATAAAATTCCGGGCACGGCGTCTGCTCTTTACGGATATGAGTCCCCCATGACCCGCGCGGGAGACGGGATAAGGTCATTTTACGCCGAAATATTGCCCGAGCTGTGCGGAGATGTCCTTCGGCGGGCAATGCTCATCTCGGACAGGCTATATGGACTTATGAGATACGAAAAGGGCGTGACAACGGTGAGGACCGACGCCGAAACAGCCTATGAGCTGGGCGCGGGCGTTTGTCAGGACTATGCTCATATCTTCCTCGCACTTTGCAGGCTTAACGGCATAAGATGCAGATATGTTTCGGGGCTTGCGTATCAGAACGGCGAGACTCACGCATGGACGGAGATAAACGACGGAAACTCCTGGATAGGGATAGATCCTACCAACAACTGCATATGCGGTGAAAAGTATATCAAGCTCTGCCACGGAAGAGATTATTCCGACTGTCCCATTGAACGGGGACTCTACATCGGCAGCAGCTTCTGCACACAGGAGATATACTCCAAAGTTGAAGAACTTTAATATGATCTTATATTCAGGGATATGTTCAGGGAGTGCATTTTTGCACACATAATATAATACTGATCCCCGATAAAAGTGCAGACAAAAAATCTGACGGCGCATCTTGCGTACAAGCTTTGTGCGGTGCTGCCTATATTCAGGTTTTAGCTTGATTTTTTGTACACTTTTTAATCGGGGATTAGTATAAGCTGAAAGGAATGATATTTTTGGTCAAGACAATAGCACAGGCGGGTCTTGCCGTAAATGAAAAGCTGGTCATACGGAGAAACCGCATAACCAACCCGAATATCGGCTCGTCGGGGAGCAAGAGGGCGTGTATCGTGACGGGTACCCACGGCGACGAGCTTGAAGGACAGTTTGTCTGCGCAAAGCTGGCAGACTATTTACATGAAAATTCCTCCGCATTAAGCGGGATAGTCGATATATATCCGGCGCTGAATCCTTTGGGGATAGATTCCATTACGCGGGGTATCCCCATGTTCGATTTAGACATGAACAGGATATTCCCCGGCACCTCCGAGGGTACAATGGCGGAATGCATCGCTGCGGATATCATCTCCGACATCAAGGGCGCTGACATCTGCATCGACATCCATTCCAGCAATATCTATCTTAAGGAGATACCTCAGGTAAGAATTAACGAGATATCCGCTGACTATCTGGTGCCATACGCAAAGATGCTGAACGTGGATTATATCTGGATACATTCCTCGGCGACGGTGCTGGAATCCACTCTCGCATACAGTCTCAATGACATCGGCACGAAAACACTTGTAGTCGAAATGGGCGTGGGTATGCGCATTACTAAGGAATACTGCGATCAGCTCATCGTCGGCATACTGAATCTTTTAAAAAATATCGGTATATGGAACGGTCCCACAGAGCCCGTAAGAGAGCCTATCCTGTCCTTTGACCATGACGTGGAATTCGTCAATTCCTCGGCTGCGGGGATATTCGTGCCCTGCGTCGACCACTGGGTGGACATCGAAAAGGGCGCTCATATCGGCGACGTCCTCGACCCCGCAACGGGCAGAGTTGAGGAATATGTGACCGCTCCCTGCGCTGGCAGGATATTCACCTTAAGAGAGTTCCCCATAGTATACGGCGGCTCGCTGATAGCAAGGATACTGGGAGGTGAGATCAATGCGTAAGTGTACATTGTATTCTATCAAGTCTCCCTACAGAGAGGATATGGACGTTCTCGGCTACAGATTCGGCAGCGGGGAAAAGTCCATGTGCATCGTGGGCGCGCTCCGCGGCAATGAGATACAGCAGATGTACGTCTGCTCGCAGATAATCAAGAAGCTTCGCCGTCTGGAAGCGGACGGGAAGATCGCCGCAGGTCATGAGATAATGGTCATACCCTGCGTAAACTATTACAGCATGAACATCGGCAAGCGGTTCTGGACTATGGACAACACCGACATCAACAGAATGTTCCCGGGCTACAATCTCGGAGAGACTACCCAGCGCATTGCGGACGGTCTCTTTGAGCAGATACAGGGCTATAAATTCGGCATTCAGTTTGCAAGCTTTTATCAGCAGGGAGACTTTCTTTCTCATGTGAAGCTTATGCACACAGGCTTCACCGACCCCGAAAAAATGAAGGACTTCGGGCTGCCCTATGCGTTTATCCGCGACCCTCGTCCATATGATACCACCACTCTCAATTACAACTGGCAGATATGGGAGACCAATGCATTTTCCTATTTCCTGAACTCCACCGACGATATCGACGAGAAGTCCGCCGAGGACGCCGTTGATAATGTGATGAGATTCATGGTCCGTCAGGGCATCATCAAGGGTCGGGATTCGGGAGGATATCTGACCGAGCTTATCAACGAAAAGGAAGTCATTCAGATACATTCCACCGCTGCGGGCATATACCGTCCCAAGGTGAACGCGGGGGAGCGCTTTTCAAAGGGGGACCTGCTCTGCGAGATACTCGACCCTATGGAGGGCGAGGTCATCTCCCAGGTGAAGGCGCCCTGCGACGGGATAGTATTCTTCCGATACAGCCGTCCGCTGGAGTTTGAAAACAGCGTGCTTTTCAAGCTTATCCCGAGATAGTCTCCGATAAAACTCCCTCTTAGATAAATTTATTTGTACAGCAAAAACAGCCGACCCTTGACGATCGGCTGTTTTGCTGTTATATGCTGAGTATCATCGCCGCAAATACGAGTATTATCCCAATAGCCGCTGAGGGAGTGGGTATCTCATTGTAGAGCAGTATGCCAAGCACTGTGGCTGCCACTGGCTCCACCGAGGCGATTACTGCGGCTTTTCCGTTTTCCGTGCCCTTAAGTCCCAGATTGTAGAGAAAATAGGGGGCTATTGAGGAAACTATCGTGAATATCACAGTGAAGCCTACCATGGACGGTGAGGAGGAGAGCATGTCTCCGATAGCGTTCATATCCGCGAAAAAGGCGGAGAATACAGCGGCAAACAGAAAGGAATATCCTATGCATACAAATGAGGAATATCCGCGGTTGATGGCAAACCGCGTGAATATGCTGTACAGCGCATAGCCTATGGCGGACATTATCCCGAAGGCGATGCCAAGCCCCGAAACGGGCGTGCCCGAGCCGATTATCCCTGTGACGAGGACGAGTCCGCCGACAGACAGCACTACGGCGATGATCTTTTTGGGGGTTATCTTTTCTTTGAATATCACCGCCGAAAGGACGGTAACAAATATGGGCGAGGTGTAAAGCAGTATCGCCGCTGCGGATAAGGACATCATATTAATTGCGGTGAAGTAGCAGTAATTGAAAAAGACTATGCTTCCAAGTCCTGTTCCAATGAATATCCAGATATCCTTCAATTTTATCCTTAAGCTTTTCCTGTCGGTGACAAAGCAGAACATCAGCGCCGCCGCAGCTGTGAACAGCGAGCGCAGAAATACCACGCTCATGGACTCAACGCCGTATTCGCTGAAACGGCGGATAAATAATCCCATAAAACCCCATAATACGCCTGCAATGGCTATCCACAGGGGAGACAGATCGATTTTTTTCTTCATGTTATACTCCCTATCAGAGGTTGTCTCGGAAATGCGCAAATGAGGAAAGCTGTTTCATATGACGGTTTTCGGCTCTGCATTTCCGAATAATATTATATACGCATTTGTGTTTTTCGTCAATGTTTGAATATACAAAATTACAGTGCTTTATAGATTTATAATTTTCGATTTTTTATTCTTTTGTATTGTAACTTGACAAAATATCCATTTAGATTTATAATGATATTATAGCTATTAATTCTTGATAATTTTTCAATATGAAAGGAACGATATTATGTCAGATTTTTCAAGACGACTTCCTGTGTATCTTCTGCTTGATACCTCGGGCTCGATGTCGGGCGACCCTATCGAAGCCGTAAGACAGGGCGTGAAGGCACTTGTCTCCGAGCTCAGGGGAGACCCTCAGGCTCTTGAGACCGCTTATCTTTCGGTCATTACCTTTGCTTCCTCGGCGCAGCAGGTCACTCCGCTCACCGAGCTTATGCTCTTCAAGGAGCCCCAGATAACCGCAGGCGGAAGCACCTCGCTGGGAGCGGCTTTAAAGCTCCTTACACAGTGCATCAATACCGAGGTCAAGAAATCCACGCCCACTCAGAAGGGCGACTGGAGACCGCTGGTATTCCTGCTGACCGACGGCGCGCCTACCGACGATTTCCGCAGCGCGGCTGCCGAGCTTAAAAACACCAAGCCCGCGAATATCATCGCATGCGCGGCAGGCTCTTACGCGGATACCACCGTTTTAAAGGAGATAACCGACAACGTTCTCCTTATGAATAACCTTTCCGCAGGCGACCTTGCACAGTTCTTCGCATGGGTATCAGGCTCTATCAAGATGTCCTCCAAGAGCCTGGACGCAAAGCCCGGCGAGGCTATGGAGCTTCCTCCGCCGCCTCAGGGATTTGTTATCGTACCGTAAAAGCTTACCATGATCTCATCATAACGGAGGTGCCGAAGATATGAACAACGAGCCTGTCAGATCATCAGATGAAAAAATTTCAGAAAATAAGGCGGCGGAGACTTCCGCCGAAGAAACAGCCGAGGTAAAGGCTCTGTCCGACAACGAAGTGACTGCTCATACTTCGTCGCTCTGGAAATATAATCCAATTCCCGAAAAGCCCGAGAAATATCCCGAGTATCGCCATTCCTACGGCGTGGACCCCGATAACAGGCTTTCCGTCACCGCCGCAAGGGTCCGCGGTAAAATGCACAAGCATGACGGCACAAACTGCGACGACTGGTACGAGTACGACTTCGGCGGAGGTATGGCGTTTGCTGCCGTTGCCGACGGAGCAGGCTCTAAGCTGTTTTCCAGAATAGGCGCGAAAACTGCCTGCGAGGCTGCGGTGAAGGTCATGAAGCAGGATTTTACCGAGTATTTCAACAGCAACACCGAAGCGGTGTCCTATGCGGCAAGACCCTATTCCGACCCCGAATTCAACCGCGTATGCTCCGAGCTGGCAGGCATGATACGGAATGCTGCGTCATATGCTGCAAAGGCAGTTGAGGACGAAGCCGAAACTCGCAAGTCAGATAAGGAGCTTATCGAGGCTGCGGGGAGGGAGCCTGTGCTTTCCGATTTTTCCGCAACGCTGCTCATCGCGGCAGTGATACCTGTTATCTCCGAGGAGACGGGCAATGCGGAGAGCCTTGTCATATCCGTTCAGCTGGGAGACGGAATGATAGCGGCAGTCAATGGGGACGGGGAGTATCCTAACGCATTAAGTCTTATGGGAGCTGCGGACAGCGGAGAATTTTCGGGCGAGACCGACTTTATCACCTCGCCGAAAATGAAGACCCCCGAAGCTATAATGAAGCGCACTAAAATAACCCGACGTCCCTGCACGCACGTAATGCTTATGTCCGACGGCGTGGCGGACGATTATTTCCCCAATGACCCCGAGATGCTTCGGCTTTTCATGGACCTGTCCGCAAACGGCATTATCCCCGCCGCAGACGCGGAGATAACCGATGTGAACCGTCCATATATCAGCAGGATACCCCGTCCCGAGAAAAATATCTGGGTGAACGACAACGACGTCACCTTTGAATATCAGTACATTTCCAAGGTCTGCGAGGAAACGGGGCTTTCCGAAGAACAGCTCTGGAGCATGCCCGACGTTGCGGCTGCGGCTTCGCTGCGCTCCTTCGGGATAGAGGTCTGCTCCGACCCCTCCGAGCAGCTTGAAAAATGGCTGGATAACTATGTCCGCCGCGGCTCCTTCGATGACCGCACACTGCTTATCATCGGCATCGACAATACCCTCGCCGGGAAAGGACAGGATATCCAATGAGCAGTATAGGTCAGGCTACTCTTGCGGACGGACGGAAGATCCCCTATGTCATAACCGATAATCCGCCTGCGGGGGGAATGAAATATACATATTTCTCACCCGACAAGTCCTATGTGGTGCAGTTTTTCAACGACCCCTCAAAGGTGGATACCAATATGCGCTCCCGACTGGAGGCTATCCTCACGAGATACAACCCCACTCTGCCCGAAGGCAAGGGCGGAGCTGTGGGCAACGACGAGAAAACTGCGGAGTATTTCTCGAAGCGCTTCTGCTGGCCCACGGATATCGTGGTCTATCCCGAATTCGGCATTGTTTCGCCCACCTATCCGAAAAGCTTCTTTTTTGGCAGCAATGCGTCGGATATCCTCGATTTAAAGGGAAAGGACAAGAAAAGCAACTGGTTCACAGGCAAGAACCGAAAATATCTCAACCCCGCGGAGCTGGGAGATTTTCATTCCATGCTCCAGACGGCGCTGCTGCTTTCCCGCTCGATCAGAAGACTTCATCAGGCGGGACTTGCCCATTCCGACCTGTCCAACAACAATGTGCTTATCGACCCGAAGTCGGGAAACTGCGTTGTTATCGACATTGATTCACTTGTTGTCCCGGGGATATATCCTCCCGAGGTGGCGGGGACAAGGGGGTATATCGCTCCCGAGGTGGTGGAAAGCTTAGAACTCCCCGCGGGAGACCTCAACAGAAAAGCACCCAGCGCATATACCGACCTCCATGCACTTGCGGTGCTGATATACGAATATCTTCTGCGGCGGCATCCAATAATCGGACCGAAGATATATTCTGCCGAATCCGCCGAAAAGGACGATTATCTTGCACTGGGTCCTATGGCGACCTTTATTGAGAATCCTTACGACACTTCAAACCGTCCCGCAGACCTGAAGGCTACTATCCACGATCTGGGTCCCGAGCTTGAAGCGCTGTTCCTGCGTGCGTTTGTGGACGGGCTCCACGACCCCGACAAGCGTCCCTCCGCCATGGAGTGGGAAAGGGGACTTGTCCGCACATGGGATCAGATGCACCGCTGCTCCAATCCCAACTGCGATTACAAGTGGTTCGTGCTGTACGACCCCGATAAGCCCGTATGTCCCTTCTGCGGCACCAAGATAGACGATACCGAGCTGGTCCAGCTGAATTTCAGCAGGCATATCAGGGGACAGAAGGGGAAATGGCGCAGATATTCCAAGCTGCTTGCAGTGAATAACACGCCTATCTTCGGCTGGCACATCAAGGACAATATCTTCCCCGATGAAAAGGCGGACAAGCAGCGGCTGGGATATATCTGCAACTACAAGGGAAACTGGTTCCTCGCAAACGAGCATATCAGCGGACTTGTCTCCCCGAGTGGAAACTCCGTCCCCGCAGGAAGCGGAAGCATTATGATAAGCGACGGCACCCAGTTCCTGACTTCCAACGACGAACATGGACTGCTGGTCACAGTTTCAGTCAAGAAAATAAAATAACTGATGCATTTATACAGAGATACCCGTCATTTTCCGATGACGGGTATTTTCAATATTGTTTCGAATGACATAGGTGTATGTACTAAAAGAATATAACTTTTACAATTAGAAATATCACCGCTGCCCATATGAGCACTATCGGTATCCCGTAATACCACCGCTTCGGTTTGCCGTCCGGCCACATTCCCTCGGACTGTGCGCGGCATTTTTCCATGACCTCTTTTGGGATAAGCTTCACTGTTGCCGCGATAAGCGCAGGAAGCAGTATCAGGTCGTCCAGATAGCCCAGCACGGGGATAAAATCGGGGATAAGATCCACGGGGGACAGCGCATACGCCACAGTCACCGCAGCAAGCAGCTTTGCGGCAGCGGGAGTGTCCTTATCCTTCAGTGCGAGAAGCAGGGCGGGTATGTCTGTTTTCAGATTTTTTGCGCGTTCTTTCAGGTCCATATTCAGCGGTCCTTTGGGTTATTTTTTATCAGAAGTGCGATATTCTCAACGTGCTGCGTAAATGGGAACATATCCACAGGCTGGATGACCCGCAGCTTATAACCGTTCTGAATGAGGAAAAACACGTCTCTTGCCTGGGTCTCGGGATTGCAGGAGATGTATACTATCTTATCGGGGGCAAGGTCTGCCAGGGCGGACAATACCCGTCGGTCGCAGCCTGCTCTGGCAGGGTCGAGAAACGCTGCGTCGCAGTGGACCTTCCGCTCCTTCATTTCCGCAAGATATTTTCCTGCGTCCGCGCATACGAATTTTACATTGTCTGCGCTGTTGAGTTCAGCGTTTACATTCGCGTCGTTCACTGCGGAGCGGTTTATCTCCACTCCGTACACCTGCCGCGCATGACGGGCAGCTATTATGCTTATGGTGCCTATGCCGCAGTATGCGTCGAGCACGGTCTCGTTTCCTTTCAGTCCAGCAAGCTCTATCGCCTTATTGTACAGCACCTCGGTCTGCACGGGATTGACCTGACAGAAGGACTTGGGCGATATCCTGAACCGCTCCCCGCAGATCATCTCTTCGATG
The DNA here is from genome assembly GCA_022768245.1 of Oscillospiraceae bacterium. Lineage (GTDB taxonomy): Bacteria > Bacillota > Clostridia > Oscillospirales > Ruminococcaceae > RGIG4694. The sequence goes on from JALEMR010000018.1 coordinate 23,138, forward strand.
TAGCCCCTGCCGAAAAGCACGGTCTCATCGCGGCTCAAAAGCATTTTGTACGGGTCGGTGTTGATGTTCAGCACCACCGATACTATCTGCGGATAAAGCCGTGTAAGCTCCTTTACGAAAACGCTTTTCGACGGGAAATTGTGGTTTGCCGCCACTATCACCACCATTACTTCTCCCGTGGCAAAGCCTCTGCGGATAAGCACGTGCCGCAGGAAGCCCCGTCCCGTCTGTGAGTTGTATACGGGTATTTTCAGCTGCTCCGCAAGCTTTTTTACGGATAATATTATCTTGTTTGCGATGATATCGTCAGACAGGCAGTCCTTGACGGGAACGATGCCGCCTGTCGCGGACTGGAACACTCCGCTTTCGATATGTCCGCCGCGGTATCTGAAGGCTGCCTGCACCTTGCTCCTGTAATGGTACGGGTCCTTCATGCCGATGACGGGGTCTACTCTGCAAAGCTTTCCCATAAGTCGGACTACCTTTATCTCCTTGAACCGCAGAGTTTCCTCATAGGTCATGTTGCGCAGCTGACAGCCGCTGCATTTTTTATATACGGGACAATTTTTTTCTTCCATTTCTTTTTCCTTTCTCTTTATCGGTGAGACTGATTTTTTTCGGTCTTCCGCGCATTTCGGACAGCTTTTCCGAATGCACGATATATTTCCCTTGATCTTTCATATTCCTCGTTGGTGGGGGATATCTCTCCGAATATCGTCTTTTCATAGATGCCGATGAACTCGTCTGCGTTGAATGACAGCTTTTCGTTCAGCTTTTGCGACAGCTCCCTCGGAGTGAGCGCATCGGTTTTTACCCCGAATTTTTTCCCGAAGACATAGGATATCCTGCGGTAGATCATCTGTACGGCAGCCGCGCCGCCCTTTCCGATGATGAGCTCTTCACGGAGCCGTTTTGCTCCCGGAACAGCTAAAAATACAACGGAGCCTGTCCCGAAAATGATACAGAGAACGATAACGCTGTTGAAAAGGATATCGGTATCTATTTTTATCCCTCCGCCGTTATCGGAATTATCGGTCAAATCTATGTTGTACGCTGCCGATACGGTGGGCTCGAATACCGTCCAGCCCAGATTCAGGATATATACCTCGGGGTACGCATGGGAGCTGCCGGAGCGTATCACGAATATATCATTATCGGTGGTGATATCGGGCGAGAAGCCCTCGGTGTATCTTACTGTAAGTCCCACCGAGCGCGCCATCAGAGTATACGCCGTGGCAAAGTCGGAGCATGTCCCTCGTTTGCTTGTGAACACGAAATAGCTTGCGGTATTCCTGCCCATCGGAGGGATATAATCCAGATCGTAGGCGAAGCCCTCGTCCGTAAAATAATTCTGAAGAGCTGCCGCCTTCTGCCAGTCGTAGGTCATGCCCTCGGTCAGCTCTGCGGCAAGACGGGCTATATCCTCGGGTATCTCGGAATTATTGGCGGAGGTGTCTTCCTTGTACTGCATTGCATAATTAAAATCGTCGGAGAACGCCCGTGCTGTCTCGGCAAGCTCTGTCTCGCCGTTTCGCAGGAGGGTGTTTATGAGCTTGTTTATATATTGTCTGTATTCATCGTCGGTGAAGTCTGCGCCGCCGTTTGTGACCCATCTGTCCTTGGCTCCCGATTCTTTATAATAGCTCACGGAGTAAGCCGAGGAAATGCTGCCCTCTGCGGGACGAAGCTCCATATGGGGAGTGATAAGGATTTCTGACGAGGGAGCGTGGATATTAAATGTCCTTAACGATGAAAGATAATACTCCGCAGAAAATCCGACGGGGATTATTGTTGCCGATGCGGATACCTCTCCGACGGAGTCCAGTGACAAAAGCTCCTCGGACACGGCGGTGCGGAGCGAATCGTCCAGCTCTGCGCCCCGCTTCATTGCGGCGAGCATATCGTCACAGTTTATGAGCCTGCGGCTGTCAAGCATATCGTTGGCGGCTTCCCCGTTGACCTCGGAATAATTCTCCAGCGGATACCAGCAGTGCTCGTCCTGTGAGTAGATATCGAAATTTTGATCGCGGAAATACAGCAGGTCCTCGCCCTGTATGCTGTAGAGCTCGGTATTGTCAAGCTCGCGGTACAGCCCCGCGTTTCCCGAGTGCTGTCCCAGTGCGCCCGATATCTTGCTCTGTCCGTTTCCCGCGTCCATGAAGTAGTATTCGAAGACTTCGTAATACTTTGTCTTTGTGGACTTGGGTATCACCGAAGCCGCAAGGAGAGTGACGCAGGTCAGCATGATGACTGCAATATATTTTGCGCCCGTTCCCGAATGTACGGAATCGTCCTTCTTGTATGCTTTTTCCGCATTGGCTGCGTATAGCGCGGCATTCAGTCCCGCTATGCAGACAAGATAAAAGGTGCTCATGGAGGAAAGGGTCTTTACGTAAAGGGCACATGGCACAAGGCTTCCCAGCATGAGGAAGACCGTCCTGTAGAGAACGTTCGAGAAGTAGTATACCACCGAGCTGAGAAAGAATGGGAACGCTGAGACCAGCGCAAGAAAATATCTCGGTTCGGAGGGCTGACGTTCGCCTGCGGTGAGAAACCAGGACTGAAAGCCCGAGCCGCTCCAGTCTCCGCTGAAGATGAATCGGAACATCATCGTCAGGCAGAACAGCAGCGCAAATACATATATAACGCCGCCTATCACCCTATGCTTTTTCAGAAAGCCGAAAAATATGAACATCACAAGGATTATGACGGCGGACATCAGATTGTAGACCGAAGTGAGGTCCTCGCCGTACAGTCCCAGAATGGAAGCGTTCAGAAAAAATGTCAGCAGAAAGGAGAGGATATATTCTCCGCTTTTTTCTAAATATTTATTCATTGTTATAAGTCCTTGATCAGTATTGACTGCCGCGGGATAATATCCATACCCCGTCGGTATCTGCGCCCTTTTCTGCGGAGGCTGCCGCGGCGGACACGGATACGTCGGTCTTGGAGTCTCCCTTTCCTATGGTTATCACTCCCGAAAGAGACCTGTCAAAGCAGGGCGTGAAAAAGGTCATGGAAGAGCTTTTCCTGCCCGACTGCGCAGCTATTTCGGCGTAGGGTATCCTTTCCCCCGATGTGACCGTATCGGAAAAGCGGTATCCCGCAAGGCTCAGTCTCAGGCGGGCAATGTCGTTTTCGTCCTCTATCCCGAAGCACTGCCAGTCCTTCAGATAGAACCACAGGTCAGCCTTTGAGCCCGTGCGGATAACGGCAGTAAGCACGCCCAGCATATTTTCTCCGCATATCTCGCCGTTTTTCGGACTTCCGCCCACGTTGAGCCTGTCCAGGATGAAGGTGTGCTTTGCGGCGGAAACGCGGTCGTCCAGCCGCACCAGAAGCTCGTCCTTTTTGCAGGAAAGCTTCCAGTTTATACGCTTTATCGGGTCTCCGGGGACATATTCCCTGTGTTCGAAGCCGGGTGTGCCCGTAAAGCCTATGGCGCGGGTATCGAGAGTTTCCTCGCAGTCGTCGCCCTGAGCGGCTGCGTCGCTTATTGCGGCGACAAGCTCTTCGGAATCGGTGATGTCTGCGATATCGGGTATGATATCCACGTCGAAACGCAGGGACTCACAGGGCAGGGCGAACCGCACAAGCCCGATATGATCGGTGATATAAAGGCTTTTCACGCCTGCCGAGGACGGGTACCACATTTTCGCAGTGAAGGAGACCTCCGCAGTCTGCTCCGAGCGGGGTAAGGTATCTATGCTGCATAGCCCCGAAGCGGCGCTGCATACAAGGGCTTGTGAGCTGTCAAGCTCCGCATAGACGGTGGGAGCGGGAATGTATGAGCGGTTGCTGACGGTTATCCGCATGACGGCGGACTCGTGCTTGTAGAGCCTTGTCTGCGAGATATCCGCCGTGACGGTGATGTATTTCAAAACGATGGCGGCTGTCACCACGGAGATGATAGGGAGCAGCAGCATGACCGTGAAGAAGAACCAGCCGATGGTCCCGCTGCAGAACAGCGCGAATATCACGGTGAGAGCAATTGCTCCGAGATAGCCGGGGAGTATTTTCAGAGCGCCTTTTTCGGCGCGGATATTCTTAGGCATCGGTAGTTTTCGGAACTGCCGCAGCTGCGAGGACAGATTCCACCAGCGCTTCTGCGGAGCCGAAGTCTGCCTTGCCCTTGGGGGAGAGCATTATCCTGTGGGACAGCACGGGAACGGCGGAGCTTTTCACATCGTCGGGGATAACGTAATCTCTGCCGTGAAGAAAAGCCGATGCCTTGGCTATCTTATACAGGGCGATGCTGCCGCGGGGGCTTACTCCGAGACGTGCTCCGTCGTGGTCTCTTGTGGCGGCGCATATGGAGATGATGTAGGATTTTATGCTTTCGGTGCAGCGTATCTTCCTGACTTCCTCCTGCATTGCGGTAACGTCGTCGGTGGTTATCACGGAGCCTATGGACTTTACGGGGTTTTCGTTTTCCGTTCTGGAAAGGACGGTGAGCTCCTCCTCGGGGGAAGGGTAGCCCATGCTTATCTTCATGACGAACCTGTCCATCTGGGCTTCGGGAAGATGATAGGTGCCGTAGGTCTCAACGGGATTCTGGGTAGCCATTACCATGAAGGGCGAGGGCAGGGGATAGGTATGTCCGTCAAGGCTGACCTGATGCTCCTCCATTGCTTCGAGGAGAGCGGACTGTGCCTTGGGCGAGGCGCGGTTTATCTCGTCCGCCAGCAGGAAATTACAGAAGGCGGCGCCTTTGCGGTATTCCGTTTCGTGAGTTGCGGTGTTTATCATGGAGAAGCCCACGATATCCGATGGCATAACGTCGGGGGTCAGCTGTATGCGGTTGAATTCTCCGCTGACTGACTTTGCCAGAGCGGAAGCAAGCTGAGTTTTTCCCACGCCGGGCACGTCTTCGATGAGAACATGTCCGCCTGTGAGCATGGCTGCCGTTACCAGAAAAACGGCGCTGTGCTTTCCCACGATGACCTTTTCAATATTATCAATAAGCAGGTTCGTTTTTGAATTATCCATACAATACCTGTCCTTTCGGTGCATGAGTGCTTTGTTGTAATTCATATTATATCATTTTTATGCAATACTGTCAATATAATGGTGAACTATTTTTGATTAAATATGCAATTTCACGTTGATTTTTGCGCGGAATTGAGATAAAATATAAATGGTCGGCAGACAGCCGACAGCGATATAAAAATAGGAGTGATATAAATGGAATTCAAAAAGCTTCAGTCCGATATGGTCGCTGCCATGAAGGCTAAGGATAAACAGCGCAAGGAGGCGATATCAAACCTTATTGCCGCAGTGAAGAAGGTCGCTATCGACGAGGGCGTGCGGGAGAATATCCCCGACGATCTGGTGGACAGAGTTATACTCAAGGAGCTGAAATCCGCAAAGGAACAGCTCGATACCTGCCCCGACAGCCGTCAGGACTTAAAGTCGGAGTATGAGTTCAACTGCAATGTTATTTCGGAATATGCGCCGAAGCAGATGTCCGAAGCGGAGATAGAGGAATTCATCAGAAGAGAAGCTGCCGAATATGTTGCCGCCAAGAACAAGGGCATGATAATGAAGACCGTCATGGGCAAGCTTTCGGGCAAGGCGGACGGCAAGCTTATCTCAGCAGTGGCAGACAGGCTCTGCAAGTAAATTGATAATTATACCGAGACGCTAAGTACATGGACTAATGACTTCGGACTAATCGCTGATCGCTATTATCTTACGAACCTACCCAAGGAGAACCCTTTTTATGGAACTTGTAACGGTCTGCGTACAGCAGATCACCGTGATGTTTATACTTATCGCCGCAGGATATATCTGCGGGAAAACAATTATTTCGCAGGACACGGGCAGACAGCTTTCAAAGCTGGTGCTGAATGTGGTGAATCCTATGCTGATATTTATGTCCTATCAGATGGATTACGATGCGAGGCTTATGAAAAATCTGATGATGTCGGTGCTGCTGGGAGCGGTCTCCTATGCGGCGGCTATACTGCTGTCGGAGATAATGTTCGCGAAGAGCGGCACGGACACAAGAGCGGCGGATAAATTCTTCGCAGTATACTCAAACTGCGGATTTATGGGAATACCTCTTATCAACGGGCTTTTCGGCTCGGAGGGTGTATTCTATCTGACGGGCTATCTGACCTGCTTCAATATCCTCGTGTGGACCCACGGGATAATGCTATACAGCGGCGGGGAAAAGGAAAGCTTCGGAAAGACCGCGCTCAAAGTGATAACGTCGCCGTCGGTCATCGCTATAATCGCAGGCATTTTCTGCTTTGTGCTGCAGATAAGGCTCCCCGAGCTTATCGCCGAGGCTGCGGACTACATAGGCAGCATGAACACGCCCCTTGCTATGATAGTCGCGGGCGTGACCATCGCAGGCTCGGGAAGGATAACCGATATGCTGAAAAACGGCAGAGCGTACTATATCAGCACTGTAAGGCTTCTTATAATACCGCTGATATTTGTGCTGATGTGCAGGCTGTGCGGATATTTCGGCACGCCCGAGACCGTATTCATGACTGTTGCGGTGGCGGCGGCATGTCCCGGAGCGGCTACTGGAGTAATGTATGCGGTAAATTATGACAAAAATCCCGTGTATGCTTCCAATGTATTTGCGCTGTCCACCATATTGTCTGCGGTGACGCTGCCTTTGACGGTGACGCTGTGCGGGCTTATCTGTTTTTAATGAATTAATGAAAATAATCTGCTTATAATATTCTCAAAACCATATCGGGAGGAAATGAGATATTATGGGCAGATTTTTTTGGGCTTTAACGGGGATAGCAGCTGCTGTGTTTTTATATTCCGAGCTCCCGCAGCCCGCAGTTTTTGCGGAAAGCTCGCGGGTGCTTGCCGAGGCACAGTCGGGGACGGTGCTTTTCAGCGACAATGGAACGGAGAAATACCCCTGCGGCTCAATGTCGAAGCTGATGACTGTGCTTATCGCCGCCGAGAAAATGCAGTCGGGGGAGCTGTCCGAGGAGGACATATTCACCGTCTCCGAGCATGCAAACTCCATGCAGGGCGCGCAGATATGGCTCATGCCCGGGGATAAGATATCCGTGGAGGAGCTTCTTAAGGGCATTATCATCGGAAATGCAAACGACGCCGCATGCGCTCTGGCAGAGGGTATTTCCGGCACCGAGGAGGATTTCGTCCTGCTGATGAACAGCCGCGCAGCACAGCTTGGCATGACCGACACCCTCTACATCAATGCAAGCGGCTATAAGTCGGACGGTGACCGTACCACCGCCGAGGACACCGCAAGGCTGCTCTGCGAATTGTCAAAGCACAAACAGCTTGCGGAAATATTCACCACCAGAATGGAGTACATCAGAGACGACACCGTACAGCTGGTCACTTCCGATCCCGACGGGATAAGGTACAGCGGCTCGGTGGGCTTCAAGTCGGGCTTCTGGGAGGACGAGGACGGCGGGCGCACCTACTATTCCGCGGAGGGTGCTTGCCGTGACGGGGATATCTTCGTTTCCGCCGTTCTGGGTGAGGACGATGAAGATATTTCCTCTGAAAAGGCGCTGGCTCTGCTGGACACGGGCTTTGCCGCCTATGAGACCGTGCTGCCCGAAGCGCCCTCCGATATGCCGAGGACGGTGAAGGTCAGAAACGGCAGGCTGGGAGAGATCAGGATTGAAGCGCAGACTCCGCCCAAGGCTGTAGTTTCCGTGGGTACATCGGACGAGATAACCTGTCGGACGGCAGTGCCCGATTACGTTTACGCTCCCGTGAAAAGGGGAGACAAGATAGGCGAGATACTCTATTATTATGAGGACGAACACATCTTTTCGGCGGATGTGACCGCGGTCAGGAGCTGCGAAGAGAAAACTTTTAAATATAATGTTGTGAAAATGCTTAAAAATATCGTTAAATTCTAAATGAAATATGTTAAGATTAAATAAAAAATAGGTATGTTTTGCAAAACATCTTGAAAAATCCGAAGTAATATAGTAAAATAAGAATGGTAATATATTAAACGGAGCAGTCCGTTTGGTTTTGGAGGAAAAGTAATATGTCCGAGTTATTGAAGCTCAATACAAAGTATCTTGAAAAATATATCGCGCCCCACGAAATGGAGGCTATGAAGGCACAGACTATGCTGGCTGCCGACACCGTGATGAACAAGACCGGCGAGGGCAATGATTTCCTGGGCTGGCTGGATCTTCCCGTGGATTACGACAAGGAGGAATTCGCACGCATCAAGGCTGCTGCAGCCAAGATAAAGAAGAACTCCGATATCCTTATCGTTATCGGCATAGGCGGTTCCTACTTAGGCGCAAGAGCGGCTATCGAACTGCTTAAGTCCCCCATGTACAACTCCCTTAAGAAGGATACTCCCGACATCTACTATGTGGGCAACAACATCAGCCCCACATATCTGAACGAGGTCATCTCAATCTGCGAGGGCAGAGATATCTCCGTGAACGTTATCTCCAAGTCGGGCACTACCACCGAGCCTGCTCTGGCTTTCAGAGTGTTCAGAGATATCGTCATCAAGAAGTACGGCAGAGACGGCGCTAAGGAGAGAATTTTCTGCACCACCGACCGCGCTAAGGGTACTCTTAAGGAGCTTGCCGACAAGGAGGGCTATGAGACCTTCGTGGTTCCCGACGATATCGGCGGAAGATTTTCTGTGCTCACCGCTGTGGGACTTCTCCCCATCGCTGCGGCAGGCTGCGATATCGACGCTCTTATGGAGGGCGCGGCTCTTGCAAGAACAGATTTCGCAAAGCCCTACGAGGAAAACGACGCGTACAAGTATGCGGCTATCAGAAATATCCTTTACAGAAAGGGATTTTCTGCGGAGATGCTGGTCTCCTACGACCCCAGCTATCAGATGATGACCGAGTGGTACAAGCAGCTCTTCGGCGAGAGCGAGGGCAAGGATTCCAAGGGACTTTTCCCCACGGCAGCTACCTTCTCCACCGACCTGCACTCTATGGGGCAGTTTATCCAGGACGGCACAAAGCTTCTCTTTGAGACCGTTGTGGACATCAAGAAGCCCAAGGCAGACCTCTTCCTGGAGGACGATCCCGAAAACCTCGACGGACTGAACTTCCTCACAAATCAGAATATGTCCGTTGTAAATCACAAGGCACTGGAAGGCACAGTCATCGCTCACAGCGAGGGCGGCGTTCCCAATATCGTGCTTGAAATGGCAGATACTACAGAAAAGACTGTGGGCTACATGATCTACTTCTTTGAGAAGGCATGCGCCGTAAGCGGATATCTTCTCGGTATCAATCCTTTCAATCAGCCCGGAGTTGAAAGCTACAAGAAGAATATGTTCGCTCTGCTGGGCAAGCCCGGCTACGAGGATCATAAGGCTGCTCTTGAAGCTAAGCTCGGCAAGTAATCAGGCTAATTCCGCGGGTTCTCCGCGGTGATATATAGCAATATTCCCGTAGGCGGCGAAGACGGTTTTACCGTCGGTGCGGCGGCGGCGGAGCTGCACGGATACGATCGCATTACGGAAGATCATTTCCGCTGAGAATGGAGCATTTATTATGGTAAAAATCATCACAGGAAAAAAAGGTTCAGGTAAAACAAAAATCTTAATTGATATGATCAATGAGTCTGCAAAGAACACAAACGGCTATGTTGAATGCATCGACAAGGGCACAAAGCTCAGATACGACATCGGACACGATGTAAGACTTGTTGATACAGATCAGTACTGCATCTACTCCTTCGAGGCTTTCTTCGGTCTCGTAGCGGGTCTCGTTGCAGGCAACTACGATATCAAGGATATCTACGTTGATTCTATTCTTAAGATCGGCGGAGCTGATTACGAGGCTCTCGGCGCTCTTCTCGCTAAGATCGACAAGCTTACAGCTGACGAGGTCAACGTTGTATTTACGGTTTCCGCTGATAAGGCAGACCTTCCCGAATCCGTAAGCAAGTACAGCATCTGACAATAAACTAAAAAAAATCCCAAAATAACTATTGACATACATATTTTTATATGATATAATATAGTTTGTGTTGGGCGCAGGAGTTATGCTATGGTAATTGATCTGAAACCGATATACGACGCAGAAGGGCAGTCTTATGAGCTTGACTACAGTATTTCCGAGGAAAGACTGGGTCAGATCAGGGGCTTTGTTCTGGAGGAATTCTCCGTTAAGGGGAAGGTCTATAACCGCGCGGGTATCGTGCATCTGAACTATTCCGGGGCATTTACTCTGAAAGCTGAGTGCGACAGGTGCTTAAGACCCTTTAACAGGTCTTATCAGTTTGACTGTAAGCATATACTTGTCCGCACTGTGAATACAGATAACGATGAATATATCGTTACTCAGGGCGACAGCATCGATGTTGATGAGCTTGCTGTGCAGGACGCACTGCTGCAGCTGCCTACTAAGCTGCTTTGCAGACAGGACTGTAAGGGTCTGTGCTATGTCTGCGGGGCTGACCTTAATCTGGGCGAATGCGGCTGCGACAGACAGCAGTAACGCAATTCATTTTATGTAATTATTAATAAGGAGGTGCTGAAAATGGCAGTACCAAAGAGAAAGGTATCCAAGGCAAGACGTGACAAGAGACGTTCTGCAGTTTGGAAGTTAGACACCCCCGCTTTATCTACTTGTTCGCACTGCGGTGCTCTTACTGCTCCGCACAAGGTATGCAAGAACTGCGGCTATTACAAGGGCGTTGAGGTAATCAAAAAGGAAGCGTGATCGCTTTCCCGAAAGGCAGAGTCGGA
>JALEMR010000101.1 GCA_022768245.1 Oscillospiraceae bacterium
ACCTTCTTTATGCCGAATGCGGGGTCCTCTTCGATAACTCCGCAGGTCTTGGTGCTCTTGTATTTATTGTAAATATATTCTGCCGCATAGTGGTTCTTGATGACCTTGTCCTCAACAACGCCCATGCCTGTTTCCTCTACTGCCATTTTTGCGAGAGGGATTCTCATTTTATTGGCTGCCATTGCTGCTGCCTTGAATATTTTATCGACCTGCTCCTGTGTATAGGTCGAGAAGATCCTCTGTGCCTCTCTTACTTCCGCAAGCTTTGCTTCCAGATCCTCTGTGGTAGATACTAACGCTTCCTTGTTCTCTGCCATTTTACTTGACCATCCTTCCGAAAAAGTTGATGAATTCATACATCATTGTATTCTCATTATACCAGATTGTTAAAGATATATCAATCAAGATACTATAATAATTTTGTTATGTTTATCTTGAATTTATATTAATAAAATATTTTATTGAGCATATTGCACAAAGATGTGGATAAAAATTTTTCATTAACTTGTGCAAAGGGTATAGACAAAACCGAATTTTTGTATTATAATAAGCTTATAGAGCAAATCAGATAAAAAAGAAAGCCGATAGGCTGCATAATTTGTCAGATTTGTTATGTTATTAATGAAGTATATTTACAAAATATATTTTATAGTATAATATGCTTCAAGCAGGAAAGGCGGTCATTTTATGAATTTATCCAATCTTATCGCAAAGGGCGAGTTCGTTGACGTTTACGAGGATAACGGCAAGGCTGTAAAGGTATTTAAGGCAGATATGCCCAAGAATAAGCAGAAAGCGTTCAACGAGGCCATGGTTCACGCAACTGTTGAGGCTACAGGGCTGCCTATCCCCAAGGTTCACGGAGTATGCGAAGTCCCCGAGATAGAGGGCGCATACGCTATCGTTATGGATATGGCACAGGGCAAGACTCTTGCTCAGCTCATCAAGGAAAACCCCGCTAAGTCGGACGAGTACCTCAATATGATGGTTGACCTCCAGATCGATATCCAGTCTCATCAGGTATACCACATCGGTAAGCTGAAGGACAAGCTCACCCGTCAGATAAATCGTCTGGACGACATCGGCGAGGTATGCAAGTACGAGCTTCTCGCAAGACTTGCAGGCATGCCCAAGCACACAAAGCTCTGCCACAACAATTTCAGCCTCGACCACATCTTCGTAACAGATGACGGCAAGGTAACTGTTATCGACTGGGTAGCAGCAAAGCAGGGCAACGCCAGTGCAGATGTTGCAAAGACATATCTTCTGCTTTCGCTGGATCATCCCGATCTGGCAGACAAGTATCTGAACCTGTTCTGCGAAAAGACAAAGACAAAGAAGGAATATGTAACAGGCTGGCTCCCCATAGTAGCTGCCGCTCGTCTCACCGAAAAGGTTGACCGTGAAAAGGCACTGCTTCTCAAGTGGGTCGATGTTGCAAACTACGAGTAATATCATCACATAATAAAGCTTATGCTGCCGCAGTTTTTGCGGCAGCATTTTTTTCGTATCGAATAAATAAGGGGAAGAACAAAGCACGTCCCTCCCCTTTTGATCTGTACAGCTTATGTATTTTTGCTGAGCGTCTCAAAATTGTAGCTTTCCAGCTTTTCGTTGACTATCTGCGAGATCTCCGCAAAAACCTTCTGATAAACGCAGCAGGCAGAGGCTTCAGCTTCCGACTTAGTGCAGACAAAATCCCCGTTGTCCTTAAGACACCTGCTGAGACAGTAGTTGCCCTCGATGCTGTCGATAACGTCCCTGAGGGTGATCTCGGCAGGGGGCTTTGCAAGCTCATATCCGCCCTGCGCGCCCTTGTAGGATCTGACGATATCCGACGCTACAAGCTTGCGCAGTATCTTCAGGGCAAATCTCAGAGATACGCCTGTTTTTTCCGAAATGCGGGACGCGTCCATACGTTCCTCCGCAGCTGCAAGACAGCCCGTTATCCTTACGGCGTAATCTGCTTCCAAGGTTATATGCATTCTTTACTAATTCCTTTCAGTTATCAATCAAGAAAATCCTTTACCTTCTTGCTGCGGCTGGGATGACGAAGCTTACGCAGTGCCTTTGCCTCTATCTGACGGATTCTTTCTCTTGTGACATCGAATTCCTTGCCCACCTCCTCAAGGGTGCGGGAGCGTCCGTCCTCCAGACCGAAGCGGAGCCTGAGCACCTTTGCCTCACGGTCGGTAAGAGTGGAAAGCACGTCGTTGAGCTGTTCCTTAAGCAGGATAAGGGAAGCTGCATCGGCAGGAGCGGGAGCGTCGTCGTCGGGGATAAAGTCTCCGAGATGGCTGTCGTCCTCCTCGCCGATAGGAGTTTCGAGAGATACGGGGTCCTGTGCTATGCGCATGATCTCGCGTACCTTTTCAACTGGCATGTCAAGCTCGTCTGCGATCTCCTCGGGAGAGGGGTCGTGACCGTTCTGGTGCAGAAGCTGACTCTGTACCTTCTTGACCTTGGTGATAGTCTCCACCATGTGAACGGGGATACGGATAGTTCTCGCCTGGTCTGCGATAGCCCTTGTGATAGCCTGTCTTATCCACCATGTTGCGTAAGTAGAGAATTTAAAGCCCTTTGTATGGTCGAATTTTTCGACAGCCTTGATAAGACCCATATTTCCCTCGGAGATAAGGTCTAAGAACTGCATTCCCCTGCCCACATAGCGCTTTGCAATGGATACAACAAGACGCAGATTGGCTTCGATAAGGCGTTTTCTCGCCTTAGGGTCGCCCTTTGCCATTCTCTCGGCGAGGTCTATCTCCTCTTCGGAGGTAAGCAGAGGAACTCGTCCTATCTCCTTCAGATAAAGCTTTACAGGGTCGTCGATGACAATGGAGCCGTCCCCTGCCAGCGAATCCAGATCGTCCTGTAAATTCAGGTCGGACAGATTGAGGTCGTTCTCCACGTCGTAGTCGTTAATGATGTCGATGTTCAGACTCTGACAGCTGTCGTAGAAATTGTCGATCTGGTCCACGTCAAGGTCAAGCTTTTCCATCACGTCGTTGATCTCGGTAGTAGTAAGCTTGCCGTTAGTCTTTCCGTGTTCCATAAGGGTTTCCATTGCGTCGTTGTAGCTCATTGTAATTCCTCCTGCGGCACATGCCGATTTTTCACATTACGTGTATATTATATACACTTTTTTTACAAATATTTAAGATTATCCGGTTTATTTATAATTATGTCTGAATGATACGGTAAAAAATCAGTTCATTTGCTGTTTCTGATATTTTTCGCATAATTGCGGAAATCGTCATCGGACATTTCCGCTGCGGGAGCAGTCCCCGTCCGCTGCAGATAGCCGTTTTTCAGAGTACGTACATAATCCCCCGCCACATGCTCGTCAATTTCTATCTCGCGGTTTTTCGACAGTATGGCGGTTATCCTGCCCATTTCGTCGGCGGAGAATTCGCTCTGGAGCGACAGTATGTCAAAGTCCGCCGAGCTTTTCAGCTTATCAAGGAGCCGAACGTAGACCTGACGGTGAAAATCGTTGACGAAATATTCGGGAAGAAGCTCCTCTGATATCTTTCCGGCTTTGTCGGGATTGTGCGCAAGATATGCGATGATACCGCATTCCGACTTGTACTCCGCCGGGTACATCACCGCCTCGGGAGCCTCCCTGCGTTCGCTGCTGAAAGTACGGATATTGCGTTCCTCCGTCTTTTCGGCGGATTTTTTCCTCTTGCGGATAATGCTTTCTATCTGCTCCTTAAGGACCTCCTTGGGGATATCCTGCTCCTTGGCAATCCTTGAGATATATACCTCCCTGTCGACGGGAGAAGCTATCTCCGCCAGTACCTGACTGCATTTTTTCAGATACTCTATCTTTCCCGTATCGGACTCCATGTCGATGCCCTCGCGGCTTTTTTCAAGCTCGAAATTGACCGCGCCCTGTGAGTTGTCCAGAAGCTGTCTGAATCGTTTGCTTCCGAATTTTTTTATGTATTCGTCGGGGTCCTTAGCGCCCTCCATGTGAATGACCTTTGTTTTCACGCCCGCCTCGGACAGCAGATTGATAGCCTTGTGAGTAGCCGCCTGCCCCGCTCCGTCAGAATCGTAGCAGATTATGACCTCGTCGGCATATCTTGACATCAGCCTTGCCTGTTCGGGAGTGAGAGCCGTTCCCAGCGTTGCCACCACGTTTTCAAAGCCGCCCTGATTTATGGAGATGACGTCCATATACCCTTCGGCGAGGATAAGTCTTTTTTCGTCGGAATTCTTGGCAAAATTCAGCGAGAAAAGATTGCGGCTTTTCTTGAATACGGGCGTATCGGAGCTGTTAAGGTATTTGGGACCCGTTCCGTCGATAATGCGTCCTCCGAAGGCGATAACGTTGCCACGCAGGTCGATTATCGGGAAGATGACCCTGTCGCGGAACTGGTCGTAGATCCCGCCGTTTTTTCCGATACCGCAGAGGTTTGCCTCCACGAGCTCATCCTCGGAGAAGCCCTGAGTCTTCATATAGTCGGAAAGCACATGCCACCCGTCGGGAGCATAACCCAGACCGTATTTGATTATCGTCTTGGGAGAAAGTGCGCGGGCAGAAAAATAACGTCTCCCCTTTTCTCCGTCGGAACTTTTAGTCAGTATCTGATTGAAAAACTTGGCGGCGCAGCGGTTTATCTCGAGGATCCGTGATTTTTTGCGTGAAAAGTCATTGTTTGCGGCGTCCTCGGGCATTGCCATTCCTGACCGCTCCGCAAGGAACTTGACCGCTTCTATGTACTCAAGATTTTCCGCCTTCATGATAAAGGTGATAACATCTCCGCCCACTCCGCAGCCGAAGCAGTGAAAATATCCTTCCGCCGTATTTATGTGGCAGGAAGGCGTTTTCTCCGAATGAAATGGACAGAGACATACATACCCGCGGCTCTGCTTCTTCAATGAAACATAGCTGCTCATAACGCTTTCAATGGGATTATTCTGTTTCAGTGAATAGATAAAATCATCGGGCAATGGCATTAAAAAATATACCTCCGTTAGTTAAGCTGCGCGTTATATGTGCCAGCTTTTCGGGATAAAAATATCGCTGTATTTGTTTATGGCATAGGAATCGGTCATTCCCGAGATATAGTCGCATACAGCGCGTTCCCGACCCACTCGCTCCATTATATTCTTGTACTCGGCGGGCATATCGTCTGGATTTTTCAGATAATGATTGTACAGCTTTTCGATAAGAATTTTAGCCTTGACCTCTTCGGACTTGGCAATGGGATTGCTGTACACATTTTCGAACATGTAATGATATAAGATATCCTCAGCCTTTTCGACCTCGGGATCCATTCTTATCTCCGCAGCGCCGTTGTTGATAACGGACACTATCATCGTAGTGATACGCTCGCTCTTGGAGTGACCCAGAACGTCCACCGCCGCTTTGGGGAGCTGTGCCTCGGTTATAACGCCTGCGCGGACAGAATCCTCGATATCGTGATTGAGATAAGCGATCTTGTCCGCAAGACGGACGATATACCCCTCTCTCGTCGCAGCGACCTTGTTTGTATGACAGGCAATGCCGTTTTTCACTTCATATGTAAGATTAAGTCCCCTGCCGTTCTTCTCGATGTACTCAACCACTCTCACGCTCTGGAGATAGTGCTTGAAGCCGTGAGGGCAGACCTCGTTTAGAGCAGCTTCTCCGCAGTGTCCGAAGGGAGTATGTCCCAGATCGTGACCCAGAGCCACCGCCTCGGTCAGGTCCTCGTTAAGTCGAAGTCCCCTTGCGATAGTGCGTGCTATCTGCGAGACCTCCAGCGAATGAGTAAGTCTTGTTCTGTAATGATCGCCCACGGGAGCAAGAAAGACCTGCGTCTTATGCTTTAGCCGCTGAAAAGCGTTGCAGTGAAGGATACGGTCCCTGTCACGCTGAAATTCGGTCCGGATAGGGCATTTTTCTTCAAATCGGAGCCGTTTTCCGTGATTTTTCGCGGTGCACGCCTCCTCGCACAGAGTACCGAGTTCTAACAGTTCAGTTTGTTCACGAATGTTCATAATCCTGCTCATGCGTTCCGAGGAAAGCATATCCTCCTTAATTTGTTCATTTACCTATTAAATACGCAGAAAACGACCCGATTCCCTCTTTTACGGAACATATTTTGTATACATGTACAATAAACAATTCGTGTTTTAATTTATTTTATGCAAAATCCTCAAATGACAACTCACCGCGGACTATACCAGCGCTGCCATTTGTAATATCAATAAGCTTTTCCGTCAGCTTATCGCATAAAGCTTCCTTTACAAGCAGAGTTATCTCCACATCTGCACCGAACACGGTATCTGTGAGCTTTACCTCAAATTCGGGGAGGATATGACTTATCTTCCCGTAAAGATTGTAATCTGTCTTAATATGAAGAGGATAGCAGCGGCACATAATCATGATATCCGCAGCGTCGACAGCTATCTTTGCACTGTGAGAATATGCCCGTACAAGACCGCCGCCCCCCAGAAGGATACCTCCGAAATATCGGGTCACCACACAGCAGACATCGGTGAGCTCCTCCTTGCGGAGCACGTCCAGTACAGGAACGCCCGCCGTCCCCTGCGGCTCGCCGTCGTCGGAATAGCGTGAGGTGCTGCCATCTCTGAGGATATACGCGTAAACATTGTGAGTTGCCTTGCGGTGCTTAGCCCTTATCTCGTTGATAAAATCAACAGCCTCGTCGTTGGTGTGGACAGGCTTGATATATCCGATAAACTCCGATCTTTTCTCGATAAAGGAAGCCTCGGCATAGTCACGTATAGTTTTATAGTCCGAACCGTTCAAATAATCACCCCGCAATTACTGTACAGACAGCGGTCTTGTCTGTTCCTTGAGCCATTCCCGTTCCTCTGCTGTAAGAAACGGAGCTATGACATCATACACTCTATGCTGATAATCGTTGTAAAGACTGATATCATGTGCTGTCATCTGAGAGATATCCACAGCGTCGGGGTCAAAGGGAACGAGAGTCAGATCTTCAAAGTACATGAACTGCCCGAATTCCGTCTTTTCGCCCTTTCGGCAGAGGATAAGGCTCTCGGTGCGAATGCCGAATTTCCCCTCGATATAAACGCCCGGCTCGTCGGAGGTAATCATACCCTCTTCGAGAACGCAGTCGTGGTCAGGAATAAACCTCATGCGTATGCCGTTGGGAGACTCGTGGACGTTCAGAAGATACCCCACGCCGTGACCCGTGCCGTGATTGAAGTCCATTCCCAGCTCCCACAGCGGAGCCCGTGCCAGAATATCAAGATTAGCGCCGCGGCAGCCGTATCTGAACTTCGCGTCCGCAAGAGCAAGATGTCCCCGAAGAACGGCAGTGTAAGCGCACTTCATCTCATTTGTAGGCTTACCGAGACAGATAGTTCGGGTAATATCGATAGTCCCTTCGAGATAGTGTCCGCCCGTATCGCAGAGCAGGAAGCCCTCCGCCTTCAGCGGGCAGCTGCTGTTTTCGTCTGCGCTGTAATGGACGATAGCGCCGTGCTCACCGTATGCGATGATAGGCTCAAAGCTTTCCTCGATATAGCCTTCCTGACGGCTCCTCAGCGACATGATAAGCTCGGCAGCGGACAACTCATCATATTTTTCGGGATAATTTTTTATCTCGTATATAAATTTTGTTACGGCGACTCCGTCCTTGATGTGAGCAGCTCTTTCGTTATTTATCTCGGTCTCGTTCTTTATCGCCTTGGGAATCAGAGTGAGATTCTGTCGGTCAATGATCTTCACGCCCTCGGGTATCCTGATGACTGCTTCAAAATTAAGCCGTGACCTGTCGATGATGACCGTCTTATCCGACGGGATATTTCCGATATACTCATAGAAATCCTCATAGGGACGTATTTCAACGCCGCAGATATTATCTATTATTTCGGGAGTGAGTTTATTCTCGTCAACGAACCAGACAATAGTATTTTCCGAAACTGCGGCATAGCTTAATATCACGGGATTGTGGGGGATATCCCTGCCGCGGACATTAAGCAGCCAGCAGATATCGTCGGGCGAGGACAGCAGAAAAACATCTCCGTGAGCCTCACCGATAAGGCTGCGAATTTCGGAGACCTTTTCCCCGAAGGATTTCCCCGAGTATTTCTCGTCCAGATAAAAGCCCTTCTCACAGGGCATATCGGGGCGGTCCTCCCATATCTTGTCCATAAGGTCAACGGAAAGGATATGTTCCCTTCCGATATCGGAGATGAGCTTTTCCGCAAAGCGGGCAGAGACGGTCTTCCCGTCAAAGCCCAGAACGCCTTTGCCGAGATTTTTCAGAATAAACTCGGAAGGAGTAAGCACACCCGTCTCCCCCGACTTATTCAGAACATACTCGGTGCCCTCTAGCTGATTTTCCGCCTGAATAAAATAGCGTCCGTCGGTCCAGAGTCCCGCATAGCTGTCGGTGACGATGACAGTGCCTGCGGAGCCCGTAAATCCGCTGATGTATTCGCGGCACTTGAAATGGCCGCACACATACTCCGATCCGTGGTAGTCGTCGGTGGGGATATAGTACATATCAACGCCGTTTTGTTTCATTTCTCTGCGCAGAGCGGAAAGCCTTTCGGAAATACTCATAAGATCACCCTTCATAAAAAAATCCGAGAAACCGCCGTTCCTCGGATCTGTAATTATCTCTGAATTGATCAGACGCCGTACTTTGTGGTAGCAACGGGGATACCTACGCCCATTGTTGTAGCAACAGTGCAGGACTTGAAGTAAGTACCCTTTGCAGCTGCAGGCTTAGCCTTAGCAACAGCTTCCATAAGAGCGTCAAGGTTCTCGTTAAGCTTTTCAGCGCCGAATGAAACCTTGCCGATTGGGCAGTGAATGATATTGGTCTTGTCAAGACGGTACTCGATCTTACCTGCCTTAGCCTCTGTAACAGCCTTAGCAACGTCGGGAGAAACAGTACCTGCCTTGGGGTTAGGCATAAGTCCGCGGGGACCGAGGACCTTACCGAGACGACCTACGAGACCCATCATATCGGGAGACGCGATAACAACGTCGAAATCCATCCAGTTTTCCTTCATGATCTTGTCAACGAGATCCTGACCGCCTACATATTCAGCGCCTGCTGCCTTAGCGGCCTCGTACTTGTCTTCCTTGCAGAAAACGCATACTCTTACGTTTTTACCTGTACCGTTGGGAAGGATAACAGCGCCTCTTACCTGCTGGTCAGCGTGACGGGAGTCAACGCCGAGGCGGATGTGTACTTCAACGGTCTCATCGAACTTTGCCTTTGCATTGGAAACTGCAAGAGCAAGAGCTTCGGTTGTATCATAGAGCTTGGTCCTGTCAACGGACTTAGCGCTCTCAACATATTTCTTTCCGTGTTTCATTATTAAAATTCCTCCTAAAAGTGGTGATCCGCAATATTAAAACTACGGATAGTTCGGATCTATCCTCCCACCGTATAATATCGGACGGTCAAATTCTTAATTCCGTTCGGAAGAGTGAGAAATAATTACTTCTCTACCTCTACGCCCATCGAACGTGCAGTACCTGCGACCATGCTCATAGCTGCCTCAAGGGAAGCTGCATTGAGGTCGGGCATTTTGATCTCAGCGATTTTCTGGACCTGAGCCTTTGTAAGCTTACCAACCTTTTCCTTGTTGGGAACGCCGGATGCAGACTCAAGACCAAGCTCCTTCTTGATAAGAACAGCTGCGGGAGGAGTCTTAGTAATAAATGAAAACGAACGGTCTGCATATACAGTAATAACTACAGGAATGATAAGACCGATATCGTTCTTGGTCCTCTCATTGAATTCCTTAGTGAATGACATGATATTTACGCCGTGCTGACCGAGTGCGGGGCCAACAGGGGGAGCAGGAGTAGCCTTTCCTGCCGCGATCTGAAGCTTGATTAAGCCAACTACTTTCTGTGCCATTACGCACACCTCCATTAATAAGAATGAATGACATCAACTGTCATATCCAAGTCTTTGATTTTATCCGATCAGAAATCGGACTTTACTACCTGTGTGATCTCAAGAGTTGCGAGGGTCTCTCTGCCGAACATGGAGACCTGAACGTCTACGGTCAGATCGTCGGTATTGATACCCTGAACGGTACCCATGAAGCCTTCCATAGGACCGCCCGAGATCTTCACGCTGTCGCCGACTGCAAAGTTAACTTCAACGGTCCTGCCTCTTTCAACGCCCAGCTGCTCGACCTCTTTTTCGGTAAGAGGAACGGGCTTGGATCCGGGACCAACAAATCCCGTAACGCCTCTGGTGTTTCTGACAACATACCATGAATCGTCGGTGAGAATCATTTTTACAAGAACATATCCGGGGAAAACCTTGTGTTCCACCTCGTGGATTTTTCCGCTTTCAGTCTGTTCCATTGCAGTTTCCGTCGGAACGATAACCTCTGTGATAAGACCCTGAAGCTTTCGGTTTTCCACTACTTTAAGAATAGTCTGTGCCACCTTGTTCTCGTAGCCCGAGTAGGTGTGAACGACATACCATTTTGCTTCTTCTGACATCTTTATCTTCCTTTCTGACGGACATTGCAGCAATTAAGCCGCGACATTATCGATAAAGAGCTTCAGAAGAGCGGTAAATCCCGAATCTATCCCCCATACAACGAGAGCCGCCGCGCAAACAACTGCGAGCACCACGCCTGTATTGTTGAGGACAGCCTTTCTCGAAGGCCATACGACCTTTTTGAATTCGCTTTTAAGCTCCTTGAAGTACTTGACAACGCCGTTCTGCTTTTTTGCCTTGGGCTTAGACTTGTCCTTGTTTTTTTCTTTTTCCTTCTGTGCTACGATTTGCTCTGCCTTGGCTTCAGCCTGTTTCAACAATGCGGATTTTGAGGGGTTCGAGGACTGAGTTTTTTTAGCCATGTCTTAAGCACCTCGCTTACTTTGTTTCTCTGTGAAGAGTCTTCTTCTTGCAGAACTTGCAGTACTTGTTCATTTCAAGTCTGTCGGGGTCATTCTTCTTGTTCTTCTTGGTGTTGTAATTGCGCTGCTTGCATTCTGTACAAGCC
>JALEMR010000024.1 GCA_022768245.1 Oscillospiraceae bacterium
CAGCGTTCGTCCTGAGCCAGGATCAAACTCTTTAAAGTTTGTATCATAAGACGATTTTACTCGTCATATAACCTTGCTCGTTATCGCTAACGTTTCTTGCTTATTTTTTAGTCTTTGCTTGACCTTTACTGTTCTCTGGAATTAAATCCAAAGGAATTTTTCAAGGGTATTTGGTTGCTTGATTTGTATTGTTCAATTTTCAAGAATTCTTTTACCGCCACCCTTCGCTGTTTTTCGCAGCTCTTTGTGACAGCTTATTTATTATATCACGGTCATTTCCTTTTGTCAAGCCCTTTTGCAAAAGTTTTTATTTTGTTCATAAATCCTTCTGCATATTTTCTTGATTTCTCGGATTTCGGCGGTTTTGCGCCGTCCGTGACAACAGTATTTATTCTATCACTTCTATTCTTGTTTGTCAAGACTTTTTTCGTGATTTTTTGAGGTTTTACGTTTTTGTCAGCTTTTGTCCAATTATCATCGTGTAAATTGTCTGTTATGACTACATATCATTACAAAAATCCCCTGCAGCAACCCGCAGGGGACATTATTAATCAGCCTTCTGCGACTCGAACAGCATTCTGTCGTTGTCCAGTGCAGTTCCGCTCGCCTCTTCGAATTTCTTCAGCAGATCCTCGACCTTCAGGTTCTTCTTCTCCTCACCCTTCACGTCGTAGATTATCCTGCCGTTATTCATCATGATAAGGCGGTTTCCGTGAATTATCGCATGGTGCATATTATGGGTCACCATGAGCGCGGTCAGATTATTCTCCGCCACGATTTTGTCCGAAAGCTCCAGCACCTTCGCGGCAGTCTTCGGGTCAAGGGCTGCGGTATGCTCGTCAAGGAGCAAAAGCTCCGGCTTTTTCAGCGTTGCCATGAGTAGCGTCAGCGCCTGTCTCTGTCCTCCCGAAAGAAGCCCCACCTTCGAGGTCATTCTGTCCTCAAGACCCAGATCAAGCATTTTCAGCAGCTCGTGATACTCTTCACGCTCTTTTTTGGTGATTCCCCACGCAAGAGTGCGTTTTTTTCCTCTGCGCGCCGCAAGAGCCAGATTTTCCTGTATCTCCATAGTTGCCGCAGTTCCCGTCATAGGGTCCTGAAACACTCTTCCTATGTGCTTTGCGCGCTGATGCTCGGAGAGTCCCGTAACGTTTTCACCGTTGATGATTATGCTTCCCGAATCCACGGGCCAAACTCCCGCGATAGCGTTGAGAGTAGTGGATTTTCCCGCGCCGTTTCCTCCGATGATGGTTACGAAATCTCCCTCTTCAAGGGTGATATCCACGCCGCAGAGTGCCTTTTTCTCGTTTATTGTACCGGGATTGAAGGTCTTGCGGATATCGTGGAGCTCCAGCATATTTTTAGCCATTGCCTTCCGCTCCTTTCATTGAAGCCTTTCCTGCCTTCTTGAACGAGCTCTTGGACTGCTTCCGCAGATACGGAACAGCAAGGAATATCGCAACTACGATAGCCGAGAAAAGCTTTGTGTTCTGTGACGAAAGTCCCAGCCAGAGTACTATCTGGATAACGATATAGTATATTACAGCGCCAAGTGCTGTAAACACCAGTCTGCCTACGAAATTCATATGCTTGCCGAGGATAAGCTCGCCAAGCACCTCGCCGATGATGACAGCGGCAAGTCCGATAACGATAGCGCCTCGTCCCATATTTACGTCAGCGTTGCCCTGATACTGTGCGAGAAGTCCTCCCGCCAGTCCTACAAGACCGTTGGAGATAACAAGGGCAATGACTGTGGAGCTTTTCGTATTGATGCCCTGAGCTCTTGACATGCTCTTGTTGCAGCCGGTCGCACGGATAGTAAAGCCCAGCTCCGTACCGAAGAACCAGTACAGAATGGCAATTATCGCCGCAATGAACAGCGCTCCTTTGATGATAGTGGAGGGTATGAATCTGAGCGACACGATAAGAGGATACTTATCCACGTTGATAGCCGTGTTGGCCTGTCCCATGATATCAAGGTTGATTGAATACAGCGCCAGCTGGGTAAGTATACCCGACAGGATAGCCGGTATTCCGAGAGTTGTGTGCAGCAGACCCGTTACAAGTCCCGCAGCACAGCCTGCGATAAACGCTATGAACAGCGCCAGAGGAACAGGACAGCCGTTGATGATGAGCACAACGGCAACAGCTCCGCCCGTGCCGAGAGAACCGTCTACGGAAAGGTCGGCAAAGTCAAGGATCTTATATGTAATGTATACGCCTATTGCAAGAATACCCCATATCAGTCCCTGAGCCACAGAGCCGGGAAGCGCGGAAATAAGGGTCGATATCGGCTTCATTTCAGATTTTCACTCCGTTCGTTTGTTGTTGATTCGTTTATACAAAGCAGGATACGGACAATGCCCGCAAACGCTTTATCTCTTCAAAAAATATGCCGATAACCGAAATGAAGCTCACCTCGGTTATCGCATACTTATTGTGATTTTAAATATTCGGGAATTATTCTCCGATAGCTACATAGCCCTCGGGAGGTGTGATGCCCAGAGTCTCGCAGATCTCGGGATTGTATTCCTTAGTTACCTGAGGAGCGAACCGGATGTCCATTTCAGCGGGATTTGTGCCGTTTACGAGGATATCGTAAGCCATCTCGCCTGCTGCATGACCGATATCATAGTAGCTGATAGAAAGTGTAGCAACGCCGCAGCCTGTGCAGATGCCCTCTTCGCCTGCGATAACGGGGATCCCTGCGGGAACGGCAACGTTCTTGATGATCTCGGTGTTGGAAGCCATTGTGTTATCGGTGGGAACATAGAGCACGTCGCACTCTGCAACTGCAGATGTTACCGCAGACTGGATCTCGTTGGAATCGGCTGCTGTGTACTCCTTATATGTAATGCCGTCCTCGGTGAGAGCGTTCTCGAACATTGTTGCCTGATACTTGGAGTTAGCCTCGGATGTGCAGTAGAGGATACCTATTGTCTTAGCCTCGGGGAACATCTCAAGGAGCATGTCCTCCTGCTGGTCGATAGGAGCGAGGTCGGAGGTACCTGTGATGTTGGTGCCTGTCTTGCCTATCCAGTCATCGATATCGAGAGCCGTTGCGTAGTCTGTTATGGATGTGCCGACTATCGGGATAGTGTTTGTAGCGGCAGCCGCAGCCTGGAGAGCGGGAGTTGCGTTTGCAAGGATAAGGTCGCAGTTATCGGAAACGAAGCCTGTGCAGATAGTAGCGCAGTTTGTGGACTCGCCCTGAGCATTCTGCTCGGAGAAGGTCACATTTCCCTCGCCCAGCTTTTCAACGAGAGCGTCCTTGAAGCCCTGAGTAGCTGCGTCGAGAGCTTCATGCTCAACGAGCTGGCAGATACCGATGTTGTACACCTTATCGGAAGCTGCTGCATTGTCGGAAGCTGTGTCAGCTGCAGTGTCGGCTGTTTTGCCGCAGGCTGTGAGAGTCATTCCTGCCATCAGACAGGAAAGAGTCAAAGCTGCTATTTTCTTAAGTGTTTTCATAATTTTTCCCCTTTGTTTTACAAAAATTTTACGGGTATATTGCATACCACGTTAGCATTATACCACAAATATCGTGCTTTGTCAAGATAATAATGTATTTTTTAGCAATTAGCTAATAGCGATTAGCAATTAGCCAATAGTCCACAGTCCATAGTGCTTAGAAGCAAGGGAAAACCTTACTTATTGCTGATCACTGATTGCTAATTTCTAATAGCTAATAGCTAATTGCTAATCGCTATTAGCTATTTACTACCATCTCCACGGTGAAGGAGAAATCGTACTTTTCTCCCGATGCAAGCTTTAGCGCGTGGGGCATTTCGGTCAGTTCCTCGGTCTTGTCGCAGTAGACGGGGACGGAGGTCCAGGGCTCCAGGCAGACAAATGTTGCTTTCTCGTTATAGGGCGACCACACGGCGATACAGCCGCTGTTGTCATAGGAGACCTTCACTCCCCTGCCGCTTTTTCTGCTGATCAGGGAAACTTCGGAGGAACTCGGCTTTTCCTTCATAAACACGTCGTTTGCGAAAAGCTCCCGCGTGATATTGACGGTATCGGTGTTATCCGCCACGGTGATATTCTTCCCGGGCAGCTCCTGCACGATAGTTTCGGGCTTTTCGTACTTGACATAGTAGTCGGAGAATTCCTCGCCCTCTTCAAGAGGACAGTTGAATCCCGGATGACCGCCGATAAAGCAGTACATAGTCTCGGTGCCGGTATTTTCCGCGGAATATACCGCCGTCAGCTTGTTCTTATTGAGAGTATAGGTGACGGTGAACCTAAAGTCAAAGGGATATAATTCCTTAGTCCTTTCGTCGGATGTCAGCACGAAGGACACAGAGTTTTCGGTCTCGGCAGACTTTACGAATTCGGAGTCCCTTGCAAAGCCGTGATTTGACATCTTGAATTCCCTGCCGTTAACGGTGAATCTCTTGCTGTCTGTGCTGCACACAAAGGGGAAAAGCACGGGAGCATGACGCTTCCAGACCTCGGGGTCTGCCTGCCATATGTACTCTGTGCCGTCGGGTGTTTTCAATGAGGACAGCTCCGCGCCCAGTGAATCCACCGCCGCGGTATAGCCTTCCGATTTAATGATTGCCTGCATATATGATCGTTCCTTTCGTTTGATTTATTATGTTGATGTTCGCTTTACATATGAACAAGTTTTACTTTTAAGGTTACATACGATTTTCTGTTCGCTTTCGGCGGAGCAGAGCTCCGCGCATTTGATTCGCTCTGCTCTCAAATGCAACGCCGCCCGAGCATGGCTTCCCGTTAGATACTAACAGAATTTACTTTGTCAGATCCCGTGTTTTTTACACGGGCGGCGTTATCAATTGTTCGTCTTTTCAACTTTTGGTCACTTCCGCGGGCAGATGTCGCCTAAGCTGAAAACTAACGACGCGGAAATAGCAGCGGGTCATCCCGCGGGGAGTTTCGCCGCGTGCGCGCGGCGACCAAAGGGCGCTGCCCTTTGGAAACCTGCGGCCTTGAAAGGCCGGCGAACTTTTTATACGGGACTTACTTTTTATTTGCTGTTACTCCCAGCCTCGCACCTGACCTACAAATTAACCATTATCTTTTATTAATTCTTCAATCTCCGCTTCTTCCTCCGCCGAGAACTCCAGCTTCTGCGCAGCCTGTGCATTATCTATTATCTGCTGCGGTCTGCTTGCTCCCGTGATGACCGTCGTTACCGCTTCATTCTTCAGCACCCATGAAAGCGCCATCTGCGACAGAGTCTGTCCTCTGCCCTTTGCGATATCGTTGAGCTTATTCAGCCTTGCCACCATTTTCTCGGTTATCTCGTCCCTTATCCATGTCCTGCCCTTGCCCACTCTCGAATCCTCGGGTATGCCGTGCAGATATCTGTCGGTCAGCAGCCCCTGATACAGCGGAGAAAATACCGCCAGTCCAAAGCCTTCGTCTATGGCAAGCTTGTCCAGCTTATCACGCTCTATCCAGCGGTTGAGCATGGAATAGGACGGCTGATTTACCACATAGGGAGTTTTCAGCTCGCGGAAGATTTCCAGTATCTCCGCAGTCTTTTCCCTGTTGTAGTTGGAGATGCCCACATACAGCGCCTTGCCCTGCTTGACCGCATTATCCAGCGCGAGGGCGGTCTCCTCCAGCGGAGTATCGGGGTCATATATGTGATGATAGAAGATATCCACATAATCAAGACCCATTCTCTTAAGGCTCTGATCGAGACTTGCGGTCAGATATTTTCTTGAACCGTTCTTGTCGCCGTAGGGTCCCGGCCACATATCATAGCCTGCCTTTGTGGAGATAATGAGCTCGTCGCGGTAGCTGCGAAGTCCCCTGTCAAGCACCTTGCCGAAGTTTTCCTCCGCAGAGCCGTTATAGGGACTTCCGTAGTTGTTCGCCAGATCGAAGTAGGTGATTCCCAGATCAAAGGCGGTGCGGCACATTTTCTCACTGTTTTCAAAGCTGTCGGTGTAGCCGAAATTCTGCCACAGTCCCAGCGATATCACGGGGAGCTTAAGACCGCTCCTGCCCGTTCTTCTGTAGACCATGTTATCGTATCTTTTATCGCTTGCAATGTACATGACTATCCTCCTATATCCTGCTTTTGATTATTTCAACAAGCCTGCTAAGCGACTGTTCGGGGTCAAGCTCCGAGGTGTCCAGCAGAACTGCGTCCTCCGCCTGTTTCAGCGGAGCAGTCTCACGGTGCATATCGTTATAATCTCTGCGGCGGATATCCTCCAGAACGGTCTCGAAGTCCGCATTTTCGCCCTTTGCGATAAGCTCGGCGCACCGTCTCTCGGCGCGGACTTTATCCGAAGCGGTAAGATATATCTTCACCTGCGCATCGGGGAGCACTACCGTGCCGATGTCCCGTCCGTCCATGATGATATCGTTGTTTGCGGCGATGTTCTTCTGAATGTCGAAGAGGAACTGTCTCACCTCGGGAATCGCGGAAACAGCCGATGCGTTCATGGACACCTCCGATGTACGGATATGCTCGGAAACGTCCTCGCCGTTGATGAAAACATGCTGTACTCCGTCAATGTATTTAAGCTCGGGTCTGATACCGGGCAGAAGAGCAATGACCTCCCCGCTGTTCTTGGGGTCCTTCCCCATTTTAAGGACATAGTACGCCACCGAGCGATAAAGCGCTCCCGTATCGACGTAGATATAACCCAGTCTTCCTGCCGCAGCCCGTGCCAAAGTAGATTTTCCCGCTCCCGCAGGACCGTCGATAGCTACATTTATAGACATGATAAATTCCTCCTGTTCATTTAATGATCATATTGTCCCATAGCAAGCCCCGCGGAATACGCCGTGGAAAAGGCTATCTGCAAATTGAATCCGCCGGTATATCCGTCCGCGTCGATGACCTCTCCCGCAAAATAAAGTCCCTTTATAAGCTTGGACTCCATAGTTTTGGGGTTTATCTCGGAAACGTCCACTCCGCCGCTTGTGATGATAGCCTCGTCTATCGGACGGAAATCCTTCACCGTCACGGGGAAATTCTTGATAAGGTTCATCAGCTTGAAACGTTCCTCACGGGTTATCTGATTGACCTTTTTTTCGGGAGCTATCCCCGACAGCTTCACGATAACGGGTATCAGCTTCGCAGGGAGCAGCTTTCCCAGTGAATTGACAAAATCGCGGTTCTTCTCCTCGGAAAAATCCCGCTGAATGCGGTTATCGAGAGTTTTCTCGTCCAGCGCGGGCTTTAAGTCGATAAGCAGCTTATATCTGCCCCGCTCCATTTTGCGGATATGGCTTGACGCGCTTAATACAAGGGGTCCCGATACTCCGAAATGAGTGAAGAGCATCTCCCCCATTTCCGAATAAAGCTCCTTGTTCGTCTTGGTGTCGAACAGCTTAAGTGTGACGTTTTTCAGCGACAGCCCCATCATATCGGCACAGTATTTTTCCTCGGAAATAATGGGCACCAGCGAAGGCTTTATTGGCGTTATCCTGTGCCCCGCTTTTTTAGCGAAAATATATCCGTCCCCGTCCGAGCCCGTCACGGGATAGGACTTCCCCCCCGTGGCGATAAGCACGCTCTCCCCGTAAATAGGATTGCCGTTCAGTACAACTCCCAGGGAAGTGCCGTCCTCGATGATGATATCGGTGACCTTGCCCTTTTTGACAGTTATGCTTCTTTCGGATATCGCGTCCTTAAGCGCATTGACGATATCCTCCGCCTTGTCGCTGACGGGGAAAACACGGTTCCCTCTTTCGGTTTTGAGAGGAACGCCCAGTCTCTCGAAAAAGTCCATGGTATCCTCGGAGGAAAACTTTGAATATGCGGAAAACAGGAACCTTGAATTCACGGGGATATTCGCCATAAATGTATCCCTGTCACAGTTGTTGGTGACGTTGCAGCGTCCCTTTCCCGTAATGCGGAGCTTTCTCCCGATATGATCGTTCTTCTCGATGATAAGCACATTTTTTCCACAGTCGGCGGCAGTTATGGCAGCCATTGCTCCCGCGGCTCCTCCGCCGATGATTATACAGTCGTAATTCATTTTATAATCCTTTCGGGATCACTTGCTGTAATCCTGATCGTCCGATTTTTCGTACACCTCGTACTCGTCCCAGATGCGTTCAAGGCGCTCGTAATTGGCGGAAACGTAGTCCTTCTTGCGCATGCTCACTGCCGTGATAAGCGCATTGATAAGGCTCATGGGCGCAACGAGAGAATCCGCAAAGGAAGCCATATCGCTCCGCGCCAGCAGCAGATAATCCGCATTTTCCGCAATGGGAGACATGGGGCTGTCGGTAATGGCAATTACCTTTGCGCCGTTCTCCTTTGCATAGCGGAACGCCTTCACCGTGTGCTTGGAATAGCGTGGGAAGCTTACTCCTATCATGATATCGTGCTCGCCGATGTTGAGTATCTGCTCGAACATTTCGCTTGTACTGGTGGTGTGGATTATCTTGACATTCTCAAACATGACGTTGAAATAGAACACAATAAATCTCGCCAGCACAGACGCAGACCTTGCGCCGATGACATAGATGCTCTTAGCCTCGCAGAGAGCGTCGATTGTCCTGTAAAACTCGTCCTTGTCAAGGCTGTCAAGGGTGTGGCGTATCTGGTCGATGTCGAAATTCATTACCTTGGACAGCACGTCCTCGCCCGCCAGCTGATCGGTCATAACGTCCATTCTCTGGACGGTGGTGAGCTTGTTGCTGGTGAATTCCTTAAGAGCCTTCTGCAGCTCGGGATAGCCCTCGTAGCCCAGCTCGGTGGCAAATCTCACAACGGTGGATTCGCTTACCCCCACGATAGCGCCCAGCTTTGAAGCGGTCATAAACGCCGCCTTGTCGTAATGTCCGATAATATACTCCGCGATTTTTTTATGTCCCTTTGACAGGGTAGGTATGATCTCATTCAGCTTTCCGATAATTTCATTAGGCATTGATAAATTCCTCCTGTAATTGAGCTATCATTAGAGCCAATAGCTATTAGCCATTAGCAATCAGCTATTAGTTTTGTTGATAATAAATCGCTTAATGCTATTCGCTAATTGCTAATCGCTAATCGCTAATCGCTGTCCTCGCTCCATAGACTGTTCTGCTTTCGGAGCATCTCCTGTTTACGGCTTTCGGCGGCTTTTCTGTCGATGCTGTATCTGCTGCCGCTTTTGATGAGAATATCCCCCTCCCGTACATTTCCGATTATATCCGACAAGGGAATGTCCGTCTTTTTTTTGTCCTCATAACAGACCGCATATCTGCCCTCAATTCTGTCAACGCAGAGCATAATATCACCTTTCTTTCATTAAGTGTCCGTCTTTATATAAAGCTTTTCGCCCTCGGTAAATATGGCGATATTGCCGTTCAGATCGGTGCGGTAGATGTTATCGGTATGCTTTTCCAGCCGCGACAGCGCCTCCCGGGTGGGATGACCGTAGTCATTGCCCTTCCCGCAGGATATCACACATACCGACGGCGTTACTTCCTCAAGAAACGCATTCGTGGAGGCTGTCTTGCTGCCGTGATGTCCCACCTTAAGAACATCTGCGTACAGCTCCTCGCCGCTTGCGGTCATATCCGCTTCGGACGCCTTTGAAGCATCTCCCGTGAACAAAAAGGAAATATCTCCCTTAGTGACCCTGCATACCACCGAAAAATCGTTCAGATTATCATAATCGTCGGACAAGGGTGCCAGTATCTCCAGTTCTGCTCCGTCAAGGGAATATGTATTCCCCGCCCTTGCGGCGGTAAGCTTCATTCCCTTTGCTTTGACAGCGTCCAGCATATCCTCGTACACCGCCGTCGTGGGAGTAAGCTCATCGGACACTCTCGGGGCAATTATCTTCCCCACCTCAAAGCTTTCGATCACCTCCGCAAGTCCGCCGATATGGTCCGCATGAGGGTGGGTCGCTATGATATAATCAAGCTTTTCAATGCCGAGAGCCTTGATATTTTTCACCACAGTCTTTCCGTATTCGGATTCTCCCGCGTCGATAAGCACCGCGGTATCTCCTGAAACGATAAGCTCGCTGTCGCCCTGTCCCACGTCGAAATAGTACACGCCGAAATCGAAATTATCGTCGGGCTCCACCTTTGAGGGCGTAATATCGGGAAGAGACACCTTCTTATCGAGAAGCTCCTCATTAAAGACTCCCTTTTCAATACAAACGCCCACAAGACAGAGCACGCATACCGCAAACACAGCCGCAGCCGCGATCACGCTCTTTATCAGCTTTTTCCCCGACCCGGGGGACTTTTTCTTTGCCATTGTAAGACCTCTTCTTTACTCGTCGTCGGAGGACGGCGAGGGGGTGTTGTCGTAATAGGTCACCGCCTCGTTTGTCCCCATTCTGCGCTGTAAATAGGACTCTCTCGTCATAAGGACCTGTCTTGGCTTTGCGCCGTCCTGAGGTCCCACCACGCCCATTTCTTCAAGCTCGTCCACGATACGCGCCGCGCGGGCATAGCCCAGCTTAAGCTTTCTCTGTAAATAAGACGTGGAGCACTGTCCGTTGTCCACCACGCATTCGATAGCCCGTTCTATCAGGTCGTCGTCGCCGCCCTCGTAGCTTTTGCCGTTGTCGGCGGGCTTTTCGCCCTTTGCGGCGGGGATGTTGCTCTCTATCTCGTTCATAATGCTTTCGTCGTACTCGACGTTTCCTGAGCCGTTCTTGATGTAGTCAACGACTGCGCTCACTTCCTTGTCGGAGGTGAAGCAGTTCTGCACTCTCACAGGCTTTGCAAAGCTTGTGGGGAAGTACAGCATATCGCCCTGACCGAGAAGCTTTTCCGCGCCTATCTCGTTGATGATAGACCGCGAGTCGATGCCCGAAGCCACCTTAAGGGCAATTCTCGAGGGGATATTCGCCTTGATAAGTCCCGTGATAACGTCCACGGTAGGTCTCTGTGTGGCGATGATAAGGTGCATTCCCGCAGCTCTTGCCATCTGCGCCAGACGGCAGATAGAATCCTCCACCTCGCCCGCAGCCGCCATCATCAGGTCGGCAAGCTCGTCGATTATGATGACTATTCTGGGCAGCGGCTCCATATCGTCGCAGGTAAGTGCTTTCTCGTTATATCCGTTGATATCGCGCACATTGCGGTCGGCGAAAAGCTTGTACCGCTTGAGCATTTCCTGTACAGCCCATGCCAGCGCGCCTGCCGCCTTTCTGGGGTCGGTGACCACGGGTATCAGCAGATGAGGTATGCCGTCGTATATCTTGAATTCGACCACCTTGGGGTCGATAAGCACCATGCGCACCTCGTCGGGAGTTGCGTTGTAGAGTATACTCATGATAATGCCGTTCGTACAAACAGATTTACCCGAGCCTGTAGTTCCCGCAATAATGACATGGGGCAGCTTGGAAATATCTCCGAGAACAATTTCACCGTCGATATTCTTTCCCACTGCAAAGGTCAGCTTGC
This sequence comes from Oscillospiraceae bacterium, assembly GCA_022768245.1. Lineage (GTDB taxonomy): Bacteria > Bacillota > Clostridia > Oscillospirales > Ruminococcaceae > RGIG4694. Next base: position 11,356 of record JALEMR010000024.1, read on the forward strand.
TCTTGGCGTTCTTGAACTCATCGGAGCCGATGATATCCCGCATTGTAACGGTGTCCTTGACGCGGTTGGGGACTTCTATGCCCACCGCAGCCTTTCCGGGAATGGGCGCTTCTATGCGGACACCCTCCGCCGCTAAGTTGAGGGCGATATCGTCTGCAAGATTGGTTATCTTGGATATCTTCACGCCTGCGCTGGGCTGGAGCTCGTATCTTGTTACGGTAGGTCCGCGGTGGATATCCACTATCCTCGTCATAACGCCGAAGCTTTTCAGCGTGTTCACAAGGATATCCGCATTTGCCTTCATTTCAGCCTCGGCATTTTCGGCATTGATGTCGTTGTGACTTTCACGAAGCAGTTCGATAGGCGGGAAATGGTACTCGATGACCTTTTTCTCTTCGGCGTTTATCTCCTTCTGGATATCCTTTGCGGTCATTGCCTCAGGCATATCCAGGTCCTCTTCGTCGGTGATCTTATTTGAAGCCAGCGTGGAGGATTTTCCGCCGAAAAGCCCCTTTCCGTGCTTTTCACTCACAGACCCGACAGTTGCGGGGGGAGCAGTATACTTTCTCGGTGCGGCAGGCGCTTCACTGCGCATTGTCTGCATGGGAGCAGTCTCCGACGGCGCGGCGGCAGTGACGGAAGAAGCTCCGACGTTTGAAGCGGGAGCGGTATCCTCCTCCGCAGACGGCTGCTTTTCCTGCCTGTTTCCCGAAATAGCGGCGCTTTCCGCCGACTGCTTTGCATTTCTTCCCGAAAGCGCAGCCTTTCTGATGATATCGTCCAGCTCGCCCGAAGCGCTGTTCATATCCTGCTTTGCGGCAGCGGCGTTCTGCTTCTGCTCGGCTAAAGCAGCCTTTGCCTTGTTCTTGACCGATTCGTTGGCGGCAATGGTCTGTGCGATGATATCCGCTTCCTCGTCGACCTGTGCCTTTTTCTTATCCTTTTTGGTCTGCTTTGAGGGGATAGCTATGTCGATGTCGAAGTCGTCACGGGGAACGTCCTCCTCCGCCTGTCTGACCTCCCGCTGCTTTCTGCTTTTAGCCGCTCCGGGGGGCTCCTTGAATTCCGCAGTCTCGGGACGTTTTTTCCTTACGGGCTCGGGGACTTCCTCATACTCGTCCCTGGCGTCCACGGCGGTGACAAACCAGCCCTTGATGACGCGGAGGATATCGAATACCGTCTTGTTGAAAAGCAGCAGTATCCACACAAAGGCGAGAAGGCTTATGATTATCCCCGCCCCCGTTTTTCCGAATACAGCAAGCAGCGTCTCGCCCAGGAAAAGGCTCATAAGTCCGCCGCCCATAAGCTCTTTGCCGCTTTCGTACAGCTCGGTGAGCCTGTTCATAAAGCTTATTCCCTCGGGAATGGTCATGCTTGAGAATATCCTGAGCATTCCGCAGAGAATGACTATCAGGATAATGCTCTGAATCATCCTGCCCTTGATGTGGTCTCCCGAGGTGTCCCTTGCTATCATAAGGGACGTGTACATCAGCACGGGCGGTACCAGAAAGACCGCCGCTCCGAACATGCCGAGAAAAAAGTTATGTATGGAAAGCCACGCAGACTCGCCCTTTACCACGGCAAACGCCAGCACGAGCACTCCTGCGGCAAACATAACGGCAGACCATAACACTCTGTCGTTCTGATTCTTTACGGCAGCCTTTCCCCTTGAGCTGCCCGAGGAGCTCTTCCCCTTTGCGGAGGACGAAGCCTTTCCCTTTGTCGATCTTGTATTTTTGCCTGCAGCCAATCAAAAAACCTCCCGAAGAATTCCGCGATGCAGGAACACCGTCCCGCACCGTATCAGATGATCCCTGTTTTTTCAAGTATCCCCGCGCCGATAACTGCGATGCCGAGGATAAATGTGTATATGGAAAATATCCTAAATTTATCCGATTTTATAAGCCATTTCAGCAGTCTTATGGCAAAATATCCCGTAACTGCCGAAGCAATGAAGCCCACGATAAGCGGGAAAACCTCAATAGTCTCCGTGGAAGCGCCCGCGTCCATGAGCTCCGACAGAGAGCCTGCCAGTATGACGGGTATGCCGAGGATAAAGCTGTACTCAACGGCGTCCTCCCGCTTCATGCCCGTAAGGAGCGCAGCCGATATGGTCGAACCCGAACGGGAAATTCCCGGTACAAGGGCGATACCCTGAAATACGCCGACAGTAAGGGCTCCGCCGACGGTGGTCTCACCTGCGGACTTGGTGCCCTTTGAGTATCTGTCCGCGATGAACAGCAGCGCAGACGTGTACAGGAATGCGCAGCCCTCCACGATGATATCGCTGTCCGAGCTTAGTCCCGTGAAAAAGTCCCTGAATATGTAAAAGCCGAACAGCGGCAGAATGGACACGATTATCATGACTATCATTCTGCGGTTGCCGTTCATTTCGGAATATTTGAATTTTCCCGTAAAGATATCCTTTATCATTTGTAAAAATTCAAGTATCAGTGCCTTTATCTTCGCCCAAAATGCAATAAATACGGCGACAAGCGTTCCCACATGCATCACCATTGTGGAGATGACAGCCTCCTCGCCCTCTATGCCCGTAAAATGCTGGAACACCGAAAGATGTCCCGAGCTTGACACAGGAAGAAACTCCGTCGCTCCCTGAATTATTCCCTGTAATACCGCTTCAATAATGCTCATAATATCTCCTTGTCGGTAAGTCAGCAATCAGCAATTAGCCATTAGCAATTAGCTATTAGCTGTCAGTCCTTAGTAATCGGTATTCCGAATTCATTCTTATAATACTATTCACTAATTGCTGATCGCTCTTCACTATTCACCATTCACTACATCATCAGGAGTATCTCGGCTCGCCCTCTTCGATAAGCTTGTAGAGGCAGTCGATAGCGTCGGATAGCCCGCCTAAGCTGTCGATAAGTCCTTCCCTGACCGCAGCTTCGCCGTTCAAGACCGTTCCCATGTCCATGGTAAGCTCGCCGGTGTTCAGCATAAGCTCGGTATACCGCTCGGCGGATATCCTGCTGTTGCGGCAGACAAAGCCTGTTATCCTGTCCTGCATGGCTTCAAAGCAGCGCATGGTCTGGGGTACTCCCAGCACAAGTCCGTTGGTCCTGACGGGGTGGATAGTCATGGTCGCCGACGGCACGATGAAGGACTTCTTCGCCGACACCGCCAGCGGAACGCCGATAGAATGTCCTCCGCCGAGTACCACCGAAACGGTGGGAGTTTTCATTCCCGCGATAAGCTCGGATATGGCAAGCCCCGCCTCCACGTCGCCGCCCACGGTGTTCAGAACGATGACCAGCCCCTCAATGGAGCGGTCCTGTTCAATGGCGACAAGCGTGGGCATGATATGCTCATACTTGGTGGTCTTGTCGGTGGGCGGCAGGATATAATGACCCTCCACCTGACCGATTATCGTAAGGCAGTGAATAAGGTGCTTTGAATTCTGAGACGATATCTCCCCCATTTTTTCGATAAGCTCCGCCTGCTTGAGACGGTCGCTCATATCGGAAGATACGTCGTTGTTTTCCTTGTCATTTTCTTCCATGGCAATACTCCTCGCAAAAAATAAATTCTTTACTATTATATCTTGCAGGGAAGAAAATATACATATCACTTTATTATAGCATTTTCCGCAGATATTGTCAAGTTTACAATTTGTTTACATTCCGACATTTTTCGTAATATAATGACTCCCCGATATTTTTTTCAAAACTATTGCATTTTTGAGAGAAATGATATATAATAATGTATGAAGAAAATCATGTCCGCAATGTCGGACAATACTTTTGAAAGGATAATCAAAATGATCGAAGAAATTTTATCTGCCGTAAACAAAGCATCACGGGAAGAAATGAAGGTAACTAAGGGACTGGCGCTCATCATCGTTGTAGGTTCGTTCCTCATCGGACTTATCATCGGAAACGCCTGCGGCTGCGGTCACACCAAAAAGGTCATGAAGAAAAAGGCTGCTCCTCAGGAGGATTTCGACGCCGACGAGTACGTTAAAAGCCTGAACTTTGACGAGGACTTCTGATAAAACTGCACTGCAAAAAATGATCATATACTGAAAAGGAACTTAAAAAAATGAAATTAGGTATGGTAGGACTCCCCAACGTGGGAAAAAGTACACTGTTCAACGCTCTTACGAACGCAGGCGCCGAATCCGCAAACTATCCGTTCTGCACTATCGAGCCGAACGTGGGCATAGTTTCCGTTCCCGATTCGCGCCTTGACAAGCTTCGGGAAATGTATAACCCCGAGAAATTCACCCCCGCAACTCTTGAATTCGTCGATATCGCAGGACTGGTAAAGGGCGCTTCAAAGGGCGAGGGTCTGGGAAACAAATTCCTGTCGAATATCCGCGAGGTAGACGCTATCGTTCATGTTGTCCGCTGCTTTGAGGACGACAATATCGTTCACGTGGACGGAAACATCAACCCCCGCAGAGATATCGAAACTATCGACTTGGAGCTTATCTTCTCCGATATCGAGCTTATCGACCGCAGGATAGACCGCGCTAAGAAAATGGTCAAGGGCGATAAGAAATATCAGTCGGAGATAGATTTCCTCGAAAGACTGAAAAAGCATCTGGAGGAGGGTCACTCCGCACGCTCATTTGACTACACCGAGGAAGAGGCGGAGCTTATCAGGTCCACTCCCCTGCTTTCCGCAAAGCCCGTCATCTACGCGGCAAACCTTAGCGAGAATGACTTCAAGAACAATATCGAATCCTCCGAGCACTATAAGACCGTCTGCGAGATAGCAAAGGAAGAAAACGCTGCGGTGCTGCCCATATGCGCGCAGCTTGAAGCGGAGATATCCGATATGGGCGACGAGGATAAGCAGATGTTCCTGTCCGAGCTGGGACTGGAGGTATCCGGTCTTGACAGGATAATCAAGGAGGGCTATTCACTTCTGGGACTTATCTCCTATCTCACAGCGGGACAGCCCGAGGTCAGGGCATGGACTATCAAAAAGGGCACAAAGGCTCCTCAGGCAGCGGGAAAGATCCACACCGACTTCGAAAAGGGCTTTATCCGCGCCGAGGTGGTATCCTTCGACGACCTTATGGCATGCGGCTCCATGAACGCCGCAAAGGAAAAGGGACTTGTCCGCTCCGAGGGCAAGGAGTACGTAATGCAGGACGGAGATATCGTTCTGTTCAGATTTAATGTGTAAACACAAAAAGCTTTTCACATTAACGAATCGAGGTATTGACATGAAAAGACATGAGTATTTATATTCAGCAATTTTATCCTTCGTGGGCGCAGCGCTGTTTCTAGCAGCGGCTCTGATAGTACATTTCGTCGTGGTAAATCCGCTCATTACAGATGACAACACCGCATTCGAAACGCTTATGCTTTCCCTTGCACCTTCTGTCCTGTACATATTCGCCGCATTTTTCCTCATTTCGGGCATATATGCTCTGGTCAATGACATAATGATAGAAAAGGGCGAAAATGTCATCGCAAAGGTTACCGGCGTAAAGGAATACTTTATCGGCACCGGAACTCAGAAGATACACTACAATCTCTTCTGCGAATGGAAGGACCCGAAAAACGGTAAGGTGTACAAGTACAAAAAGATAAATATGCCCGAAAACCCTTCGGAGAAGCTCTCCGACGGAAAGGTGGTCGTAAGGATCAATAAAAAGGATCCCCGTCAGTATTTTGTGGATCTGTAATAATCATAAAACTAATCGGAGTATATGACATCTATACTCCGATTTTTTGGGTAAGGAGCAGATATGGACTATAAAATGATCGCCGTCGATCTGGACGGCACCCTCTATTCGGACGAGAAAGAAATACTCCCCGAGACCGCAGCCGCTCTGAAAAAGGCTGCCGCACAGGGCGCATATATCATCCCCTCCACGGGCAGACCGCTTATGGGGATCCCCGAGAACGTCCTCGGGCTGGGCTGTATAGAATATGCCGTGACCTGCAACGGTGCGGCTGTCTACAATGTGAAAAGCGGCGAGCTTCTCTTCGAAGAGCCTATGGAATGCGAAAAAGCGTCGGAGATAATTACGGGGCTGAAACGCTTCGATATTTCCGTTGACGCCTTCATAAACGGCAAGGCCTACAAGGAAAGGTCGCAGATAAGCATAATAGATTCCCTCGCGCTTTCGGAGTATATGAAGAATTATCTGCGGAACACGCGGATATACGTAGACGACCTCGCGCAGTTCGTATACGGCGAAGGGATAACCGTCCACAAGATAACGCTGAATTTCTCCGTGGACGGCAGGGGCGGCTTTACCGACCGGGCAAAAACTGCGGAATATCTTAACACTGTTGAAGGGATAACCGTGGTCAGCGGCGGGATGAACAATCTGGAAATAACGAAAAAGGGCGTGAACAAGGGAAAGGCTTTGCTGAAAACGGGCGAGCTGCTGGGAGTATCACAGTCGGAGATAATAGCCTTCGGCGACAGCGGCAACGATATCGACATGATAAACGCCGCAGGAACAGGCGTTGCCATGGCAAACAGCACCCCCGAGATACTTGCCGCCGCAGATCTCGTCACCCGCTCCAACAACGACAACGGAATAGCTTACGCTTTATCCGAGCTGATGGATATATAATACTAATCCCCAATAAAAGTGTAGACAAAAAATCTGCGCAAAATCCATAAATCTAAGATTTTGCTTGATTTTTTGTACACTTTTTAATTGGGGATTAGTATAAGGCAATACCGCACAAAGCTTTGTGCGGTATTGCCTAAAAAAATGCAGGAAACAGAGACATTCTCTCCGGATTTCCTGCATTTTTCATATATCCGTACTACCCGCGGAACCTGCTTGTGGCAGGCTTTTCGTCGTTGAGGATAAAATCCGTGCTGTCGGGATTCATCTTCGGGAGCACCACCGTCATGCGCGTTCCTATCCCCACAACGCTGGAGACCTCGAACCGTCCTCCGTGGCGGTCCACTATCCACTTCGCAATGGAAAGTCCCAGTCCGCAGCCCCCCGTATCACGGCTCCGCGCAGGGTCTGCACGGTAAAACCTTTCGAAAATATGCTCGATATCGGTCTGATTCATGCCGATACCGTTGTCCTGCACCTCAAAGCATACCTCTCCCTTGACGTTCCGCTTCACACGGAGCACTATCTCTCCGCCCTCGGGAGTGTATTTCTTCGCATTGTCCGTCAGTATTCGCACCGCCTGCTTTATCATGGAAACATCGCCGTATGCCATGAACTCGCCGTTGATATCGCAGATGTACTCGTGCTTGTCGTCGATAAGGCGGTATTCCGAATACGCCTCCTTCATCATATCCGACAGCGAGAAAACATCCATATTGACATTCTGCCTGCCGTTATCTCCCCTTGCGAGGAACAGCAGCTGTTCCACCAGCTTGCCGATATGCTCCGATTCGTTGTTTATCGCGGCGATAGCTTCGTCAAGGACCTTTTCATCGGTCTTTCCCCAGCGGTCAAGCATGCCCGCGTAGCCCTTTATTACGGCAATGGGAGTCCTCAGCTCGTGAGAAGCGTCGCTGACGAACTGCGCCTGCTGCAGATAGGATTCCCTCATTCGGTCGAGAAGGGAGTTGACCGCCTCTTCCAGCCCCTCCAGGTCGCTGTTTCCCGTATGGATATGAGCTTCCGCGGTGGGGTCCAGCTTGTTGATGGCAGTCTGAAGGTCGCTGAAGTCCACGTCCTTATGCTCATCGGCGGGAGCCTTTTCCGGCGGCACCGACGCCGAAAGCTGCGATGATGTTGCCAGATCCACAGCGGACACGGCAATGTCGTTGATAGGCTTTAATATCCGCCGCGCTTCCTTACCTCCGCGGTACGCCCCTGCCGCAAGCATGAGTATCTCCGTTACGCATACCGCTGCCATACAGCATATCAGAACAACGAAAAATGTATCAAGATCGGCGGAATATTCGTCGAAGCAGTAAAGTATTCCCGTTTCCATGCTTATATCAAAATATCTCGGGACAAGCAGTCCCTTTACGCCGTACTTTGCCTCCTCGGCAATGCAGCGGACTATCACCGCAGTAAAAAAGACAATGATATCCAGCGCAATGAAATTCCCTAAGGACGCGTTTATCCAGTAATTGTTGATCTGCTTTGCAAGTGATCTGTTAGACGCAGTCCTTTCATGGGTATCCTTCTTCTTCATAGGCATTTATCCCCTGCCGCCCGATCATTTGATAACATATCCCACGCCGCGGACTGTGGTTATAAGATGTATCCCGAAAACATCGTCTATCTTGCTGCGGAGATATCTTATGTACACATCGACCACGTTGGTCTCGCCCATATAATCATATCCCCACACCTTTTCCAGAAGCACCTCTCTGGACATGACGATAGAGCGGTTCTTCATAAGCGCCGCAAGCAGCATGAATTCGCGGTTTGTAAGCTCCACGGGCTCTCCGCTGCAGGTCACCGTATGACGTGCGGTATCTACCACAACTCCGTCTATCTCGAGGATATCCGCCTCAGTGACGTGTTCGGCGGGAGCCTCCTTGGGCTCTGTCTGACGAAGCACAGCCCTTATCCTCGCAAGAAGCTCCTCAATGGCAAAGGGCTTGGTCATATAATCGTTGGCGCCCATATCGAGACCCGATACCTTATCCATTACAGCGTCCCTTGCCGTAAGCATTATCACGGGCATATCAGAGCTCCTTCTCAGCCTGCGGAGCACCTCCAGTCCATTAAGCTCGGGAAGCATGATATCCAGCAGCATAAGGTCATACTCTCCGCTCTCCGCCATTTCCAGACCCGTTCTTCCGTCCGCCGCCTTTGCGACTTCATACCCCTCGTGCGAAAGCTCCAGCTCTACGAACCGCGCAAGCTGAAGCTCATCCTCTACTATTAATATCTTGTCTGACATGATAATTTATTCTCCGTAGTTTTATTGATCCGCCGATATCTCATACCTGCACCCCGCCAGCAGTCCCACTGCGAGCAGCATGAGCGTAAGCCAGAATACAGCCAGTGCCAGCACGATAACGATAAGCAGCGGCAGCTCCACAATATTCTTTTCGCCCTTGAAGACTGCCAGCTTATACTCGATACTCTTTCTGAACAGACCCGCCGCTTTTTCATTAAAACCCGAAAAGCTGTGATCTGCTTCCGAAGAGGGATCGTAATTCACATGACGGGCTTCTCCGTAAGAGGATCCACCCGTTGATTCCGTTCTTCTGTCCGTATTGAAAGTGGCGGAGGTCCTTTTGATGATGCCCTGACATTCAAGGAGACTTACCGAGTCGATGATATCGCCGTCGCATGCTTCAAGAGCCTTCATGGCGTCTGTCGGTGAAATGCCGAACTGTCGGCTGAGAGTCTCCGCCTTTTCTCTGTACGAATCCATATTACGATCCTCCTTTCGGTGATTTTTTTCCGCTTAGTGTCATGAAAGAGTCAGAGACTCGCCGGATTTCTCCGCAGGCTCGGGATAATACCCTACATATTTGCTGTTCTCCGAATCTGCCCATGCTGTCTTTTTGGGAGTATACAGGTCCATTTTTACCGAAACATACCCCGATTTATTGCCGGTGCAGTAAAGCTTGCTGATAAATTTACCGAGATTCTTTCCGTCGTAGGGTATATTCTCCGAGGAACCCACAGGCACCATTTTATACGTCGAAATGGATTGCACGAGCTCGCCTTCGTGAACGTCGCACAAGGTAGCGTACTCTGCCGAAGCGTTGTACATCAGCTTTGCATTGGCGTTGGCAGTGGAAAGCTTGGCGTCGTTCATGTAAGATATCAGCACAGGAACGAGGATCGCCGCAAGAACTCCGATTATGGCCATAACGACGATAAGTTCAATGAGAGTAAAGCCTTTTAACCGTTTCATGATAATACCTCCAAAAAATCCAAAAATCAGATATTTTTTTATATAATTATTATATCATATGATTTTATAATATGCAATAGTCTTTAGAGATTTTTCCAAAAATTAATATGATTTTTACATTTTCTGATGATTATTATAGTGCGTACTCAATAACTGCCCGAAGGGCAGTTATTGGCTGAAAATCCTGTAAAACAGGATTTTCAGCGGCACAAATCAAAGATTTGTGCCGTACTACCTAATTAATGTTCGGAAACGATATGGGGACTTTGCGCGGCATGGCTGCTCCCGTCCTTCGGAGACGGGAGCAGCCGCCTTCTCACTGCAATATTGTATCAGACGCATTCGGTCACTTTTCAAGATCGGCCCTGTCGGAGGCTGCGGTGATGTTAAATCCGCAGCTGCCCTGCTCCGTGCATGCGGTGCCCCGCTGTGCTATCTTGAACGAGCAGCCGCAGAGCAGCGCGATGACTGCCGCGGGGAGCACTATCTCAAAGAGACAGAGTGTAATAATTATCGCCGCAAGCAGAGGGATATCGGCCACTCTGTCGTTTCCGTAATATATCTCAAGATCGCGTCCGCAGCAGAAATCCCATGTCTTTTTCAGTCTGCCACCCACGGTCTTCTTTACCCTTCCGAATTTTACCGAGCCTGTTGTCTTGCCCTGCTTTTCCAGATAAACGATGGCGTCAAGCATGTTCCAGCCTGTGCTTTCCAGAGCCTCTACAGCCTCCGAGTAGGTAACATTCGTTCTTCTGATGAGTTCCTCAGCCATTTGTAATTTGTCCATAAAAATAACTCCTTTCGTTTGACCCTGCTGTCGCAGTCCCCGAAACAAAGGATAAGCTTCATTCCGGGGAACTTACCGCGGTTTTCCGCCGACGCTCTCCGGTGCTGACGGAGAGCGAACGATAAGATTTTCTTATCGGATAGGATCTGTCCGATCACTCAAAGTCTTGCTTTTGAGTACATTCATATAATACACCAAACCAATTAGATTACAATGGAAATAACATTAAAATGAGATTAGAATTGGTCTCATCTTTTTTAGATTTTTCCTGAAAATCCTTGTAAAAAAATTCTTAAAATTAGCTCAAAGCTATTGCAAAAATTGTTATAATAGTATATAATAGTATTGACGGATAGTTTGACTTCGGAACATCAGAAGTCATTTCCGAAAATGTATTATGAAAGGATGTCATACCAATGGCAGGATTAAACAAAGTCACAGTTGACGATATCGACGTCAAGGGCAAGAAGGTTCTCGTAAGAGTTGATTTCAACGTTCCTCTTAAGGACGGCGTTATCACAAACGATAACAGAATTACAGCGGCTCTTCCCACTATCAAGAAGCTTATCGAAAACGGCGGAAAGGTCGTTCTCTGTTCACATCTCGGCAAGCCCAAGAACGGCCCCGAGGACAAGTTCTCCTTAAAGCCCGCGGCTGACAGACTTGCTGAGCTGCTCCCCGGCGTTAAGGTTACCTTCGCAGCTGATGATACAGTTGTCGGCGACAACGCTAAGAAGGCTGTTGCAGAAATGAACGACGGCGAGATCGTTGTTCTCCAGAACACACGCTTCAGAGGCGCTGACGAGACCAAGAACGGCGAGAACCTCTCCAAGGAGCTGGCAGACCTCGTTGACGGTCAGGTATTCGTTATGGACGCTTTCGGCTCCGCTCACCGTGCACACGCTTCCACAGCAGGCGTTACAAAGTTCGTTAAGGAGACAGCTGTAGGCTATCTCATGCAGAAGGAGATCAAGTTCCTCGGAAATGCTGTTGAGGATCCCGTCCGTCCCTTCGTTGCTATCCTCGGCGGTGCAAAGGTCGCTGACAAGCTCAACGTTATCTCCAATCTCCTTGAAAAGTGCGATACACTTATCATCGGCGGCGGTATGGCTTATACATTCCTCAAGGCAAAGGGCTACGAGGTAGGTCTTTCTCTGGTTGACGACACAAAGCTCGACTACTGCAAGGAAATGATGGAAAAGGCTGAGAAGAACGGGAAGAAGCTTCTTCTCCCCATTGATACCGTTGTTGCAGCTAACTTCCCCGATCCTATCGACGGACCTATCGACGTCAAGACTGTTGACTCCGACAAGATCCCCGCAGATATGGAGGGTCTCGATATCGGCGAAAAGACACGTGCTCTCTTCGCAGAGGCTGCAAAGTCCGCAAAGACCGTTGTATGGAACGGACCTATGGGCGTATTTGAGAACCCCACTCTCGCTGCAGGTACAATTGCCGTAGCACAGGCTCTGGCTGATACAGATGCTACCACAATCATCGGCGGCGGCGACTCCGCAGCAGCTGTTATCCAGCTGGGCTTCTCCGATAAGATGTCCCACATCTCCACAGGCGGCGGCGCTTCTCTCGAATACCTCGAGGGCAAGGAGCTTCCCGGCGTTGCAGTTATTGCAAACAAGTAATAAAGTCTGACTATCATAACGAATTGCGGATATTCTTCGGAATATCCGTGATTTTGTTATTAGCTGTCAGCGATTAGCAATTAGCAAATAGCTGTTAGAAAATATCTAACCGCTAATCGCTAATTGCTAATCGCTAATTGCTGCTACAAGGAGATCACACATATATGCTGAAACGAATAACACTGAAAAACAAATGCTTCTGCGGCAGCGGACTGCCCTACTCCCAGTGCCACGGAAGGTACGACGAGGCTATGAAGGCTGCCGTGAAAACAGGACGTCAGGTGCCTAAACGCTCGCTGATAAAGACAAAGGCTCAGCTTGAAGCCATGAGGGACAGCGCTAAGATAAATATTGCCGTGCTCGATCTGGTTGGCGAGAAGATATGCGCGGGCATGACTACCGAGGACATCGACCGCCTTGTATTCGATAAGACAAAGGAAATGGGCGGCGTACCTGCCCCGCTGAATTACGAGGGCTTTCCCAAAAGCGTGTGCGTTTCGGTGAACAGCGAGGTCTGCCATGGCATACCCTCTCCGAAGAGAGTGCTCAAGGACGGAGATATCGTCAACGTGGACGCTTCTACCATTCTGGACGGCTTTTACTCCGATTCATCGAGAATGTACTGCATAGGAAACGTCTCTCCCGAAAACAAAAGGCTTGTGGAGGTCACCAAGGAGTGCGTTTACCGCGGACTTGAAAAGGTGAAACCCCTCGGCTATCTGGGCGACGTGGGCGCCGCTGTGGAAGAGCATGCAAAGAAAAACGGCTACTCGGTGGTGCGGCAGATAGGCGGTCACGGCATCGGACTGGAATTCCACGAGGACCCGTGGGTCAGCTTTGTGTCCCGTCCGAGAACGGGGATGCTGCTGATACCGGGACTCTGCTTTACCATTGAGCCGATGATAAACATGGGCTCGGCAAGGATATACACCGACAAAAAGAACGGCTGGACAGTATACACTCAGGACGGCAAGCCCTCTGCCCAGTGGGAGATAATGGTCGTTGTCACCGATACGGGGTATGAAATAATCTCATATTAAAAGCTTGACCCGAGAAGGAATCCTCTCGGGTCAATTTGTTTATTTGGAATCACTCACGGCTCTTTCCAGAACCCGCCCTTGTAGAAATTCTCATTTCCAAGAGGCTTTGCCGTCAGACGGAACATCACACAGCCGTCGGGACAGACTATGGCCTTGCTGTACCTGTCATCGCCGCCGATGTTCATCAGGTCGCCGCCGCTTCTGACCGACTCCATTATCGGATAAAGCATCATCATAGTCTTGCTGCAGATTCCATAGCCCTGCTCATTCACGGGACAGCCGTAGGTGCAGCGGTACTTGTCGCCTATCTCCTCGCCGCTGCGGCAGTAATGCTCGGTGTGGTCTCCGCGGAGATAGCCCGTTACTTCTATTTCAAATTCGTATTCCTCGTTGTACCATTTTTTCATATTGATCACCTCGTTTGCAAACGCATGGTCGGGAATGAACGACACCCATAATATCGGCAAGATATTTTATTGCATCATGGTCTATGCTGAGCATTTGGCTTTGGGGACTATATTCTCACCACATTTGTTTGATTTGTCTTATCACTATCATACCACACCCTGTCAAAAAAGTCAACAAAAAAATCCGCCCCGAAAGCTCGGAGCGGATATATTTGCCGTTATTCAGAAATTATTCTGCAGCCTCTTCCTCTTCGGAAGCGCCCTCTTCGATAAGTGCGCGGACAGAAAGGCTGATTCTCTTCTTCTCAGCGTCGATCTCGGTGATCTTAGCCTTTACTGTATCGCCGACGGAGAGAACGTCCTTAACGTTTGCAACTCTCTTGTCGGAGATCTGAGAAATGTGGATAAGTCCGTCGATACCGGGAATGATCTGCGCAAATGCGCCGAAAGGAGTGATAGAAACAACCTTAACGTCTGCAACATCGCCTACTGCGAACTCATTTGTGAACTTAACGAAGGGATCGTCCTCAGCCTTCTTGTAGCCGAGAGAAATTCTGTTAGCCTCTTCGTCGAGATCCTTAACGTAAACCTCGAGAACATCGCCTACGGAAACAACCTCTGCGGGATTCTTGATACGGTTCCAGGAAAGCTCGGAGATGTGTACCATTCCGTCGATTCCGCCCAGGTCTACGAATGCGCCGTAGCTTGTGAGGGACTTAACTTCGCCCTTGAATACGTCGCCGACCTTTACAGTCTCCCAGAACTTCTTCTTAGCCTCTTCCTTCTCTGCGGAAAGAACAGCCTTGATGGAGCCGACAGCCTTTTCCTTGACCTCGTTTACCTCGATGATCTTGAACTTAACTTCCTTCTTCTTAAGGTCGTCAAGCTTTTCATCTCTGCGGGCTGTAGCCTGAGAAGCGGGAATGAATATCTTGATTCCGTTGATTCCGTTGACAACAGCGAGCACGCCGCCCTTGACAACATCGGTAACAACGCCGTCGAGAACTGCGTTCTCCTCCTTAGCCTTAACGATCTTGTCAAAGCCTGCCTTAGCGTCTACCTTCTTCTTGGAGAGAGTAACGTAACCCTCTGCGTCGTTGACCTTGAGGACAATAAATTCAACCTCGTCGCCGACATTCACAACGTCGGAGACCTTCTGAGAAGGATCGTCTGTAAGCTCGTCCAAAGAAACATAACCTGTCTGTTTTGCGCCTATATCAACAATTGCTTCTGTATTATTAACAGCAGTAATATAGCCTTTCACCCTATCCCCGTTATGTAATCTTTTAAGCGAAGCGTCGATAGCCTCCTCAAAGTTAAAGTCCTCATCCATGTTCTGTAATTTTTCGCTCATCTGGTTATAAACCTCCTTGATTATATGTGCCGGAGTCGATGCTCCGGCGGTAATACCCACGCGGATATCACCTATATCTGAAAAGCCTTTCAGCATTTCGATAGCATTAAGTTCCGAGGAATTTTCAAGTAAATATGTCCTCGGGCATATATTTCCGCAGATCTCAAAAAGCTTTTTTGTGTTGGAGCTGTGTTTTCCGCCCACAACAAGCATGATATCCGACTCTGCGGCAAGTGCGGCTGCCTCCTTCTGCTTATCGGAGGTAGCGCTGCAGATAGTATCGAAAACCTCGCATCTGCTGTACTGTGCGGCTATTTCCCTGCACAGTTCCCACCTATTCTTATTATAAGTGGTCTGCACAACGATTGCAATAGTTTTCGGCGAATTTTCATAATTTTTCAGAAGATAATCACTTAACTGCTTCTCGTCCTCGAGTATCACGGGCGGAGTTTTGCAGCTGCCCGCAATGCCGACTATCTCGGAATGCTCCTTGTTTCCGATGATGACGACCGTACAGCCCTCGGAGGACTTTCTGCGGACGATATCGTGAATACGTCTGACAAAGGGACAGGTGCCGTCGGAATAGGATATTCCCCGTTCTTCAAGCTCTGCGTAAACATCGTCCCCCACGCCGTGAGAACGGATGACCACCGTTTCGCCCTGCTCCGCTTCGGACGGAGAACCGATTATCCTCACTCCCTTGTTTTCCAGCTCACGGGTAACATCGGGATTATGGATGATCTCGCCCAGCGTAACGGTCCTTCCATTTTCAAGGCTTTCGTAAACAAGCTTCACCGCACGGTCAACGCCGAAGCAGAAGCCTGCCGTTTCCGCGATTTTAATTATCAGAGCCGCTCACCCCCGCTGCGGGCTTATCGGAAGCGCTTTTCCTCGGGTGAGGCTGACCCTCCACGAGAGTCGTTATCTCGTCCATGATGCGCCGCTTAACGAGCTTAAGCTCCTTAGGCGAGCCGTCTGTGACGCCCAGCTCCTCGTATTTGATGACCTTGCCTATCTTCACGGTGAGCTTACAGCGGAATTTCAGCTTAGGCCCGTCGAAGCATATCCCCACAGGAAGGATATCCGCTCCTGCCTTTGCGGCTATCATAGCCACGCCTGTCTTTCCGCTCCCCACCTTGTTTTCCTTTGAGCGAGTACCCTCGGGGAAGATAACAAGGTTGTTTCCCGCTTCAAGAAGCCTGACGCTGTCCTCGATAACAGACAAATCGCCCGTTCCTCTTTTCACGGGGAATGCGCCCAGCATACGGATAAATGCGGCAAAAAGCTTGTTCTTGAAAAGTTCTTCCTTAGCCATATACTTAACTGGACGCTTCATATACATGGTCAGCAGTACGGGATCGGCATAGCTGCGGTGATTGGATGCGATCACGACGCCTTCCTTTTCGGGAAGATTTTCAAGTCCCTCGAAGTGCATATTGTACGCAAGGTGATAAACGACCCTCGTACATACTCTCACGAACGCATTCATAGCCACACCTCCGAAAACTATACTGACTCAGCATAATTCATAAAATCATTATACCACATTTCAAAGTGACTTGTCAAGAGTTTTTCGAAAAAATGTCTAAGATTTTTTTGATTTTTTTGTATCATTCAACAAAATTCGATATATTTCGAAAAAATCCCCGATAAAATTAGGCTGTGCCGTGCATTTCATCGGGGAAATATCATTTATAGCCGTTTATCTTTTTATATATCTCCTGCATGCGCTTGTCGGTGTCGGCTATGGTCTCGGCGCAGTAGTACAGCTCGTCCGAGAGGGACTGCTCCACGTTTTTCGAAGTCTTGTAGTGGAGCTCGTGCTCCAGGCTCGCCCAGAAGTCCATTGCCATGGTGCGTATCTGTATCTCAACGGGAGCGTAGTCCTTTCCCGTGGAAAGGAACACGGGAACATTCACCACGATATGCAGGCTGCGGTAGCCGTTGGGCTTGGGATTCTTGATATAGTCCTTGGTTTTGAGCAGCTCGATATCATCGTGGGAGGTCAGAAGCCCCGCAAGAGTATATATATCGTCGATATACTGGCAGATGACCCGCACTCCCGCGATATCGTACAGATTTGTCCGTATAGCCTCCACGCTTATTGGCAGACCCTTTCTGTTGAGCTTGCCGATAATGCTGTCGGGTGATTTTATCCTGCTTTTCAGAGTATGGATAGGGTTCCTCTGATATTTTGCAGAAAATTCATTGTCAAGTATCTGGAATTTGGTGACTATCTCGTCCGCCGCCGCCTGGTATAAGCTCATAAGCGACAGGAACCTGCTGTAAACAAGGGCAAGATCGTCCATAGGCACGTCGGGCAGAGCGATAGTATTCAGTCCGCTGTCGGATATATTTTTTTCTTCAAGCATTTTATCTTCCTCCCTTTACTCCACGACCTGCACTTCGCTTTCCCTGAATGCGTCGCTGATTATATCCATCTCAAACCAGAAGGTGCTCCCCACGCCCAGCTCCGACTGTACGCCGAAATCAAAGCCGTGGCGGATAAGTATCTGCTTGACGATAGACAGTCCCAGACCCGTTCCGATGACCTCACGCTTGGTCTTTTCGCCGCGGTAGTAGCGGTCGAATATCAGCGGCATGAGTTCCTTTTCGATGCCGGGACCCGTATCGGTGACGTTTATCCGCACTCTTTTCCCCTTGATGATCTGCATTATGTAGATCTCCTTGGAATCTCCGCTGTAGTTCACCGCGTTGTTGATAAGATTGTACAGCACCTGCTCTATCTTGATGATATCCGCACGCACCGTGATATCGGGAGCCTCTCCCACATAGAATTTATAGCCCTTCTGCTCCGACAGCAAAGTATACCTCGTCATTACGTCGTTTATCTTGTCGTTCAGGCAGAATTCGGACAGATTCAGCTCCTCGGTCTTGTTTTCCAGCTTTGAAAGGTCCAGGATATCATTGACAAGCGCCGCAAGACGGTCGCTCTCTTCAATAATGACGTTGATATGCTCCTCGCGTTTCTGCGGATTGTCACCCGAAAGGTCACGTATCATCTCGGCATACGCCTTGACCATTGTCAGCGGCGTTCGCAGGTCATGGGAGATATTCGCCATGAGGTCGCGGCGCAGAGCGTCTACCTTGCCTATCTCCGAGGACGCGTAGTTCAGTGTATCCGCCAGCTGCTCGGTCTCGGTATATCCCTTTCCGTTGAAGGACACGTTATAATCGCCCTGCCCCATTTTCTCGGCGGACCTCGTTATCCTCACGATAGGCGTTGAGATCAGCTTCGACAGAAAGAAGGACACTCCGAAGCCCAGTATCAGCACGGTAACTGATATCATGAACATCTGACTTTTTATTATCTCGACGGTGGAATCCAGCGGCTCCAGCGAGGTGTTGAGGAAAACATATCCCTCGGGGTCGTCCTTGGAGCCTATCACCATGCCGAACATGAGCATATCATTTTTAAAACGCGTATTTTCAAGCTCGGTATAATATATGCCGTTCTCGCTCTCCAGCACCATCGAACGGAGCTTGGGAAGGTTTATTATCCCCTGAGTACCGTGGATAAGACAGTTTTTCGCCATAACATCGTAGGAGTACATGGTCCGTCCGTAGCTGTCCTGTATCGTCACGCACATATCGTTGTCGTAGGCAAGGCGGTCCAGCGTATCGGTAGTAAAATCGTCCCTGCTCCACTGCTCCACGATATAGTTAGCTGTCAGCACTATGCTGTCGGTCTTCATATACTTGTAGGTCTTTTCCAGCGAAAAAACGAACACTATCCACATAAGAACGAGTATACTTATTATAAATATGATAAAGTACAGCCAGACCGTAGCCTTTAAGCTGCGGAACCTGCTTTTCAGATGATTTCTCTTTTCCTGTCTGCGGTTTTTCCTGTCGTTTCTGATATTGTTCTTTTCGGTCCTTAGCTCTTCGTGATTCGGAACAGAATTGGTTTCCATGGATATTCAGTCCTCAGCAGTCAAATTTATAGCCCATTCCGCGGAGAGTTACGATGAACTTGCGGTACTCTCCCAGCGAATTTCTGAGCATTTTGATATGAGTATCGACAGTGCGGTCATCGCCGTAGAAATCGTAGCCCCACACCTCTTCCAGAAGCTTTTCTCTGGACAGAGCGATGCCCTTGTTCTTCACAAGATAGAACAGCAAATCGTACTCCTTTGGAGTAAGCGACGCAGGCACGCCGTCCACCAGCACTTCTCTTCCGCTCATATTGATCTCAAGCCCCTCGAATTTCAGCTTATCCGCAGGGGCTGCAGCTGCTCCGCTGCGCTTGATGACAGCACGTATCCTCGCAAGGAGCTCCTTAGGCGAAAAGGGCTTGACCACGTAATCGTCCACGCCTATCTCAAAGCCGAAAAGCTTATCGTACTCCTCGCCTCTTGCGGAGAGCATGATAACGGGTATCTGCTTTGTTTTCCTTATTTCCTTCACCGCCGAATAGCCGTCCAGACGGGGCATCATGATATCCATGACTATGCAGTCGAAATCCTCGCTGCGGCATTTCTCCACAGCCTGCATACCGTCCTCGGCCTCCTCGGTCTCATATCCTTCAAACTCCGCATATTCGCGGACTACATTTCTGATATTCTTTTCATCGTCAACTATCAGTATCCTGCTCTTTGCCATAACAGCCGCCTCCATAAAGCTATATTTCTCGGAATTATACTATTATAATAATATAATTGTTCCGTTTTGTCAACATCTCAAATTGTCTCTTCCTTTCCTTGTTTTATCAATTATGCCAATTATAACATGACAATGTGTACGATATGTGAAAATATTAGGTTAATTTTTCAATTTTTCATATTGATTATTGACAAATTTGTGATAATGTTGTATAATATACTTAATAATAATTATGATTGGGAAATATGTGCGCTTTTATTCAGCGTAATAAAGCGTTAAAAATATGTAAAAAAGGGAGGTCATATTAGTGGGAATTTCATTTACTTTGATATTCTGCGGAGTTTTCTGTGTGAGCGCTCTGCTTATCAGCATACTGATAAACGCACTTCCCGCATACAGCTTGTATATCATTATCGGATATATCTGCGCCGCAAGCGCTGTTGCCATTACCATTGCGTGCTACAAAATATATGACATAAAAGCAAGTCTTAAGCGTGAAAAGAAAAAGCTGGACAATATCATCAAGCATATCAACTCCATGGTCATTATCTGGAGCGACGATTTCAACTACATCAACGTAAACGACACCTTTATCAAGACCATCGGCTATAATGCGGCAGATCTGACCGGAAATACCGAGCTTATGAAAAAAATACTCCCTGCGGACGCTTTTTCGATGAATCTTCAGTCTATCATCAACAACCGCGACGAGGAATTCTACGTTTCCGCCTACAGCGGCAAAAAGGTCTGCACTATCTGGAACACCTCTATCGCATATACTCACACCATTAACAAAAAGACTACCTATCTGATGCTTTCCATCGGTCCCGACCTGACCGAGACCATCAACATGAAAAACGAGCTGATGCGCTACTCCAAGGAGCTTGCCGAGACCGAGAACAAGTATACTCTGTCGATGGAGCTTTCCGAGATAGGTCTTATCCTCAAGGAGCCCGGAGATACAAGATTTTATATCACCGAGCAGCTTCGGCATATGCTGGGATGGGACCATGACCATATCGGCATCGAGGAGCTCCGCGCACTGTTCCACCCCAAGGACAGGATTATCTTCGATACGATAATCGGCAATCTGGAGGGCGGCTCCGATAATTCCGCCGATAACAGCCACAGCGCCGAGTTCCGCGCCCTTACTCCCGATATGACCTACCGCTGGTTCCAGTTCAGATACAAGACCATGCCCAATAAAAATCTCTCCCAGGCAAGTCTGGGCGGAGCGGTCATGGATATCACCAAGGACAAGGAAAAGGATAAGCTTATCGAAAAAATGGCGTACATCGACGATGTTACGCAGATATACAACCGCAACAAGTTCATGCTCATGGGTCAGGAGCTTATCGAGTGCGTGAACGATGGCTCCGACATCGATTACTGGGTCATCGTTATCGACATCGACAGCTTCCATATCATCAACGATACCTGCGGCTATGCAAACGGAAACAAGGTGCTCTGCAGCGTGGCAGCGGCTATCAGCGCTAATCTTACCGAGGGCGGCTTCGCTGCAAGGATAGGCGGAGATAACTTCGCCTGCCTGCTTAAGGCCGACAGGTTCGACGACGAGCTCCCTCAGAAGATAATCGAGAATATCCAGCGGGATGTTGCCAATATCCATTCCGACGTTATCGAAAAGCAGTCTGTTACCTGCTCCGCAGGCTACTGCCGCATGACCGACGGCGGCGGAGAATTTTCCAGCGTCCTTGACCACGCTGAGTTCGCGCTCAGTCTCTCCGACGGCACCCGCAGCAGCATAATGAAGTACGACAACTCCGTACACGACCGCATCATAAGGAACAACGAGGTCGAAAAGGAGCTTGCCGCCGCTATCGAAAACAACGAGCTTGCTCTGTACTATCAGCCTAAGATTGACCTTAACACGGGAGAGGTCATGGGCATGGAGGCTCTTATCCGCTGGATAAAGCCCGACGGAAAGGTCGTTCCTCCCGGAGATTTCATCCCTATCGCGGAGCATTCGCTGCTTATCACCAAGATAAGCCACTTTGTCCTCTACGAGGCTTGCCGCCAGAACAAGAAATGGCAGGATCTGGGTCTTAAGCCCGTCACCGTTTCCATTAATCTCACCGCCATTGACTTCTATCAGACCGACGTTACCGCCCTTATCAAACAGGCTCTGGACGATACGGGGCTCGACCCCCAGTGGCTGGACGTTGAGCTGACCGAGAGCCTTGCTCTTAAGAATATTGACCACGCTATCCAGCAGATGAACGAGATAAAAAGTCTCGGCGTAAAGCTTTCCATGGACGATTTCGGCACAGGTTATTCCTCGCTGAGCTATATCCAGGTGCTGCCCATATCGCTGCTTAAGCTGGACCGCTCCTTTATAATGTACCTCGAAGACGACAACATCTCCCGCGAGATAGTTTCCGCCGTTATCAGGATAGCAAAGTCAAAGCAGATAGAGACTATCGCCGAGGGAATAGAGACTCAGGGACAGGCACAGATACTCAAAAATTCCGGCTGCGACTGGGCACAGGGATATTTCTTCGGAAAGCCTATGCCTGCGGACGAATTCGAAAAATTCCTCATACTTCGTCAGAAGGAGCCTGCAAAGGTGTAATTCTCCCGATATATTTCACAAACCTGCAAAAGCCGTTGATTCGGCAGATCGGAGGACTATCATGGCAAAAAAAAGAATCGGAATTCTCACCAGCGGCGGCGACTGCCCCGGACTTAACGCGACTATCCGCGGCGTAGCCAAGGCATGCTTTGAGCGCTTCGGCAGCGAAAATGTTCAGATAGTGGGAATACAGAACGGATATTACGGACTTATCAACAACATTGCCCGTGATATGGATAATTCCGAGTTCTCGGGGATACTCACCCAGGGCGGTACTATCCTCGGAACAAAGCGTCAGCCCTTCAAGATGATGTCCGTTATCGAAGAGGATAACGTGGATAAGGTAAAGGCAATGAAGGACACCTATAAGGCGCAGAAGCTTGACTGTCTGCTGACTCTCGGCGGAAACGGCACCCATAAGACCGCAAATCTCCTCTCCGAAGAGGGGCTCAATATCATCGGTCTCCCCAAGACTATCGACAACGATATCTTCGGCACAGATGTGACCTTCGGCTTCCATACCGCTGTTGATACCGCTACCGATGTTATCGACAGACTTCACACTACGGCGGCTTCTCACAGCCGTATCCTCATGGTCGAGATAATGGGCAACAAGGCAGGCTGGCTCACTCTTTATTCGGGTATTGCAGGCGGTGCGGATGTTATCATTATCCCCGAGATACCCTACGATACTCAGAAGGTAATAGATTCCTTGTCTAAGCGCTCCGCGTCCGGAAAGACCTTCTCTATCGTGGCAGTTGCGGAGGGCGCTTTCGATGTTGAGGAAGCTCAGCTGAAAAAGAAGGAGCGCGCAAAGAGACGTCTTGACGCAGGCATCACCACAGCAACGGCACGTCTTGCGGCACAGGTGCAGAAGGGCACGGGCATCGAGACCAGAGTATGCACTCCGGGACATATGCTCCGCGGAGGAAGCCCCTCGGCTTACGACCGTATCCTTGCCACCAAGTTCGGCGTCCGCGCGGCAGACCTTATCGCAAAGGATAAGTTCGGCTATTCCGTTGCAATGATAAACGGCGCTATAGGCGAGAACAAGCTCAAGGACGTTGCGGGCAAGACAAAGTTCGTAGACCCCGAGTGCTCCTATGTCAAGACTGCAAAGGATATCGGCGTTTCGTTCGGCGATTGATTTTTAGTAAACAGTTCGTCCCCGAGGGTTCTCGGGGACGATTTTTTTCTGCTATCCGATAGTAAAGCGGTATTTTCTATGTGCTCCGAGATCCCTGTCAATTCTGAAACAAACAAAACTGCGCAAAAGCATATATGAGCCTTTGCGCAGCATTATTATCCGATATCTATACTAATCCCCGATAAAAGTGTAGACAAAAAATCTGCGCAAAAACCATATATTCAAGTTTTAGCTTGATTTTTTGTACACTTTTTAATCGGGGATCAGTATTACTCTTCAAGCAGCGCCTTTTTCCCGAACAGATCCTCACTGTCCATGCGGGCAATGCCGTAATCGATAGTCACCCTGCCGCCCGTGTACAGCTTATTGAAGCACTCAATTATGCGCTTTGCTACCTTATCGCCGTTCTCCTCGTTGGCGTCCATGAGGATAACGATGACCTGCTTGCCGGAATATCTCGTAGATACGTCTGAACGGCGCAGCGAAATATATATTGCCTTTTCAAGCAGCTCCAGTACAAGCTCCGTTTCCGCAACGTCCAGCTCCACATTCTCGTTCTCGGTGATCGTGAACAGCACCGTCTGAACATCATGGCTGTTGCGCTCCACAAAGCGGCGTATGAAATTGTATACGTGGTGGAAGCTCTCGAAATCAAGCAGATACGCACCTCTGCCGCTGTCGGCACGGCTCATGAACTCACGCAGATAGTTAAGATCCACGGTCCTGCCGCCGCGGGCATTCTCCTCCTGCAGACGGTCGCTGAAGAAATGGAATGCATTTTTACCGTTCTGCTTTACATAGTAGAGCGCCTTGTCCGCGGAGTTGTACAGCTTGTTGAACTCGGTGCCGTCGTCGGGAGTCTGGGCGATACCTATGGACACAGAGGAATTGGTCTCAAACTTGCACTGCTCCAGCTTATAGCACATATCGGAGATTATATCCGAAGCGCGGTTTCCGATCTCGCTCTTCGATGTTACGTCCTTTACGAAAACAACGAACTCATCGCCGCCGATACGGCAGAGCACATCGCCCTCCGCAGAATATTTTCTCAGCGTATCAGCAAACATTTTCAGAGTCTGGTCTCCCGCGATGTGACCGTAATTGTCGTTTATTGCCTTGAAGTTGTCCATGTCGATCATCATAAGCGCGCCCGACACGCCCTCGGCAAGCATAGCATTGACCGTTTCCTCGGTGTGTGCTCTGTTCCAGAGCCCCGTAAGCGCGTCCTGATGAGACTTGCTCTTTATATCGGAGACCTCCTTGGTCTTCTGTTCAAGTCTGTCAGCCAGACTGCGGCGCAGGTCCTCCAGCTCCAGCACTCTGCTTATTCGCGACAGCATGACCTCAGGCACGAAGGGCTTGGCAATAAAGTCTATGGCACCCTCCTTAAAGCAGCGGGTCTCGGTCTCGGAATCGCTGTCTGCGGTGAGGAATATCACGGGAATATTTTTTCCCCGTTCGGTCTCGCGAATCTTAGCCAGCACCTCGAAACCGTCCATTTCGGGCATATTGATATCCAGCAGGATAATATCGCATTCTCCGCTTTCAAGATATGTAAGCGCCTGTGAGCCCCTCATTACGGGAATCACCTTATAATCGCCGCTGAGCACCTTCCTTGCCGCGGTGAGATTAAGCTTGTTGTCGTCAACGATAAGTATATTTTTCATATGCTCCTCCTTATTCATATACAAACAAAACTCCGAGAGTACCCGGTCCGCAGTTGCCTGAAACCGTCGCGGACGCTTTAGTCACTATAACTTCGTCGAATCTGCACAGTCTTTCCGTCTCTGCCCTTATCTCATTGACCAGCTTGACGGAACAGCCCGCATATGTGATAAACAGCCTCGTTTTGTCGATCCTTCTGTTTATTCGCAGCTCTCCTCTGACATATCTCAGCATGGCTTTATCATATCTGCCGACCTTTATTGTTTTGAGAGTCATCCTGCCGTCCTTAAGCATAAGCACAGGATGAAGATTAAATGACGTACATAATCTGCTGACAAACCTGCTTGTCTTTCCGTTTCTGTATAGATAATCTGCATCCATGGTAATAAAGCTCGTAGATACGCGTTCTCTCATGGAATACAGCTCTTCGGCTATCTCCGCGGCACTTTTCCCTGCGTCACGCAGCTCCACCGCCTTTATCACCATATGTCCCATTCCCGTGGACAGATGATACGAATCCACCACATGGACTCTTTTTCCGTTTTCGCCCATTTTTTCCACAGCCGCCGCAGCGTTCGGACAGGAATTGCTGACCTTGCTCGTTATCGAAATATGGACGATCTCGTCGTACTTTTTCAGAGCATTTTCAAAGAATCCCATATACTCCTCGGGGGCGGGAGCGTTTGTCTCCGCTTTATGCCCTCCGTTTTCGAGATACTCAATCACATTTTCAGAGGCTATCTCAAAGCCGTCCCTGAAACGCCCCGTATCGGTGGTTATGTAGAAGTACACTATCCCGATATCGTGGAGCCTGTAGAAAGCCTCGGGCAAATCGCATACGCAGTCGGTAGTTATCCCTATTTTCTTCATACGCTCGCCTCCCCGGATACGTCCAGCTTTTCGATCTCCGCCGCTGCGGATTCGTACTCAAAATCCTCTGCCAGCTCTGCCGCCCTGCCGAAATATTTTTTCAGCGGCTCGCCGTTATGAGAATACGCTTCCGCTTTTTCTGCAATTTCCGACATTGCGTCCCCGTCGAAGCTTCCGCATGCGTCCTTTGCCTTTTGGATAAGCTCGCTGAGCAGCTCGGCGGATATTTCCGTAAGACCTGCGTCCTCCAACGACTGCTCCTCTGAGGATTCGTCGTTTCCGCCCAGATATTCCTTGGCAATATCAATGACATTGCCGTACATTTTCAGCAGAGCGTCATTTTTCCTGTCGATAGTACGATAATTCCCCGATTTTCCCGCAGCTTCAAGCTCCTTCGCAAGAGCCGAAAGCTTTTCCGCTCCGATACTGAGAGAAGTGCTTTTCAGCGCATGTACCTCGATGATATAATTCTTCCAGTCCTTTTTATCGTAGAGCCCGCCGATATACTCTATCTTTTCGGGACCCTTTTTCACGTACAGTGACAGTATCTCACGATATACCGAATCATCTCCGCCCGTGTACATAAGTCCCTTGTCGGGGTCGAACATCTTCGGACCGCCGCTGTTTGCTCTGTTGCCCGAGCGCCTGTCGTTCTTTCCGTATTCCGCGGTCGCGGGCGACTGCTTATACTCTCCGGGAAGATAGGCTCGGAGTATCCTGTCCAGCGCGGATATCTCGATAGGCTTTGCAAGGAAATCGTTCAGTCCCTCACGTATGAACATTTCCTTTACGCCGTTGACAGCATTTGCCGTAAGTGCGACGATAGGCAGCTTTTTGTAATAGTCGCCGTCCATGTCCCTGATTATCTTTGTAGCCTCGATACCGTCCATTTCGGGCATCATATGGTCCATGAACACCAGGTCGATATCCTTTGAGCGGAGCATTCTTATCGCCGCAGGACCGCTTTCCGCAGTCATGATCTGCATATGATAGGGCTGCATAAGTCCCGCAGCCACCTTAAGATTTATGGCATTGTCGTCAACGATGAGTATTCTCGCCTTGGGCGCGATAAATCGGATATCCGCTCCCCTGCGCTCGCTGAGGTTGATGACGATATTCTCATTATTGAGGGCAGACGCCACCGAAAGCACGTAAAACGGCTTATAAATACACTTTATCGTATCGGGCAGCGTGATCGCGTCAATTCTCTCCTGAATAACGAAGACCTTTGTTTTTTCGGACAATCCGTCAAAGAAGTCCGAATTGCTTATGTATTCCTCCTTGCCCGCAAATACGTGGGTAAAGCTGCCGCTGTCCGTCATTTCCTTCAGCCGGTCGGGGTCGCTTGTGTACTTGAAATCCACACCCAGCCTTCTGCCCATGTCGATGAAGATATTCTTATACTGTCTGTCGCGGTCTGTAGTCCCGAAAAATCCCAGCGAATGGACCTTTTCGGAATCCTTTATGGTTATGAATGGTCTGTCATCGGAAACCTTGACCGGAATTGCAAAGCGGAACTCCGAACCCTTTCCGTACTCGCTCTTTACGCTGATAAAGCCGCCCATCTGCGTGATAAGACGCTTTGATATGGCAAGCCCCAGTCCCGTGCCCTCCACGGAGCGGTTCTTTTTGGTATCCACCTGACGGAAGCTGGTAAAAAGCTTTTCAATATTCTCCTCGGTGATGCCGATGCCCGTATCCGCCACCGAAACGAACAGATTTATGCCGTAATCCTGCTTTGTCTGGGACACGGTAAGAGTAACAAAGCCCTGCTCGGTATATTTTATGCCGTTTGTCATCAGATTGATGATGACCTGTCTCAGCCGCACCTCGTCGCAGACAAGTCCTCGGGGGATATTGGGGTCAGCGTTTACGATAATGTCTATCTTCTTGCTGCCCTTTCTCGCCTCGGACATATTGATAACGTCGTTGAGGGTGGAAGCGATGTTGAATTCGTCGTAGATAAGCTCCATTTTGCCCGAGTCAATCTTCGAGAAATCAAGGATATCGTTGATTATCGCCAGCAGATTCCTTCCCGAGGTCTGGATATTGAAGCAGTTTTCCCGCACGCTCTCGCTCAGTCCGTTTTCACGGAGGATAAGCTCGCACATGCCCACAATAGCATTCATAGGCGTGCGTATCTCGTGGCTCATATTCGCAAGGAAATCCGACTTGTACCGTTCCGCCTGTCTTGCCTCTTCGACGCTTTTCTTCATTTCCTCCTCGTACTTTGCCATACTGCCGATGAAAACTATCAGAAAAAACTGTGCTGTCATCATTACCGACACTCTTACAACAAAGTTGGTGATATCCGTCATCGTATCAAAGCTGACGCTTCTCAGCACGAAAATATGATATAATATTCCCGCTCCGGTAAGCAGCGCATACTCTATCAGCAGCCTGATATTCTTATAGACTGCCACGAGTATCGCAGCGCTGATAAATACCGCGATGGACGGGTAGATATCATTCTCCATTATACTGCATATGAAGATGTTGGAAAAGGAAAACACCATAAGCACAGCAGACTGCGCCTTCACAGGTATCTTCGGAAAGAAGGTCATCACTGTCAGTATCACATCGTGTATGATAAGCGCTGCCATGACCCAGGTTTCCCAGTTATTGAAATATGTCATCGCGTACATTATAACAGTACACAGAGTAAAAACGAACCATGCAGCTTTTGCCGAGCTTTTGCTGTCTGTAACAATGTCAGTGTACTTCATATCACATTGCTCCTTTTTATGGCTGCTTACTGCATTGCGCAGCCGAAGGTACTTCAAAACTATGCCGTTTTTTGCAGCACACTGTTGACTTTTTGTCCGTTATCGTTTCCATAAAATGATGTTTTCCGACATCTTTAATTATACCAAATAAACCCTTAAATGTCAAATTTTTTTCGCAAGGAAAAATGTAAAAAATACGTCGGCTATTGATATTTTTAACAGCCGACGTCTCTGACGCATTTTTTATAACGCAACCTTTCGCACTGCGCTTCCGGGAACCGACTTCTTGATAATATCGGCGCCGAGTCCCCTCAGCTTCTCCTCGATATTTTCGTAGCCACGTTCAATATGATAAATATCCTCAATTTCGGTAATTCCGTGAGCAGCAAGTCCTGCCACCACAAGAGCCGCTCCTGCGCGAAGATCGGGAGCAGTCACGGGAGCGCCCATAAGCTTTCCAACGCCCTCGATAACAGCGACCTTTCCATCCACCGAGATATCCGCGCCCATTCTGCGCAGCTCGTCAACGTATCTGAAACGGTTGTTGAATATATCCTCGGTAACTATGCTGGTACCCTCCGCAAGACACAGCAGCGTAGATATCTGCGGCTGCATATCGGTAGGAAAGCCGGGGTGAGGCATAGTCTTGATATTGGTCTTTACAAGAGGTCCGTCCACAGTCACATGAACGCTGTCGTCAAACTCCTCCACAGAAACGCCTATCTTTTCAAGCTTAGCGGTTATGGACTCCAGATGCTTCGGGATAACGTTCTTGATAAGAACGTCTCCTCTTGTGGCAGCCGCAGCCACCATATATGTTCCCGCCTCTATCTGGTCGGGGATGATAGCGTAGGTCGTACCTCTGAGACGCTTTACGCCTCTTATCTTGATAACATCTGTGCCTGCGCCCATGATATCCGCGCCCATGGAGTTGAGGAAATTGGCAAGATCCACAACATGAGGCTCCTTTGCGGCATTCTCGATGACCGTGAGACCCGTCGCCTTAACAGCCGCAAGCATGGCATTGATAGTAGCGCCTACTGTCACGCAGTCAAAATATATCTGATTTCCGATAAGCGAATCCGCCTGGATATCTATCATTCCGTGGTCGTTGGTGCAATTGGCGCCCAGCGCGGAGAAAGCCTTTAAATGCTGGTCGATAGGACGGTCTCCCAGATAGCAGCCGCCAGGCATGGAAACTCTTGCACGCTTAAACTTTCCGAGAAGAGTCCCGAGGAAATAATAGGAAGCACGCATATGCTTAGCCATTTCATAGGGTACGATAGGCTCGGTGATACCCGACGCGTCTATCTTGACGGTATGCTTGCCCAGCATGGTGATATCCGCGCCCATTTCGTACAGTATCTTCATAGAAATGGAAACATCCCTTATCTGCGGAACGTTTTCAAGAATACAGGGTTCATCAGAAAGAATAACAGCGGGGATAATTGCAACGGCAGCATTTTTAGCACCGCTTATCTCTACCTCTCCCGAAAGCCGTCTGCCGCCTTTTATAATAAACTTATCCAATTTTATACTCTCCTAATCACAGCGCAGTGTATTCCGACAAGCCGCTGTTTATTTCTCCGTCCACACATGATGTCTTAATATATTATAACACATTCCAAGCCAAAATAAAAGCATTTTCGGATAAATTATATTACAGATTTTTGAGATTTTGTCATTAGTTTCATAGCAATATTTACAAAAATACTCTAAGTTTTTTTACATTTCAGTTACCCCAGTTACCGTTTTGTAACATTTCAGCCATATGACTCATATCATCACCCACATGAGTACATTCACTGAAAACATGGGGCAGGAATATAATATAACGCGGGAGGAAACCGCGCCGAATATTTTTCACATCACAAATGGAATAAAAGGATAAATTACGTCCATAATAAAAATATAAAGAAAAGCTTTTCCGAAAAATATCCGCAGAATTCAGAAAGGATTGATTTAAAATGTCTGTAAAAAGAGGAGAAATATATTATGCGGATCTGAGTCCCGTGGTAGGCTCCGAGCAGGGCGGGATACGTCCCGTGCTCATCGTCCAGAACGACGTAGGGAACAGACACAGTCCCACCGTGATAGCAGCAGCCATAACAAGCCGCTGCGAAAAGAATAAGCTTCCCACTCATATTGAGCTGAACGCGTCGTCCTGCGGGCTTTCGAAGGACAGCGTAGTACTTCTCGAGCAGATAAGAACCATTGACAAACGACGTTTAAAAGAGCGCATGGGTGAGCTTGACCCAAACTCAATGACACAGGTAAACAACGCCCTGAGCGTAAGCTTCGGACTTGGCGGCGGCGCTGTTACATAAAGCGCCGTCCGATGCGGCTCCGTGCAGAAATGTGCGGAGCCGCTGTGTGTATGCAGCGAATAGCGATTAGCCATTAGCGATTAGCACAGAGCAATTCAGGTGCGAGGATGAGAGTAACAGCCGCTGAAAAGTCACCCAGCCATAAAAAGTTTCGCCAGCCTTTTCCAAAGGCTGCGAGTTTCCAAAGGGCGGAGTCCTTTGGTCGCCGCGCGCACGCGGCGAAACTCCCCCGCAGGATAACCCGCCGCTAATGCCGCGTCGTTAGTTCTCAGCTTAGGCGACATCGACCCGCGGAAGTGAACGAAAGCCGAAGCACCAAACAGCAATAAAACGCCGCCCGTGTAAAAAAGCGGACGGGAAAAGCGCACAGCAACCAAAAGAGAAAAGTAAGAATAATTCGGGCGGCGCAGCATTTGACAGCGTAGCGAATCAAATGCGCGGAGCTCTGCTCCGCCGAAAACGAACAGCAAATCGTATGTGAACTATAAGACACATACGGACAAATAGTCAGCCGGAATAATCCGCAAATCGGATATAATCAGTCCCCTTCTCCGAAACGATAACTTTAAGATAAGGGAATTTTTCCGACAGCAGACGGGACAGCTTTTCCGCAAATAGTATCTCCGTGGAATAGTGGGTGCAGTCGAAAACCGATAGCCCTCGGTTTTCCGCGTCTGCGAAGATGTTGTGCTTTACATCGCCTGTTACAAGGGCTGTGCTGCGGTCGGTCATCATTTCGAGCATGGAACCTCCCGAACCGCTGCAGAAGGCGATTTTCTCTATGACATTCCCGCAGTCCGTATATCTCACATGTGTTCTGAATGCCGCTCCCAGCTTTTCCGCAAGCGCCTTCGCCGACTGCTTTTCGCAGGAGCATATCCACCCCAGCCCCGTGCCGTCGGGGAAAAGCTCTTCAAGGACGGCTCTTTCCCCCAGTCCGAGAATGTCACGCAGAAGCTCATATGCCGCGCCGTTGGTGCCGCAGTCCGCAATATCTGCATTGGTGTGACAGCATATGGCGGTCATTCCGTTTCGGATAAGCCTATATAGCGGGGTGTCCGACCGCACGCTCTTTATCGGGTCGAATATTATCGGGTGGTGACTGATGATAAGCTCTGCGCTCTTTTCAGCCGCTTCGCTTACAACTGCATTTGTGATGTCAAGACAGGTCAGCACCTTCGTCACGGGACTGTCGGCGCTTCCCGCAAGAAGTCCGCTGTTGTCCCATTTTTCCGCCTTTGAAAAGGGCATTATCTCATCTAAATAATTGTATATATCTCCTGTGGTCAGCATATCAGACATCTCCTCCGTGGTCACGTACATATTCCCGTATCTCTTCGGTAAGTTTATAATAGTATTCTCCCTTGACGGGGTCGGACTTTGATATCTCTCTTCCCGTCGCTTCAAGAGTGCTTATCCTGTGCAGAGCATATTCCCGCTCGTCTTCACGGGAGAAATCCATGAAGCCCACTTCTGCCGCCGCTTCGGAGCAGGACATTATTCTCCCATTTTTCCTCGCGGATATCACATTGTATCGGAAACGCCCGTCGCAGGCTGCCCGCTCGCAGACTATCTCATACCCGTTAGCACAGAGATATTTCCGCAGCACGGGAGCCTTTGTCATGGGCTGTAATATCAGATTCATTTCGGGGGAAAGCTTATCTGCGCCGTTCTCCAGTATGCGTGAGATAAGCTCGCCGCCCATTCCCGCGATGACGATATCCGTCACGCCCGCAGTGTCCACATTTCTGAGCCCGTCGGAAAGCACAAGCGCCGCCTTATCCGATACGTTATATTTTTCAAAGGTGAGCTTCGCCGCTTCAAGGGGCTTTTCGTTGATATCGGCAGCTGTGGCTCGGGAGCATTTCCCCGAGAAAAGCAGCTCTGCGGGAAGATAGCCGTGGTCGGTGCCTATATCGCAGATATATTCCCCCGTCACAAGCTCCGCGCAGAGTGAAAGTCGTTTGTCAAGCATTATATCCTCCGTTGTTCTAAGCTAATAGCGATCAGCGTTCAGCAGCAAGGTAACAAAAGCTTCCTAAAATCAGCATAAGAAAAGCAAGAAGCAAGCTTGTTTTCTTGCCTCTTGCTTCTGAAATATCTTGCCTTTAGTTGCCGAAATGCTTATTAAGAGCGGCAACCAGCTCCGCAGCGTCTGTGCCGTGAACAGCACATGCGTCTGCGATGGACTCTCCTCTTGAAGCGGGACAGCCTAAGCAGTGCATTCCTATCTCAAGAAAATAAGGCGCAGTATCTGCGTCGGCGTCCAGAACATCGCCGATTATGGTATCTTCCGTAACTATCATTATTTTTTCATTCCTTTCCGAAAATTGATATAGATATAATATCCACGATATTATTATAACACATATTCCCGCACATTGCAACAGCTTTTGAGATTTTTTGCGCAGAAAATCCTTCCTGTATCGAGCGGTCAGTTATTTTTGTTCTTCTCAACAAATTCTTTCAGCTTAGCAAAGGTCTCGTCGCTGATATCATGCTCTATCTTGCAGGCGTCGCTGTTGGCGGTCTCCTCGTCCACGCCGAGGATATTCCCGAGAAATTCCCGCAGCACAAGATGTCTTGCATAAATGCTTTCCGCCTTTTCACGGCCCTTATCGGTGAGGATTATCTCCCCGGACTTTTCCACGGTGATATAGCCGTTTTCCTTCAATATAAGCACTGCGCGGCTTATGCTGGGCTTGGAATATCCCAGCTTGTTCGCAATGTCTATCGAACGCACAAAGCCTGTTGTATTATGCAGCACAAGTATGGTCTCGAGGTAGTCCTCTCCCGATTCGTATATCGCCATTTCCGCTCCTCCTTCTGTTCATTTTTATGATTTATTACATTATAGCATTATTTTCAAAAAAAATCAACAGTTTTATTTGACTTTTGCTCCATAATGTTGTAAAATATATTCATAACAAGTCTTCGGACAAATTTTTTGAAAATTGAAGGGAAATGCTATGAACAGAAAAAAATTTTCAGCTGTATTTACAGCAGGAGCTATGGCTCTGTCATTATTCACCGCCTGCGGCACGGAAAACGATAACGCCGCCACAGACAGCACCGATACTCAGGCACAGACAACCCAAGCCGCAGAGGAGACTGTTTCCGTGAAGGACACTCACACAAACGACGAGATACGCGATATCACCGCCGCAGAGCTGGTCTCCGAAATGAAGATCGGCTGGAATCTGGGAAATACTCTCGACGCTACCAACAACAGCAGCTCTGCCACCGAGCCTTCTCAGTTTGAGACAGCATGGGGAAACCCCGTTACCTCAAAGGCTATGATAGACGTCGTAAAGGACGCAGGCTTTAATGTGCTTCGCGTACCCGTCACCTGGGAGCAGCATCTCGGCGAGGGTCCCGATTACACCATCGACGAAGCATGGCTTGACCGCGTGCAGGAGGTCGTTAACTACGGCATCGACAACGATATGTTCGTTATCCTCAATATCCACCACGAGGAATGGCATATGCCTACCTATGACAACCTCGACGCTGCCACCAAAGAGCTTACCGCTGTCTGGACCCAGATAGCTGACCGTTTCGGCGGCTACGATGAGCACCTCATCTTTGAGGGCATGAACGAGCCCCGTCTTAAGGGCACTCCCCTTGAGTGGAACGGCGGCGACGAGGAAGCCCGCGACTGCATCAATCAGCTCAACGCTGCATTTGTCAGCACTATCCGCGCAAGCGGCAAGAACAACGATAAGCGCAGCCTGATGATACCCACTTATGCCGCTTCCTCCGACCAGAAGGTACTCGATGATTTCGTCGTTCCCGAGGACGACCGCGTTATCGTTTCGATACATGCATATACTCCCTATAATTTCGCCCTTGCAGACAAAGGCGCTGCAGAGTGGTCGGCGGATAATTCCTCCGATACAAACGATATCGACCTTGTTTTCGCACGTCTGAAGGACAAGTTCCTCGATAAGGGCATTCCTGTAGTTATCGGCGAGTTCGGCTCCAGAGACCGCTTCAATCTCGAAGCAAGGTGCGCTCATGCCACATATTACGTAAGCAAGGCAAAGGAATACGGTGTCCCCTGCGTATGGTGGGATAACGGCGCATTTGTCGGCAACGGCGAGAATTTCGGTCTGCTTGTCAGAAACGAGCTGCGCTGGCACGACCGGGAAATCATCGACGCTCTTATGAAGGGTCTGGAATGATATGAAGCTTGTTATACAGAGAGTGACCGAAGCCTCCGTCACCGTTGACGGCAATGTCACGGGAAGTATCGGACAGGGTCTGCTCATACTGTTCGGCGCGGGCAAGGAAGACGAGACCTCCCCCGACATCGAACGGGAGATAGACAAAATTGCGGAGAAGATACCCAAAATGAGGATATTCTCCGACGAAAACGACAAGATAAATCTTTCTCTGAAGGACGTAAACGGCAGTCTGCTGATAGTGTCCCAGTTCACGCTATATGCGGACTGCTCCCACGGTAATCGTCCAAGCTTCACAAATGCATGCAGTCCCGGGCGGGCTGAGGAGCTTTACGACTATTTCGTGGAGCAGTGCAGGAAGCAGGCCGATACCGTGGAAACGGGCATATTCGGCGCGGATATGAAGGTAAAGCTTCT
Source organism: Oscillospiraceae bacterium (assembly GCA_022768245.1). Classification (GTDB taxonomy): domain Bacteria; phylum Bacillota; class Clostridia; order Oscillospirales; family Ruminococcaceae; genus RGIG4694. The sequence continues at coordinate 46,936 of JALEMR010000024.1, forward strand.
TAACGACGGACCGTTTACGGTCATCTTATGATTCACAAAAAACAGGCTTCGCAAGACCTATCCTGCGAAGCCTGTTTTTTTATGCCTTAGTCAACGTCATTTCTGATGATATCGTCAAGAGTCTCTCTCTTGACAACAACTCTGCTCTGACCGTCCTTTATCATAACAACGGGAGGTTTGGGTATCCTGTTGTAATTGGAGGACATGGAGTAGTTATATGCGCCCGTGGCAAGTATCGCCAGCGTATCGCCCACCTCTATCTTCTGGACGGGCATGCCCTCGCCGATAAGATCGCCTGTCTCACAGCACTTGCCCGCAATGGTAACGCTTTCCGTTCTGGGCTCTGCCGCGCGGTTTGCGACTACCGCTTCATACTCGGATTGATACAGAATGTATCTGGGATTGTCGCACATGCCGCCGTCGATAGACACGTATGTACGAATGTTGGGGATATGCTTGATACCTCCCACAGTATAGAGTGTGATGCCTGCAGGCGCCGCAATGGAACGTCCCGGCTCGATAAGGATATAGGGCAGCCTGATATCCTCCTCGGCGCAGACAGCCTTAACCTTCTCGGAGACCTTCTCCATATAGCTGTCATAGGGCACGGGGTTATCGCCTTCGGTGTACTTTATGCCGAACCCGCCGCCCAGATTCAGGTCTCTTATCTCATAGCCAAGCTCCTTCTTTATCTTGCCGATGAAGTGCAGCATTACTTCCGCAGCGCATTCAAAGGGATCGATATCCAGTATCTGGCTTCCAATATGGCAATGCAGTCCCACCAGCTCGATATGCGGAAGAGCGATAGCCTTCTTCACAGCTTCAAAGGCTTCCCCCGTTTCAAGAGCAAAGCCGACCTTGCTGTCTATCTGTCCCGTTCTGACGAAATTGTGGGTATGCGCGTCGATACCGGGCTTTATCCTGAACATTATTTTTGCAGTCCTGCCCTGCTTTTCAGCCATTTCGTTAAGGCGCTCAAGCTCGAAGATATTGTCAACGACTATCCTGCCCACGTTGTTTTCCAGCGCAAGAGCAAGCTCATCGTCGGTCTTGTTGTTGCCGTGGAAGCATACTCTGTCCATGGGGAAGCCCGCCTTCAGCGCAGTGTAAAGCTCGCCGCCCGAGACCACGTCAACGCCCATGCCCTCTTCGTTCATTATCTTATAGATAGCCTTGCAGCTGAACGCCTTGCTGGCATAGCATGCAAGTCCTGCGCCGCCGTAGTATCTGTCAATGGATTCCTTAAAGCTGCGGCAGTGTTCTCTGATAAGGTCCTCGTCCATGACATACAGCGGAGTGCCGTACTCCTTGGCAAGGCTGACGGTATCAAGTCCGCCTATGGTCAGATGTCCCTCCGCGTTTACGTCAAGATTTTTTGAAACGTACATTTTTATCAATCCTTTCTGAAACTTAGTTCAGGAATTTTGCTCATCAGCGCTTTCCGCAATATCGGAAATAATTCCGCGTATTTCTTCCGCGCCCTCTCCCGTCACTGCGGAAAACTCTATGCAGTGTATATCCTCAAAGCAGGGTATCTCCTTTGCGAAGCCCTCCATGCGCTCTTTGCGCTGATTTTTCGACAGCTTGTCCGCTTTTGTGAAAATTATCGCAAAGGGAGTCTCCGACTCGATCATAAAGTCGATCATCTGGAGGTCCTCCGCCGAGGGTGCATGGCGCATATCTATCAGCTGGAATATCAGCCCGATATCCCTGTCCGAGGACAGATACCCGTTTATCAGCGACGTCCAGCGCTGTTTGTCCGACTTGGATATCTTCGCATAGCCGTAGCCGGGCAAATCGACTATGAATATCGGTTCTGCACGGTAGAAATTTATGGTCGCCGTCTTTCCGGGCACGGAGGATACTCTCGCCAGATTCTTTCGGTTGAATATCTTATTGATAAGCGAGGATTTTCCCACGTTTGAGCGCCCCGAAAAGGCTATCTCACAGCACTCACAGGGAGGAAGCTGAGAAAATTCTCCGTAGGAGCAGAAAAATTCGCCTTTGTTGAAATTCATTTTGATAAGTCCTCCTCTGTGTAAAGCTGATATCAGCGCATTACTGCCGTCTTTTCCGCGTCTGCGGGCTTATCCGACGGCGGAGCCTGTCTTTTTCTCGTTTTTCCCGATATCCTCGGAGCGGCAAGCGCCTCGTCGAAAACATCGGAAAGCTTATCCGCAAGCACAATGCGGACATTTTCCTTGACTGCACTGTCCACCTCGTCAAGGTCGCCCTCGTTGCCCTTGGGGATTATCACCGTCTTGATGCCCTCCTTATAGGCAGCCATGGTCTTCTCGCGGAGACCGCCTATGGGCAGCACCTTTCCGTGAAGAGTTATCTCACCGGTCATTGCCACGTCGTGACGGACAGGTATCCCCGAAAGCGCGGACACCAGAGCCGTTGCCATGGTCACGCCCGCAGAGGGTCCGTCCTTGGGAGTCGCTCCCTCGGGAGCATGGATGTGGATATCCTTTGTCTTGTAGAAATCGGGGTCGATGTCATATTTTCTGCATATCGTTCTTACATAGCTTACGGCAAGCTTTGCGCTTTCCTTCATTACGTCGCCCAGCGAGCCTGTGGTCTCGATAGTTCCCTTTCCGTCCATGATGATAGCTTCCATTGGGAGCATAACTCCGCCCACAGACGTCCATGCCAGTCCGTTTACGAGACCCACCTCGTCCTTCTTGGAGACGGTGCTGTCTATATACTTCTTATGTCCGAGAAATTCCTCGATATTCCTCGAAGTCACGGAAACTCTCTGCTTTTCGCCCGAAACTATGAGCTTTGCAGTCTTTCTGCATATATCGGCTATCTTTCGTTCAAGGGAACGGACTCCCGCTTCTCTTGTGTAGTATTCGATTATGCTGTAAACCGCGCCGTCTGCTATCTTAAGGTCGGAGGCTTTCAGTCCGTGCTTTTTTATCTGCTTCGGGATAAGATGCTCCCTTGCGATGTTGAACTTTTCCTCTGCGGTGTAGCTGGACAGCTCGATGACCTCCATTCGGTCAAGGAGCGGCGCATCTATGGCGGAGGTATTGTTTGCCGTGGTTATGAAAAGCACGTTGCTCAGGTCGAAGGGCACCTCGATGTAATGGTCTCTGAAAGCGTAATTCTGCTCGGAATCCAACACCTCCAGCAGCGCCGCAGAGGGGTCTCCCCTCATATCGCTTGAAAGCTTGTCTATCTCGTCCAGCATGATTAGCGGATTGCTCGTCCCTGCCTGACGAATAGCGCTGATTATCCTTCCGGGCATTGCGCCCACGTATGTCTTTCTGTGTCCGCGGATATCGGACTCGTCACGGACTCCGCCCAGCGATACTCTGACGTACTTTCTGCCCAGCGCCGCCGCGATGGATTTTCCGATAGAGGTCTTGCCCACTCCCGGAGGTCCCGCAAGGCAGATTATCTGACCCTTGATATCGGGCTGGAGCGCTCTCACTGCGATATTCTCGACTATCCTGTCCTTGACCTTTTCAAGGCCGTAATGGTCATCGTCCAGGACCTTCCGCGCATTGGCGATATCGTTGTTGTCCTCGGTGCGCTCGTTCCATGGGAGCTCCAGCACCGTGTCCATGTATGTACGGATAACTGCCGCGTCCTGTGACATGGGCGGCATTTTCAGATAGCGCTCGTTTTCCTTTAAGAGCTTCTTCTCGGTCTCGGCGGGAAGATGAAGCGCCTTTATCTGTTCCTCGTAGTCATCGTCGTCCTCGAAGGGCATGAAGTCCATATCTCCCGTACTCATGGGAGCGCCGCCCAGCTGTTCCTGTATCACCTTAAGCTGTTCGCGGAGATAATACTCCCGCTGGCTGTCGTCGATACGCGCCTTGACCTTTTCCTGGAGCTGACGCTCTATCAGCATCACCTCGGTCTCGCGGGTGAGCATTGTCATCAGCATACCGAGCCTGAGCTCATAGCAGCTTTCCTCAAGGAGCTCCTGTCTGTCCTCGAGAGTGAGGACGATATTGAAGGTTATCGCCTCGAACAGTGCCTTCGGGTCGGAAGCATTTGCAACTGCGTCGGTTATCTGAGCGGGCATTCTCGGAACGTACTCGGAATACTGTTCAAATGCCTCCTTAGCAGCCCGCATGACCGCTTCGGATTCAATGGGATTGAACTGCATATCCTTGTCCTCGGGATATTTTTTCACCTCGGCGGTCAGATATCCTCCGTCGTTGTTGATGATGACCGCTCTTGCGCGGTAAAGTCCCTCGGCGAGAACTCTGACATTAGTGCCGTCTGCGCGGAGAGTCTGTCTTATCTCGGCGACAACTCCCACATTGTATATCTCCCCTATCTGAGGGTCCTCGGTCTCATAATCGGTCTGCGCCGCCAGAAAGACGAGATTCTTCCCCGTTTCGGACATTGCCTCATCAATTGCCGCTATAGACTTTTCCCGTCCCGCGTCAAAATGCACCACTTCCCCCGGAAATACCACAAGACCTCTCAGGGCGATCATGGGCATAGCTTTTTTTATAACTCTTTTCTTTGATCCGTTGTTCATATAGATCCGCAGCCTCCTTTCTCGGCGCAAAACAATTTTAATATCTCTGTCTGTCATCACGCCGAATCACTCGGTTTACAGGCAGCACCTTGCAAAGCCGTCAGGCGTGCTTTGTGCGGTGTTGCTTGTATATTATTATAATATATATTCCGCGATTTTGCAAGTAACAATTATTTATATTATTATCCTATATTTATTTGAAGATTTATTCGTTTATTTTTCAAGAAAAATTGTCAGAAGGTCTTCAGAACTCTCTCGTCGCAGTATTCGCACTCAAGAGTATCGTTTGTGCCTCTGAAGCTCTTGGGAAGATAATGTTCGGTGTTTGTGATGCAGCGGGGATTGGTACAGCATACCGTAGGATATGTATGTCCCTCCAGCAGCGGCATTCTTCTGTCCTTTTCGCCCAGCATGGTGATTATCAGAGCCATTCTGACATACATTCCGTATTTTGCCTGCTTGTAGTAGCCTGCTCTGGGGTCCTCGTCCACCTCCATAGCTATCTCGTCCACCCTTGGCAGCGGGTGCATTACTATCATGTCCTTGGAAGCCATTGCTATCTTCCGCTTATCGAGGCAGTATACGTCCTTCTGTGCCAGATATTCCTCCTCGCTGTCGAAGCGTTCACGCTGTATCCTCGTCATGTACAGCACATCAAGGGTGCTTATGCATTCTTCGATGCTGTCCACCTCTGTGAATTTGCAGCCTGCCGCATTCAGGATATCCTTCACATAAACGGGCATGCGGAGCCCCGGAGTAGATATCATCACAAAGCTGTTCCCCTTGAACGCGGAAAGCGCCTTGCAGAGGGAATGCACCGTTCTTCCATTGAGCAGGTCGCCGCAGAGTCCCACAGTAAGGTTATCCAGTCTGCCCTTTTCCTTGTAGAGGGTGAGCAGGTCGGTAAGGGTCTGAGTGGGGTGGAGATGCCGTCCGTCGCCTGCGTTGATTATGGGACAGTCCGCCGAAATAGCCGCCGCCTTTGCGGAGCCCTCCATAGGATTTCTCATGACCATTATATCGGCATAGCCCGAGACTATCTTGGTAGTATCCTTAAGATTCTCGCCCTTTGCCACCGACGAGGTAGCGGGGTTGTCAAATCCGATGATAGTGCCGCCCAGCCGCAGCATTGCGGTCTGGAAGGACATCTGTGTACGGGTAGAGGGCTCATAGAAAAGGGTAGCCATGATCTTTCCCTCGCACGCCTTGCTGTATGCGCCCGGGTCCTCTGCGATCTCGGAGCCGAGCTTTATCACCTTTTCCCACCATTCCACGGGATAATCGCTAAGATCTATAAGATTTGCATAATTCGAAAAAATCATACACGGTCATGCCCCAAACGGAGCATATCCTCCTTTGCATCAGCATAAATGTCGGTCGTGAATACATTCCCATCGTGAACATACTCGGCACGCACTATATATTATATCACATTATTCCGACAATTTCAATGGTAAAATAAAATTTTTGTCGAGTCGGGGGTCGGGGATGCCCGACGGCATAATACGCGCTGTTCGTTTTTATGTAATTGTTACTGTACCCCGCGGAGGTTCGCTGTGCGGAGCACGATCCTGCGGGTTTTCATTGCACAAAAACGCGGAGGCAGGCTATTATCAGCCTACCTCATTCTGACAATTTCGACGGCATAATACGCGCTGTTCGTTTTTGGTAATTGTAACTGTGTCCCGCGGAGGTTCGCTGTGCGGAGCACGGTCCTGCGGGTTTTCATTGCACAAAAACGCGGAGGCAGGCTATTATCAGCCTACCTCCGCGGAAATAACTAACCGATTCATAAAAACCAACAACGCGTATACGCCGTCTGGCGTTCCCGACCCCGGCTTACCTATATCTCCAGACTACGAATTTCAGCAGGAAATATGCGCAGCATCCTACTACCGCGATTATAAGAAGTACGAAAACGATTATCATAAGTACGCGGTTAACGCCGCTTGCGGTGCTTGCTTCGATGACCTGAAAATCTCCGATGTTTTCAGTCATGCTACCGTCGGGCTTATAGAGACAAAGCTCGTCAATGCTGCATACTTCGCCCTTTACTCCGCCCGATGATGTGATAAGCATGCCGAACATCTGATTATTAATTGTCTCGGGAATGGTAAGTGTGACAGTTTCCCATACGGGATTTGCCGTCATAGCTACAGATTCCGATAAGAAAACGTCGCCGTCCGAATAGAAGGAAAGCTCATCGGCTCCCGAAGCAGGAGCATACACCTTAAGGGAGATCGTGCAGCCTGCAAGACTTTCAAGTCCGAAATCGGTGCAGTCAAAATAAATTCCTGTATTCATTTCCCCGGAATCGCTCAGGTAATCTTCCGATATTGCCAGCGAACCGTTTGCCGACGCCTTTTCGGCACTGATCTTATAAGCAAGCCCCGTTTCCCCTGCGGAACCGAAGGTCTTTATGTAGCTCAGAGCTTCCTCGGTATCAAAGCATACCGTGGAGCTTGCCGCAGGAGCTTCCGTTTCTTCTTCAGCCTCGGCGAATGCGGGAAAAGCGGTCATTGTAAGACCGATCACAGCCGCAGCCGCAATGCTGATAATCTTCTTCATATTCATATCCTATTTTCCTACCCTTTTGCGAAAATTTACATAGTGCCGTACCCATTGTTCCTTGTACGGTCCAATAAGAACAGATAATACTCTATTATATTTATTTTACTACAATCAGTAATATTTGTCAATACAAATTTTCACCTATTGCCATATCCATTTGTAAATTTTTTTCGGTGCAAGTCCCTGTGCCATATATTACTCACAGCTGCACCCGTATCAGACATATCACGTCTGATACGAACGCAGCTGAAAAAAGCTTATTCCGATTTATCCGCCGAAAGGATAACGTCTGCAACAAGGTTTGAGGGGAGCTGTTCGTATCTTAAGAATTCCATTTCGAAGCTGCCCTTGCCTCTTGTTATCTGCCGCAGCTGTGTGGTAAAGCTGTGCATCTCTCTCATAGGCACCTCAGCGTCTATGCAGGTATAGCCCTTCTTGACGGGATTCATTCCCACAACTCTGCCTCTGCGCTTGTTGAGGTCGCCCATGATATCGCCCGTATTATCGTCGGGAGCAATGACCGAAAGCTTTCCGATAGGCTCTAAGATAGCAGGATCAGCCTGCTTCATGCCCTCCTTGTAGGCTATGGAAGCGGCGGTCTTGAATGCCATTTCGGAGCTGTCAACGGGATGATAGGAGCCGTCCACGAGGATAGCCTTCACGCCCACAACGGGGAAGCCTGCCAGAACGCCCTTCTTCATGGAATCCTGGAGTCCCTTTTCAACTGCGGGGAAATAATTCTTCGGAACTGCGCCGCCGAATACCTTTTCCTCAAATACCAGCGTATCGGAAACACATGGCTCAAACTCTATCCAGACATGACCGTACTGTCCGTGACCGCCCGACTGCTTCTTGTGCTTGCCCTCGGTCTTTACCTTTTTGCGGATAGTCTCCTTGTACGCTACCCTGGGCTCGGTGAGCACAACATCTGCGCCGAACTTGGACTTGAGCTTGGATATTGCCACTTCCAGATGCTGCTCGCCCAGTCCCGAAAGAATTTCTTCCTTGGTGTCGGGGTCGCGGAACTCGGCAAGGGTCTTATCCTCCTCAAGGAGCTTCTGGAGACCTGCGGATATCTTGCTCTCATCGCCCTGGGCCTTGGCATTTACTGCCATGCTGAAGCAGGGCTTGGGGAACTCGATAGGCTCAAAGGAGATAACTCTGTTTGATGCGCAGATAGTATCATTGGTAGCTGCGTTGATCTTCACAGCTGCCACGATATCGCCCGCCTGTGCGGAGGCAACTTCTGTCTGCTTCTTGCCGCAGACTGTGTAGAGCTTGCCCAGCTTTTCGGGGCTGCCCGTTGTGGCGTTGATATAATCGCCGTTGGACTTGATAACACCGTCCATGACCTTGATAAAGGACATTTTGCCCACGAAGGGGTCTGCGATGGTCTTGAATACGAAGCCAGCCGCAGGAGCGGAGCTGTCGTAGTGAGTCTCGGTGATATCGTCCCCCGATGTAGCTGCAACGGGAGGACAATCCGCAGGAGAAGGCATGAGCAGTTCTATCTCCTTAAGGAGCATATCAATGCAGCCCATGGTGATATCCGAGCAGCAGACAACGGGTGTGATAACGCCCGAATTCATGCCCTTATGGAGACCGTGGACAAGCTCCTTCTGAGTGAAAGCCTCGCCCTCGAAGAACTTTTCCATAAGCTCGTCGTCGGTCTCGGCAACAGCCTCGGAGAATGCGGCGATAAGTCCGTCAAGACGGTAGTCCATCTTCTCGCTGATCTCGGCGGTAGGCATTTCAGTCTCGACAGCATTGCCCTTTTCGTCGTATGTATAAGCCTTCATCTCGATAAGATTTACATATGAAACGACCTTATGATCGCTGATAACGGGTACAATAACAGGGCAGACGGTAGGTCCGAAAACTGTCTTCAGATCGGTGAGCACGTTGTAGAAGTTAGCGTCGGCGTCGTCCACCTTTGTGATGACGAACATCTTAGCCTTTCCGAGAGCGGCAGCCTTTTCGTAAGCCTTTTCGGTGCCGACCTTAACGCCCGACTTGCCCGAAACAGTGATAAGCACGGTATCTGCGGCGGTGATAGCCTCAACAGATTCGCCCTCGAAGTCGAACAGTCCCGGAGCGTCAAGAAGATTTACCTTTATGCCGTTATACTCAAAGGACGCAAGCGCAGTATTCAGGGAAGCCTTGCGCTTTATTTCCTCGGCGTCGTAGTCGCAGACGGTATTTCCGTCGGCTGTTTTGCCGAGTCTGTCGGAGGCGCCTGCCTTATACAGCAGAGATTCTGCCAGCGTAGTTTTACCCGAGCCTGCATGACCTGCAATAGCTATATTTCTTATGCTTTCAGCGGAATAGTCTTTCATTGATAATCGCTCCTTAAATTGATTTTTGTGCATAAACAACAACAAAGCTGTCATTTCCATTAATAATTATACACTATTTATACAATTAATGCAATAGTTTTAAAAATTTTTTACGAATTACATTAAATACTATACACTTTTTTGTACATAATAACAATGAAATATTCCACATCAAAGAAATTTTATGTAAATTATGACATATTTACCAAAAATTCTCACTAATAAGACAGGATATTACACAGGAAGAATGCCATATTCGGCAGATGATATTACCGCACTGTGCAGACTGTCGATTTCCGAATGAAAAAAATTTCGGCAAGGAAAAAATAATTCCGCTTTCGACTTGTTTTTTTAATAAATGGAGTTAAAATTACAGAATATAAAACACTGATATTTCAGTCCGCAGTGCAGAAAATATAGATATGGACCGAATTCACGGGAAATCAACGAGCAGCGTAAATACGCAACATACAGACACTTTGCAGATGAAATCCCCGAGATACGGTCTATACAAACGAAAGGAGAGCTTTAGGCTAAATAATGAAAAAAGCAGTAAAAATCTTCTCCTTGCTTCTCTATCTGGCAGTGGCGGCGGCAGCGGCGCTCATCGTCTACTATAATATAAAGCTTCCCGACAAGTATTATATTACGGAAGGCGGAACGCTGGAATTCGACTCATCTATCGGTGTAATGGCGGCGGCATCCTCAACAGGACCTTCCGAATGTGCGGCGGACTTTTCGGAAAGCCGCTCCGATGAAGTAAAAAGCGTTCAGCTTAAGCTCTTCGGGATATTTCCCATAAAGGACGTGGACGTCCGCGAGGTCTCCGAAGCGGCGGTCATTCCCTGCGGAACTCCTTTCGGGATAAAGCTTTTGACCGACGGCGTGATGGTCGTGGATATCAACAGCTTTGAAAGCGGCGGTCAGCTTGTCTCCCCCGCCTCCGACGCGGGGATAAAAAAAGGCGATGTTATCATCAGCGTTTCGGGTAAGAACGTCGCCTCCACGGCGGACATTTCCGAAGCTCTGTCCTGCAGCGGCGGAAAGACCGTAGGCGTGAAGATACGGCGAAGCGGCATAGAATCGGTGGTATTCTTACGACCCGAGCTTTCCTCCGAGGATAACTGCTATCATGCCGGAATGTGGGTGCGGGACAGCTCCGCGGGGATAGGCACTCTCACATTTTACGACCCGTCAAGCGGCTGCTATGCGGGACTGGGACATCCCGTGTGCGACATTGATACGGGCGAGATACTTCCTCTGTGCAGCGGAGAATCGGCAGACGTTATCATCAGCGGCATAAAAAAAGGCACCTCGGGCGCTCCCGGCGAGCTTATGGGAGCCTTCGTCACCGACAGCAGAAGCGGAACTATCGAGATAAACAGCGCAAGAGGACTCTTCGGAAAAATGGACAGCGCGCCGGTTTTCGGAAGTGCAATGCCGATAGCTATGCGTCAGGAGGTACAGACAGGCGAAGCGGTCATATTGTCCACTCTTAAGGGCTGTACGCCTTCGGAATATACTATCAGTATCGAAAAGATAGATATGAACGACAGCGAGGACAGTCATAACATGGTGATAAGAGTTACCGACGAGGATCTGATATCCGAAGCGGGCGGCATAGTGCAGGGAATGAGCGGCAGCCCCATTATCCAGAACGGTAAGATAGTGGGTGCGGTAACGCATGTTTTCGTAAACGACCCTCTTAAAGGATATGCAATATTCGCCGATTCCATGTATGACGAAATGCAGACTCTGAATTCTGCGGACAAGGCGGCATAAAAAGCAAGCGGGTCACGGCTGATACCGTGACCCGCTTTAGATTTTGCTCGGTCATAGGCTTTGGGGTTCTCGGAGCGCCTGGTTACGGGAGATATCCCGCCCCAGTCCTTCCGCTGTTTTTTGTAGTATTCCTTCTTTGCCTTTTTGCTCATTTTTTCAACAGGTACATATTTTTTCATAATTATCGGCTTCCTTTCAGATAAAGTATATTTATTCCTCGGCTCCCGCCTTGAAATTGTAGATAGGCTTGATGATCTCGGTAACCTCCGCCGAATCCCCCAGATTGTCGATAATATCGTCAATGCTCTTGTATGCCATGGGGCATTCGTCAAGGGTGCCCTTTCCGACGGTGGTGCTGTAGATGCCCGACATCTGCTTTTTGAACTCGCTGACGGTAAAGCTTGCCTTGACTTCTCCGCGGCTCATAAGTCTGCCTGCGCCGTGGGGTGCGGAGCAGTTCCAGTCGGGATTTCCCTTACCCGTGCAGATAAGGCTCCCGTCCCTCATGTTGATTGGAATGATGAGCTTTTCACCCTTCATTGCGGAGACTGCGCCCTTTCGCAGTATCATGTTGTCTGTGTCGATATAGTTGTGGACGGTGGTGAACTGTTCGGCGGGAGTCAGCTTCATTCCGCGGATGATCTCGTTCATCATCGCCTTTCTGTTAAGATCGGCATACCGCTGAACGATCTTCATATCGTGGATATAATCGTCGAAAAGCTTCCCGCTCACATAGGCAAGAGCCTTCGGGACACTCGTGCGCTTGGTGTTTTCAAGCTTTTTCAGTTCGCGCCTTATCTCCTTTTCCCGACCCTGCGCCTTCAGACTGTCGATGATCTGCCGCACCGCTTCATCGTCCGAACGGTTCAGCTGCTTATAACCCGCCTCCTGATAATACTTTGCCACCTCCAGTCCCAGATGTCTGGAGCCGCTGTGGATAACGATGTAAATGCCGTTATTTCCCCTGTCCGCTTCGATGAAGTGATTGCCTCCGCCGAGGGTCCCGAGAGAGCACTCGGCGCGGCGCAGATCTATCTTATCGGCGCACCGCAGCTCGGCGAGGTCGATATCCTCCGTATACTTATGGGGAGTACTGCGGAGAGAAAACCCCGAGGGAATGCTGCTTTTGATGAGCTTATCCAGCTGCATAAGCTCGATATTTCTTTCCTTTATCCGCACGGTCTCCATGCCGCAGCCGATATCATATCCCACAAGGTTGGGGACGATCTTATCAGAAACGGTCATAGTTGTACCGATAACACAGCCTGCACCCGCGTGCACGTCGGGCATCATGCGGATACGCTGTCCGATAGTGAATTCCTGACTGCAAAGCTCGATGATCTGCGACACCGAAGCGTCGTCGATGACATCGGTGAACACCTTTGCAGAGTTGTATTTTCCATTGATCTCGATCATAATTTCTTCCTTTCTCCGAAAAACAAAAAAGCGCCCCCGAAAAACGGGAGCGCAATTATCACTATATCCGTCAGAAAGATATTGCGGGCGGATATACCTCACATATGCACAGCCGTTTACTGCAATGTTCCTTTGTTATTATGTATGCTATTGTCATGATATCCGCCTCCTTTCATAAGATCGTTTTAAAAAATATCAGCCCTTGGGCTTGATGATATGATATCACACTTTTTCCCGTCTGTCAAGAGCTTTTTGCAAAAAAAGCGGACGCAGAGCATGTCCGCGTCCGAATAATATCACTTTTTGATAAGCTTGTAAACTCTGTTTCTCTTTCTGAGGGAGTAGCCTGCGCCGCCCGAGGATCTCAGAGCATATACGGAGCCTGCTGCCGAAGTGCCTGATGCTCCTGCGGCGGAAGCTCCCGAACGGGATTCCAGATCCTGCGGAGTATAATAATGTACAAAGGCAAAGGGAGAGAACTCGCTTACGCTGAACTGTACCAGCGGGATACCGTCCGATTCGCCGTAGTTGAGAGCAAGTACCTCCATCTGTCCGCTTGAATTGATGTGGATAACCTGGAAGTCATTGTCATACTTTCTGAACGAATCGGGAACGGGCATGGTGATCATCACGTAATGTCCCGCGGCAGGCTGGACCTTTGTGTTCGTTCCCGCGACATATGCCGAGATATCAAGGGGATATACATCAAAGCTGTCAAGTCCGTCGGCATATCCCGAAAGAACGTCGTAGATAGCCTTGGAGGAATCAGTATTGACGCTGAATCTGATCTCGATATCCTGATTGAAGGCTGCGTCGTCGGAATAAGCGGAGATAAGCTCGCTGTGGGAGATGCCCTCGGGAACTGTACCGACGATAGCGATATTATATCCCGAACCGTTTGAAGAGCCGCCCGATGAGCTTCCGCTGCCCGAACCGCTGCCCGTATCATCGGCGGAAGCGGTTGGCGTAGCCGACACTGCCAGCGAATACTGACTGTACTGATTGGAAAGTCCCACAGTTCTGTATGCGGCTATCATGTAGGAGTAGGTCAGACCGTTTTCCAGTCCCTCGTGAACGAATCCGGGCTTGGAAACAACGCCCACCGCAGAGAAGGAATTCTTCGCCGCATTGTATGCGTATACCACATATCCGGTAGCGCCCGTAACAGCCGTCCAGCTCAGAGTGACCTTTCCGTCTCCCGCAACAGCTGTCACATCAACGGGTGCAGCAAGGTAGCTGCCGATAGTAACCGATCTGGGAGTTGCATATGCGCTTTCCACGATCTCGCCGTTGGCAAGAACTCTGTATGCTGTCACGGTGTAGGTATAGACCTCTCCGTTTATCAGTCCCGTGTAATCTATCTTATTCTTTGTGGATGTTCCGAGAAGGATAGGCACGCCGTTCTTGTCGAGCATATATATCCTATAGCCGTCCGCGCCGCTTACTTCGGTCCAGGAAAGATGTGCCGTGCCGTCGTCCGATGTTACGGTGAAATCGGGCGGGAAGTCAATGAAGTAGGGGTCTGTTTCGCCCTCCTCCGCATAGATCGCGTCGGGGGTCGCCTGGACGGGAAGCGAATAATCGCTGACGATAGTATGCCATGACACGCTCTTATAGGACTGTACAGCATACCAGTAGGTCCTGCCGTTTTCAAGATTCAAGTCAACATAGGTCGTTCCCGCAGTAGACGCAAGAAGGGTGTATTTGCCCGTTTCGGGGTCATAGCGGCTGATATAGTATCCGTCAGTAGTCTTGGACTGGGGATTGGGGGTCCATGTAAGAGTAACCTTTCTGTTTCCGGGCTTTGCCTCCACGTTGGGAGGATAGATGGGCATTCCCACAATAATGCTGATAGTGGAGCCCTGTTCGCTCTGCACGTCCTTATTGTTTACGGTCTTGTGAGCATATACCTCAAAGGTGTAGAGGTCGCCGTTGTCGAGATTGGAGATAGTATATGTTGTATTTCCCGTAACGATGTAGGTCTTTGTATCGATGGGGTTTCCGTTATCGTCCACGCGGGTAGCGATGAGGGAGTAATACTCCACATTCTTATCGGTATGCTTGTCCCACTTGACGGTGATAGAGCCGTCAACAGTGGAGCCGGTAAGTCCCGTAACAGGGAGGAAACGCTCACCCGAAATGCCGTCGGCGGAGACCTTCACGCTCTCTACGAGCTTGCGGAGATTGGGGTCATTGCTGTCGTTATCGGCAACGGAGTACACAGAGGTTATGTAATAGGTATGTTCCGTGCTGTTATCCATGGGGTGATCGACGTAGGTAAGGGTATTTCCCGCCTTTCCGTCGGCTTCGAGCTTGATTATGGGAGTTTCATCGTCGTCGCGGTAGATATAGTATCTGTCTGCCGCGTCAACGGATACCCAGGTAACGGTGATCTGTCCGTCCTGACCCACAGCCTTGACGTCGGTGGGAGCGCTGAGGCTGGCATAGGCTTCCTTGAACTGGAAGGTCGCCTTTGCGGGAAGAGGATCTACGGTATTATCATTGTAAACAGCAACTACCTCGTACTCAAACTCCGCATAGTAATCAACATCGCCGTTGGGGTCGGAGGGATCGGGCTTATAGATAGCAAAGGGAGCCGTGCTGTCTACGTAGGTATTTTCCTTTCCGACGCCTGCAGGGGTCTCGATATAACCGATCACCGTAAACTGCTTTTCGGCATCGGAAGCAAGTTCGTCAATACGTCTTCTGCTTATCTGATACTTCTGCGCAGAATTGCTGATAGTATACCAAGTGAGCAGCGCACCTCTTTCGCTGGGCTTCGGTGCATTCTTCCATGTAACCGTCAGAACGATGCTGTTTGACGGGCATGCAAGAGTTGTCACGTAATACTCTTCAGCTGCCGGATCGGTATAGGGAACGGGATATTCATGCTCGATAGGATAGTATCTGAGCGCATCCGCGGTGCCTGTCTTGTACGGGTCGGGAAGAGCGCTGTAGATATTGTCGTTCTGGTGCTGCGAGTGAGAGTAAGCGTTGACCTCAACGATATATTCCGTCAGGTTCTCGGGAGCAGCCAGATTCTGGGTCTTGTTGAACTGCTGGATACGTTCCTCCGCAGCCCCTCCCACAGCGGGAAGATAGCTTTCATGAAGCAGTGTAACCTTTTGGTCGCCGCTCTTGGAGTATACCCTTACATGGAAGCCCGCAACATTCGGGTCCGCCGAGGAGGCAGCCACGCTGAATTCTCTGTTGCCGTTCTTGATGGTCACTTCGGGTTTCAGCGGCTCTGTGTTTATCTGTGCAGAGGATTCATTACTGGAGAAGAAATGCTCTTCATCGGTATCGCATTTCTGCCTTACCTTAAAGGTATATACATGATTCTTTGAGAGATTTGCCGTATCGGTAACAGTATAGCTGTATACACCGGCGCCGTCGGGAGAAACCGTTACTCCCCCATCAGCTTCGCCAATACTGTTTACGACCTTCTGACCATACTCATTGATATAGTAATAGTCGATAATGAATTTTGTTTCATTCCGCGTATAACCCGTATCGGCATTCTTGTTGTAGGTCCAGAACAAATCGACCTTGTTTTGCTCTATGGATTCTGTGGTCAGAGAGAATCGCTCAATTGAAATATCTTTCTCATGATCTGTTCCATCGCCGTTACCAGGCTGAATTTTGACCTTTCCGTCCGGATAATACTTGAACGCATAAACGTTAAATCGGTGAGTTCCGCTTTCTACCGTCTCGGGCAGAGTGTAGATATATGTCATTTTATTATTGGTATCATCTTTTGTAGCGATAGTTCCACCGACAAGGATACTGCCGTCAAGACCAATATCAGTCATGCAAATATAAACAGGATCCTGATCATCAAAGTAAAATACATATCCGTCAGGATCAATGCCGTTTTTCGCACCGACCATTTCCCATGTAAATTTGATCTCGTCCTCACATTCAAAATTGCGTTCAAATTTCATACTGTCCTGAGGAACAGGATCAAATCTTGAAGGGCTGACATTAACTCCGTTAAGACGGAAATAGAAAAACTGATTGTTTTCATTGTAGCAGTTCCATTTGCTTGTAAGCTTCGTGGGATCCTTTCCGCACTCGACCTGAATGCGAGCATCGATCATTCTGTTAAAATCGTTTGATCCTGTATTCACGGTTTCAAAAGGATCATATATTTCAAGCAGGAAAGCAGGATAGCCGCTTGAATCTACTATCTTAAAGTCCTCGTAGTTGGGAATAGATGAATCATTTAAATCACGTTCAAATGTCAAACCTATACCGGTATTAACATATCCATCAATTCTCCTGATAGAATTATTTGAGCCGTTAGGATAAGCAAAGATAGCATACTTCACTTCATCGCCTGCATATGTATCCTTCCATATCAGTTTTGGGTAATTTGAAAATATTGTAAAATCAAAATTTGCCGATGTCGTTTCAGGTGTATTCGGAATATCTGCATACGTATAATGTGTACTGTATACTTTTATTGTGTGCGTAGCATCAAAGTCAGTATCATTGCTGTTTACCTCTTTATACGCTCTTACCGCAATTGTATCGTAGGAAGACAAAGAAGTCTTTGGAATACTGATTACATAAACATTTTCATTTAGTACAGTAGATACTAAATTATCATTATTGAGTGTGTCCTTAGGTATCGGCTCACCAATGGGGGTATATAGATTTGTAGAATTGCTGCCGCCATAAAGTTTAATTCCACTAATATCGGAATCCACAGTGACCTTAACCAACACATTAGACGCTTCAGCGCTTCCATCAGAAATAGTATTAGCAATCTCAATCTCGCTTACATCAACAGTATCTGTTATTGTATTGCCGCTAATCCATACTACATTATGGTTTGATGTAAAATTATTCGGAAGCTTAGGTTTAATTTTAGATATCTGAATATCGTTAGAATTAATTATATAGATAACAGCATCTTTAGAAATATTGGTAAACGGGTCATTTAACGCCGAAGAACCGGCAGGAATAGAAAAATAGTTCGTGGTATCAGTTAAACTTGCAAATGCACTTCCGTCAATGACAACCTTTTCGAGTGTAGTCGCACCGCTGAATGAGTCCAATCCAATATGAATAACGCCTGTCAAATCAACAGAAGAAATATACTTTCTGTTTTCGAAGGCAGAATCAGAAACACTTGTCCATGATTTTGAACCAACAGGTGAAGCAGGAATATCAAGAGTATTCTTGTAGCTATATCCGCTGACAGCATCATTAATAAATCCTTTAAGTTCATCATCGGTTACATTGAGCTGATTTTCTGCAGCCATCAAATGATTGTTTGCCGCAAAGCTCACGATCTCCAGCCCCTCCGGCACCACCATAACAGCAAAGCAAGCCGCCAGGAAAGCCGAAACGGCGCGCCTGAAAAAGCCCTTTTTCTCCGCGGTCACGGAAGAAGAGCCTTCGCGCTTCTGAGCAGTCCTGTGCTTCTTATGGGAACGGTTCATACCCAGAAAATGCCCGTCGTCGTCGGAGAGTGCCATATCAACGGCTCTCACCGCCGAACAGAACAGCGTTATGCAGAGCACCGCCAGCATGCACAGCGGATAAAATATTTTATGCTTCTTTCCAAAGCCCTCAACAGCGGCAACTGCCTTTCGCTGAGTATTGAAATCCATTTGCGACCAATCCTTTCATTTATATGCGAAGCCTTCGCCCCGCAGTCATTCAAGCGCATAAGCGCACTATTCATCGTATAATTACTCTTTATTATTATATCATATATTTCTCAAAATGTCCAGTAGATTATTACATTTTTGTATAATTTTCCGAAAATTCAGACAAGGCTATTTTTGAAGCCCCGTATTTGCGGCATTTTAGATAAATAATTTTAACCAAATTGTAAGATGTGTACAATATATGAAAAAAGATGTTGACAAAAGTTTCCGAACGTGGTATTATATATATGTGTATTATTGTTTTATTTTTCTTTTATTTTAAACGGAAATATTGTGCATGAAATATTCATAGCTTTTCTTTTGTACATATTTGCCATATAATCTGGAGGATTTTATATGTCTGATAAAAAAATAATCGATATGGACGACTTAGTGCTCGATAATGTCTCCCTTGACGATCTGGTGTCGCTCCCCAATGTACCCGATGCCGCCAACGACTGGAAGCACAAAAGCGACGCGGCTTCGGCTCCCTCGGTAAACTCCGTTGACGAGCTTGACATTTCCTCGGTGGATTTTTCCGTCCTCGACCCCGAAAGAGACGAGGCTCCCGATCCCTACGGAAGCGGCGCTCCCTACGTGGGCAACAGATTTGAACGCGCTGCCGAACAGCCCGCTCCCCAGCCTGGTCCCGAAAAGCCAAGCTATGCTATGCCCGCAGGAGGCATCAATGTTGAAAGGATAACTCCTCCCACAGGCGGCATCAGCGTGGAAAAATTCGTTCCTCCCACGGGCGGCATAAATGTGGAAAAGATAACTCCCTCCGCAGGCGGCATCAGCGTCGAAAAGACTGCTGCTCCTTCGGGCGGGATAAATGTGGATAAGCTTTCTTCGGATATCCCGGGACTTGACTTCGAGCTTCCCAAGCTGAAAAAGGTCTCCGCCGATATCGAAGCCGACCTCCCGCCTTTAAAGTCGGTCTCCGTTCCCAAGGCGGAGGATTCCGACCTTCCTCCCTTGAAGCCCGTTTCCGTGCCCAAGGCGGAGGATTCCGACCTTCCTCCCTTGAAGCCCGTTTCCGTACCTAAGGCGGAGGATTCAGACCTTCCTCCCTTGAAGCCCGTTTCCGTGCCTAAGGCGGAGGATTCCGACCTTCCTCCCTTGAAGCCCGTTTCCGTGCCCAAGGCGGACGATTCAGGACTTCCTCCCTTGAAGCCCGTATCCACACCAAAGGCGGACGATTCGGGACTTCCTCCACTGAAACCCGTTTCAGTAGGCAAAAAGTCCGTGGAAGCTGCTCCCGAGGAAACAAAGGCAGCAGCCGCAGAACCCGATATAGAATTTGATCGTCCTCAGAGAGCCCGCGGAGAAGAGCCTCTTCCTGCGGATATGAGCGATGTAGTTGCTCCCAAGCTGGACGATATGATGGAATTCAAGACCAAAAAGGCAGACTTCGAACAGCCCGAAAACAGCGTAGAGGGCATGGCAAATCCCTTTGAGAATGCGAATATGTCCGCTGCGCGCCGCAAAAAGCTGGAGCAGGGCTTCGACGAGCCTATCGTTATGAAGAAAATGGATCCCTCCACATACATGGAGATCGAGCAGAACGAGCGCATGGAGCGTATCAGCAAGGGAAGATCCAGCGTTATGGCTATCGCCATTATATACTGCATTTTCTCGGTCTGCGGATTCTTAGGCGATATTTCCGTAAATGGAGCTATTGCTCTTGCTATTGATATCGTGTTCGGCGTTTACCTCTTCAAGGGTTCAAGAAAGGTCCGCATGTGGTACATTATCTGGGGCTTTATTGACGGTATTTTAGGCGTTGTCGGAGTGGCAACCATCCTGACGGCAGCAAAGGCTCTGGGTATTACTCTGGAAATAATGGACTGGGTAAACATCATCTCTTCGGCTGTTCAGCTGCTGTACTTCTTAGTATCCGCTATCCTGCTGCTTGCCAACAAGAATATCCGCGAGTACTTTGAGTCGCTTTAATTCTCCGAATAATATAATAACATAGTATAACTATCCGCCGAAGCACCGTTGTTTTCGGCGGATTTTCTCTGCAAAAAAACCGCCCGCCGTGCAAACCCTCTGCACGGCGGGCGGATAGTATTTCATACAGACCTGTCGGTCACGATATGACCGTCAACTGCTTAGCTGTTCATCTTTCTCTTGTAGTCTTCCTTAAGCTGCTGGAGACGTTCGCTGTCCTGCTTCCGTCTTACCTTTGCGTCCTCCTGTATCTGCTTGGTCTCCTCGATGCCGTTGACGATTGTCTGCCATGTCTTTTCGAGCGTGTCCACAGAAATGGAGTTGCTGTTTGCCATCTGCGCGATAGCCTTGGACTGGTTCACGGTATTCTCCGCATTCTTTATCATCAGCTTGTTGGTGGTGTCGTCGAGAGCCTTCATGCCGTCAGCGATAACTCGCTGTCTTTTCAGCATAACCGCCTGCGCAAGGCTCTGCTTGAATATGGGCAGTGTGATGATGAACGCAGAATCTATCTTTCTTACGAGGTTCACATTGGAATACTCCATGGTCTTGAGCATGGGAACGGTCTGCATTGCGACATTCTCTGCTATCTTAAGGTCCATAACGCGCTGCTCCAGGATAGCACGGGTATTCTCCAGAGTCTGGAGATCCATTGCAGCTGTGCCCGAATCGGGGTTGGCAGCCACCTTCTGACGGTATTCCTCGATATAGCCGTCCAGCTCCACGCATGCCTGCTCGCCTGCCATGATGTATTTGAGCAGCTTCTTGTAATACTCGATATTCGCGTTGTACATGGACTCCAGCTTGACGTTGGACTGCTGTATCTCCGACTCGTACTGTTTGAGCTGAACGTAGATCTTATCCACATCGTTGCCCATAGTGGTGTACTTGTCGAGTATCTTGTCTATCTGCTTTTTCAGATTGGTGAAGAAGCCCTTCTTCTCTTCCTTTTCAAGCTCTGTAGCGTCGAACTTCTCCATAATGTTGGCAAGAGCCGTAAGGAGCACGCCCGTATCGTTGATCTGCTCCATATTCATGGAGTTGAGTACCTGGTCGGACGCCTTGGAGATATCGTCCGCAGCTTCGCTTCCGAACTTTACGATAGAGTTTGTGTCGTTTATATTTATGGTAGAAACAAGCTTATTTATCTCGTCGTTCTTGACAAGCTCATTTTTGAGATTATTTGAGGTCTCCACCATGGAAAAACTCTGCGGCTCGGCTACCTTGATGTTTCTCTGAGCAGTCTCCTGTTCAACCACCTTGGTCTCCACGATATTGGCAGAGGTATCTGCCTGAAGCTGGTCTGACGGTGTGAAATTAAGTGCCATAGTTATTTACGCCCTTTCTTAAATAGATTTGAAAATAATCCGCCCTTTGATTTTGGCTGCGGCATTTTGTCCGGTATTTTAAACTGGGGTACGCGCACGTTATATTTGAAGTCGTTCATCTGGTGGACCTCGAATGCGTCGGAGCTTATAAAGGTCTCAATATTCCTGTAGCCCGTGGGGGTATACACCACCACATCAAAGCCCAGCATACTGAAAAGGATAAGCTGTGCACATTCCACCTTGTTGAACGTGTCCTCAATAGCGTCGATGATCACAAATTTAGGGATATTCTTGGTAAAATCGTACTTCTGCATGATGCGGAGCACCTTGCGGTCGATATTCATTCCCGCATACAGAAGATATTGCAGACGTTCCCTGTCATTTTCAACGGTGAAAAATCCGCTGTCGTATGCCTCCTGTATCTTGTGGATAATGAGCCACTGAAGCTCGTCGGACAGGAAGGTATAGGTATTCACATTCGACGATTTGAGCTTGTCGGCGAATATCCGATGTCCGTCGTGATAAGGGTCATACTGTCTGAAATAGTCGGTGGGCTCCTTATAGCCGGGAGCCTTGACCGTCACCAGAGTGTCGGGAGTGAGCTTATCCTCGATGCCCTCCCAGTAAGCCTTGATATCGCCGTCGGCAACGCCGCTTATCTTGGCAAACAGCGTAGGGACCACTGCCCTGCTGCCCTTGACCTGAAATCCCGGACGAAATCTCGCAGGCTGGTTCCAGAGGATATCTATTTCATCATAGGTAGTCTTAAGGGTGGTGGATTCCATATCCGAGAACTGGAAATCTCTGAACATGGTATCTCCGCCGTAAAGCAGTGTATCAAGCTCTCTTTCGGCGCTGTACGCCGCAGTAGCCACCTTTGCCTTGACCTCCTTTTCGGGGTAGGGCATTATCTCCTTGGAGTTGGGGAGCTCGAATATCTGCATGCGGGAGTTTCTGTTCTCGTCGCTTAAAAGCTGCAGGCAGGACTTGTCGGGGGAGATGTAGATAACGTCCATGCCGCTGCAGGACAGCAGATATAACAGAGTAAGCTCTGCGCTGCGCAGCTTCCCGTAATAGATGAACACGGGTATCTCCTTGACCTTGTTCTTAAAATCCGCCGCTCCGTAGACTCTGTTGAAGCGGCACCCTAAGATTATCCCCGTATTATAGATCTTATTCAGGGGCTCGTCGGAGGACTCCAGGATATTTTTCACAGCATTCCTTGCAGCCTCGGTGCGCACGGGGTCGCCGTTTACGGATATTCCCGCGCAAATGCCGCTGATAAGAGCAGTCTTGTTGCCGCGGTCGATATTCCCGAAGCGTGCCACCTCTGCGGGGGTAGGATTGGAAAACTCCGAATCCTTGAAAACCAAGGGCTTCGGCGATCTTGCCAGCGTATCCCGCAGGCTGAACAGCAGGTTATTGTATGTATCGTCATTATCATACCCTGCCAGAGCGCAGTAATACACGGGAATAAGTTCATCGGCGGTAAAATGGCCGCCCCTTGACCTGAGCCTGTCGGCGTGGCTTTCGGAATAATCCTTTATAAGCTCCGAAACGTCCGCTGTAATAGTCTGAACGGCTCTGTTTCCCGTTGAAAAGCCTTCAAAATTCATATATAATATCTCCAATTAAGCAGAAAATTATCATACTTATATTATACATTATATCATCAGATATGTCAAGGGATTATTTTTCGGGTCGGATTATAAAATGATTAAAATTTTTCAGTATTATCATCGCTTTTATATTCGAGGATATCCCCGGGAGAGCAGTCCAGTACGCGGCATATGGCGTCAAGGGTGGAAAAGCGGATAGCCTTTACCTTGCCCGTTTTCAGATTAGAGAGATTAACGTTGGAAATGCCCACCTTGTCCGCCAGCTCGTTGAGGGACATTTTCCTGTCCGCCATAACGCGGTCAAGTCTTAAAATTATCATAAGTCCCTCCTTAAAGAGTCTCGTCCGATTCCTGCTGCAGCTCGCAGCCGTATCGGAATACAAGGGAAACACAGTACAGTATAAGCCCCGCCATAACACCGAAGCCCATAGGCATTCCCGATATGTAGCTTTCTCCGTCGGCAACGGAAGAGCCAATTGCCACAGCCGTTTCCATAAGCTCCTCGAATATGAGAGCGAGCCCCATATTGCGTATCCTTCTGCCGTTGATATCGGTAAAGGGGCTTTCGTCCGTTTTCATGCTTTTCAGCAGTCTGTATGCGGAGACGGTGAAAAACACTATCAGAGCAACGGCAGTTATCGGAACTATCACATCAACAAGAACTCCGTCGGATCCGGTTTCATACCCCACGCCGTTAAGCCCGTCCATAAAGCCCTTCATAAATGCCGCTCCGAAGCTTCCGTACACAAATACTGCCATGTATATGATAAGCACAACAGAAGCGACCGCGCTCATTCTGCGTATTTTTTCCTTTGATGTCAGTTTGTTTTTCATATTATCCGCTCCATTATTTTATAAATCGTATAAGGGATACTCCGAGCATTGATATGATTTAGAGTATCCCTTATATATTGTATCATTTTTTATTGTGAAATGCAAGAATTTCTGTAATAATTCTCCCCATGCCTTTTGGGAAATACCTTTATCATATAAACCACAGCACCGATAAAGATAACGCCATTGATGACCAGCCACCATGAGCTGCCGAGTATAAATCCGTTCACATCCCTGTAGCAGGGCTCGCCGAACAGCGTGATATCCTCAAAGGGGATATAGCACAGGGCATTGTTTATCAGATGAGGGATTATCGAATAGAGGATATTCCCCGTTCTGCAGTATATCCACATGAACAGCACACCTGTAAAAAATACGTTGATAAAGCCCTGTATGTTATACATATGAACTGCTCCGAAAACAAGTCCGTTTGCAATGCAGACTATCCACATGGGATATGTGCCCTTTGAAAGCTCCGCGCCGCCGTATCTGAAAATGATCTCCTCAAATATGGGCGCGCAGATGACGCTTGATATCACTCCGAGGATACCCTCAAAGCTTGCGCTGTTTGGCTCGATCTCCATAAAATGCGACAGTACCAGTCCGTCAAGAGTGTCGAAAAGCTCGTTCAAGCTCCATTTCAGCAGGAATATCATTATAGGCAGAAGAATATCGAAGTCCCTGAAGCCGACCGACTGCCAAAAGCGCTTCCCCGTATTCTTTTTTACCGACGAACAGATAACAAGCGCCGACATAAGCTTCGCAAGATCAATGATGATATAGCCTGTCTGCACGGGGATAACATCCGGAGCATACTCCTCTCCCCTGATGCCCTCAACAATTCCGAGAATAATATACGGCACAGCCATAAACCCGCAAAGAACCACAAATGCTCCTGCAAGCCCCAGTATCGGGGAAGCATATCGTTTTACCTTTTCCTTCATAACAAGTCCTCCAAATAATACTATTTAGTGCACTGTTATGAGTATACCACATCATTTTATGTTTGTCAATACATATTTAACGATAATAATTAAATATTATATGATTTAGATAAAATCACGACTGATGTTATATATGATTTATACAAAGTGATATAGGGGACCGTTTCCCTTTCCGAGGTCAAGTCCTGCGGATATTGCCCTTGTGATATAGTCCTTGGCGTGTTGCACGCTTTCCTCCATTGAAAGCCCCCGTGCCAGTCCGCATGCTATCGCAGATGATAACGTACAGCCCGTGCCATGGGTGTTGGAGCTGTTTATCCTGTCCGTCTCAAAAAAGGTGAATTTTCCGCCGTAATACAGCAGATCGGCAGCCTTTCCCTCAAGATGTCCCCCCTTGACGAGAACTCCCCCTCTGACCTGTTCGGACAGCATTACTGCCGCTTTTTTCATGTCTTCCGTATCCTTCACGGAGATACCCGTCAGCGCTTCTGCTTCGGGGAGATTCGGCGTTATCAGGTCGGACAGAGGAAATATCCTCTCCATGAGTATCTTCTGCGCGTCCTCGGAGAGCAGCCGCCTGCCGCTTGTGGAGATAAGCACCGTATCAGTCACTACATTCCGTGCATGGTACTTTTCCAAAGCTTCCGCGATGGCCTCCGCATTTTCCGCAGAATATATCATGCCTATCTTCACCGCGTCGGGGAAAATATCCTCAAATACGGCTGTCAGCTGTTTTTCAAGGAAATCCGCGGGAGTGCCCAGAATATCCGTTACCCCCATGGTATTCTGTGCGGTCAGCGCAGTTATCGCCGTTTCCGCATATAAATTAAAGGCGGAGATCGTTTTAATGTCCGCCTGAATGCCTGCTCCGCCGCTGCTGTCCGAGCCTGCGACGGAGAGTACCTTATTCATTTTCATTTTATCATTTCCTCCGCAAGTGCCTTAAGCTCCGCTGCCGCAGATGCGATATCCTCCGCGCCGAATATGGCGGAGACAACTGCTGCTCCGCAGATTCCCGTGCCTTTAAGCTGCATGATATTATCCCGGCTTATCCCGCCGATAGCGCAGACGGGTATCTTCACGGCACTTACAATGCTTTTCAGAGTATCATAAGTCATGGGAACGGCTTCGGGCTTTGCTCCCGAGGGGAACATTGCTCCGCTGCCAAGATAATCCGCTCCCTCGGCTTCGGCTTTCAGCGCCTGCTCCACCGTTTTTGCGGTGGCTCCGATGATCTTGTCAGCTCCCAGAAGCCTTCTCGCTTCGGATATGCTGCCGTCGGACTGCCCCAGATGAACGCCGTCCGCTCCCGATTCGAGGGCTATCTCCACGCTGTCGTTGATTATCAGCGGAACGCCGTATTTATGACATATTTCCTTTGTGCTGACAGCACGTTTCAGCAGTGCGTCTCGGGAGAGGTTCTTCTCCCGAAGCTGTATCATCGTCGCGCCGCCGCGGACAGCCGCTTCCACCGACTTCTCAAAGGAATCGGAGTATCGGCTGTCGGTTATGGCGTATAATAACAAATATTTACCGTTCATATTACTTTTCCGTGCAGAACTTGACTTCCTTGCCCTCCAATATCATATTGGTGGTGCGGACTGCGCACATCTTGCCGCACATTGAGCAGGTATGTCTGTCCTCGGGGGGAGTGGACTCAAAATAGGACTTCGCCTTGTCGGGGTCTATGCATATACTGAACATTTCGTCCCAGTCCACCTTGTGACGGGCTTCTGCCATTTTGTTGTCAAGGTCTCTTGCATGGGGAACTCCCTTTGCGATATCTGCCGCATGAGCTGCTATCTTGCTTGCCATGATGCCCTCCTTGACGTCGTTTACGTCGGGCAGGCGAAGATGCTCCGCAGGGGTAACATAGCAGAGGAAATCCGCTCCGCTTGCCGCTGCGATAGCTCCGCCGATAGCGGAGGTGATATGGTCGTAGCCGGGAGCGATATCCGTAACGAGAGGACCTAAAACATAGAAGGGCGCATTGTGGCAGAGTCTCTTCTGGAGCTGCATATTAGCGGCTATCTCATTCATAGCCATGTGTCCGGGACCCTCTACCATTACCTGAACGTCCTTGTCCCATGCACGCTGCGTCAGGTTTCCAAGCTCGATAAGCTCGGATATCTGTCCCGCGTCGGTGCTGTCGTCGATACAGCCGGGACGGAGTGCGTCGCCTAAGCTGATAGTAACGTCGTATTCGCGGAGTATCTCGAGAACTTCATCGTAATGCTCGTAAAAGGGATTCTCATTGCCTGTCATAGCCATCCATGCGAAAAGCAGGGAGCCGCCTCTGGAGACGATATTCATTTTTCTGCCCTCGCGGCGGAAGGCTTCCACTGCGCGGCGGTTTATGCCTGCATGGATAGTCATGAAGTCCACGCCTTCCTCGGCATGAGCCTTCACAACGCGGAGGAAATCCTCGGCGGTTATTTCAAGGAGATCCTTTTCAAGATAGCCGATAGCGTCGTACATGGGCACGGTGCCTATCATTGCGGGAGACTTTGCGATAAGCTCTCTGCGGAAGGTGTTGGTCTTGCCGTAGTTGGACAGGTCCATGATAGCTTCCGCGCCGAATTTTATCGCCATGTCCACCTTTTCCATTTCCATGGCGTAATCCTTACAGTCGCCCGAGATGCCGAGATTTACGTTTATCTTGGTGCGGAGCCCGCCGCCTATTCCCTCGGCGGAAAGGGACTTGTGGTTCACGTTTGCGGGGATAGCCACCTGTCCGCAGGCAACAAGGTCACGAATTTCCTCGGGTGTTCTGTATTCCTTTTCGGCAACGGTCTTCATTTCGGGAGTTATGATACCCTTTTTTGCCGCTTCCATCTGTGTTTTGTATTCTCTCATTGCGATACCTCCATATAAAATAAAAATGCGCAGATCAAACAAACCTGCGCAGGAACATGCCATAATATATGTCCCTACGTCGGCATTATCCGAATCAGGTTACGGGTCG
>JALEMR010000041.1 GCA_022768245.1 Oscillospiraceae bacterium
GGTAAGGCAGCGGACTTTGACTCCGTCATTTCGCCGGTTCAAATCCGGCTATCCCAACCATATCCTGGGGTGTCGCCAAGCGGTAAGGCACTTGACTCTGACTCAAGCATTTCCGGGGTTCGAATCCCTGCACCCCAACCAATAAGCACATGGCTTCGGCTGTGTGCTTATTTTTTTGCTATGAAAAATCCGCGCCGATATAACTGCTATCAGCGCGGATAAATTATTTCTTATTCAAATCACAGGAGCGACTTATAAAGCTCGGTGATCTCCTCAACAGATGTATCTCTGGGGTTTCCGGGACGGCATGCGTCGTCGTATGCGGACTGTGCAAGGAACGGGATATCCTCGGGCTTAACGATGTCCTTAAGGTCGGCGGGGATGCCTACATCCTTTGAAAGCTGCTTAACTGCGTCGATTGCTGCCTTTCTGTACTCGTCCTGAGTCATGTCGTCAACGCCCTTGACGCCCATTGCTCTTGCTATCTCACGGTACTTCTCGCCTGTTGCGGGAGCATTGTACTCCATAACTGTGGGGAGAATGATAGCGTTTGCAACGCCGTGGGGTGTATCATACAGTGCGCCCAGAGGGTGAGCCATGGAGTGAACGATTCCAAGTCCTACGTTGGAGAAGCCCATACCTGCAACATACTGACCGAGAGCCATGTCTGTTCTGCCCTCGGGAGTGTTATCTACTGCACCGCGGAGGCTTCTGGAGATGATCTCGATAGCCTTTAAGTGGAACATATCGGAAAGCTCCCATGCTCCCTTTGTGATATATCCCTCGATAGCGTGAGTGAGCGCGTCCATACCTGTCGCAGCGGTAAGTCCCTTGGGCATGGTGGACATCATCTCGGGGTCAACGAATGCAACAACGGGGATATCGTGAGGGTCAACGCATACCATTTTGCGGTTCTTTGCAGCGTCGGTGATAACATAGTTGATAGTAACCTCCGCAGCGGTTCCTGCGGTAGTGGGAACTGCGAGGATAGGAACGCACTTATTCTTAGTATCCGCAACGCCCTCAAGGCTTACAACATTGCCGAACTCGGGGTTGTTGATGATGATTCCGATAGCCTTTGCGGTGTCCATGGAGGAGCCGCCGCCGATGGCGATTATGTAATCTGCGCCCGAATTCTTGAATTCGATAACGCCGTGCTGAACATTTTCAACTGTGGGATTAGCCTTGATGTCGGAATAAATGCTGTACTCCAGACCTGCGCCGTCAAGAACATCGGTGACCTTTTTGGTAACGCCGAACTTGATAAGGTCGGGGTCGGAGCATACGAAGGCTTTCTTAAAGCCTCTGCCCTTTGCCTCTGCGGCGATCTCCTTGATCGCGCCTGCTCCGTGATAGGATGTTTCATTGAGAATAAATCTGTTAGCCATTTTAATCTACTCCTTTTACGACATGTAACGGTTTACAAATATGCCTATATTCATATTATACAACTTTATTTCGGTTTTGTCTACATATTTTATTGATTTTCTCCTATAAATTTCGAAAATGCTTTTTGTGCATTTTTAACAAAAATATATATTTTTGCAAAAAATGAAAAAAATCCCCTTTCTGAATTGTTATATAATCAGAAAGGATAAAGCAGATGTTCAGTACGAACAAAATATCAGAGAAAGGACTTGATCTCATGACTAAAAATATCATATCAAAAATAGCTGCAATATGCGCGGCGGCAGCAATTGCTTCCGGCACGGCAGTACTCCCCTCTTCGGCGGCAGACAGCTATTCTATCACCATCACCGATAACGACAGCGTTTACTGTCCCGAATTTACCGACGGAAGAGTTGACGTAACAGCCGATAACTCTGTGGTAAACCCCGACGAGGACGAGTATCTTGACTTTACCGTCTATAACAGCTCCGGCGAAGATGTTCACATATCCTCCCCTGTTTCGGAAAACTGCTTCGTTCAGAAGCTGACCGCCGATGGCTGGGTCACTGTATACGGGAACGATCTTGAAGCTGTGCCTATCCCATATGATGATATTTACGAGTATAACGACGGGACGATATATTATTACGAGGACGATGAAGTCCTTCCGCCCTATTTTGCCTATACCGATTCCCTCAACGTTTCGGGCTTTGAGGACGGCGACTATCGCATGGGCTTCTACACCAATTATTATAGTGTGAATTATCTGTACTTCACCGTTCGCCGCAGCATTTCGGCTGTGCTTTCCGAAAGTATGGTCTATACAGGCGATACCTCGCTGAAGCTCAATATTACGAATAATCTTCCCTATGAGACCGTGATGAATCTCGATCCCGAGCTTTGCGTTATCGAAAAGTATTCGGGCGGAAAATGGACCATACTCCAGCCAAAAAAAAGCAGCGGCTTCTATGATACGGACACGGTGATAGCTCCCTACGAAACGGAAGGCTTCACCGTTGACCTCAGTTGCTACGGGGAATTGTCCAAGGGAGAATATCGCCTTTCCTTTGACTGGAACTCGGATGATGTATATTACATGCCTATGAACGGTTCGGATACATTCGGTACCTGCACGGTAAATTTCAAGGTCACCGAACCTATGACAATGACGATAATCCCCACCTCCGTTGACAAAGCTTCGGACATGAAGGTACGGGTAAAGATAACCAACAATTCCGACAGCAAGCTGCGCATCTACGATTACGGTAAGCTCCAGAAAAAGCTGGGCACCAAGTGGCATGACGTGAGATTCAAATCAAACGCAAAGGAGCTTTCGGGATACAGGACCATTTCTCCCGGCAAGACTGCGGTCGTCGAGATAAAGCTTGACGATTACTACAATGTGAAAACTCTCGGCGAAAAGAAATACCGTATAGAGCTCCCCATAAACGGAAAATCATATTACTGCACATTTACCATATCTCACGGCAAATACTATACCATAAAATAACTCTCTCCAACAATATAAGGCAGGAGCATTTCGGTCAATGAAATGCTCCTGCCTGTTTTTTATCTGCTAAAGCTTGCTGCCGCTCTTACAAGATATTCAAATTCTGTCTTGTATTCATTGTCGGAATAGTCGTAGTTGTCAAGCATTTCCGTCAGGCTGCTCCATGTGGATGTGCCCTTGTTCTCGCTGTTTCTGAGCAGCATCCCGAATTCTGCACAGCATGCCGCGAAGTTGAGATCCTTCGGCATTCTCTCCGTAAACAGGCTGACCTTCACGGGATAGGAATACAGGTCGCTTTCCTCCGAATCGGGAGCCTTGCAGCGGATATTCACCGTCAGAAGCTCGTCGGAATACTCACCGCCGGGCACTGAGGTCTCTGCTGGCTTTTCGTTGGCGGAATACTTGTACTCGGGAGTGTACGCATTTGCCGAATTTGCGGGGATTATCTCATAGAGTACGGTAACGGTGCTGCCTGCACCGACTTCTCCCGCGTCCTTGGTGTCGTCGTTGAAGTCTTTATTGGCAAGGGCTCTGTTCTCATAACCGATAAGACGATATCCCGCCACGTTCTCGGGATTGAATTCCACCTGGAACTTAACGTCCTTTGCAACCGTCACAAGAGTTGCGTCCATTTCGTCGATAAGCACCTTCTTAGCCTCGGAAACGCAGTCGATATAGGAATAGTTGCCGTTTCCGTTGTCTGCCAGAGCTTCAAGACGGTCGTCCTTTAAGTTGCCCTCTCCGAAGCCTAAAACCGAAAGATATACTCCGCTGTCACGTTCCTTTTCGATAAGCTCAACGAGACCGTCCTTGTTGGATACTCCCACATTAAGGTCGCCGTCCGTTGCGAGGATAACGCGGTTGTTCCCACCTTCGATGAAGTATTCCTCGGCTATCTCATAGGCTGTGGCGATACCTGCCGCTCCTGCGGTAGCCCCGCCTGCTGTGAGGTCGTTTATGGCATTATTGATGACCTTCTTGTTCTCGCCGCTCTCGCCGCGGAGGACTACCCTGTCCTCGCCTGCATATGTAACGATAGATATCCTGTCCTCGCTGTCCAGCTTATCGGTGAGCATGGTGAACGCCTGCTGTACCAGCGGCAGCTTATCGCTGTCGTACATGGAGCCGCTGACGTCGATAAGGAATACCAGATTCATGGGCAGATCGGTCTGCACCTTAGATCCGTCCGCCTTTATGCCCACCAGCAGCAGCTGATTATCCTCGTTCCACGGACATGTGGAAAGCTCCGTCGTTACAGAGAATGGCTCTCCGTCCTTTGCATTGGGATAGTCAAAGTCGAAGTAGTTCATTATCTCCTCGATGCGGACCGCTTCGGAATTGGGGAAATATCCGTTGTTCAGCATTCTGCGGATATTGGTATAGGATGCGGTGTCAACGTCTGCGGAGAAGGTAGACAGCGGATTTTCCGAGGTGAGCTTGAAGCCCGATTCTGTGATATTTTCATATTCTTCGGAATTCGTAAAATACTGATATTCCGTATCAACAGCATATGTAAAATCCGCTGTGCCCATAGTCGCGTCTAATGCATTATCGTAAAAATTTCCTGCCTCTTCCTCTGCCGCTTCCTCGACCTGAGCAGCATCGGAATAATATCCGCCGTCCTGGACTGCGGCTGTTTCGGGAGAAGCGTCCTTGCTGTCGTTTACGTACACATCATTATCGGCACTTTCGGAATAGGACGCGTCACTGCTGCCGCAGCCCGCCAGAGATGCCGCACAAGCAATTGCAGTTAATAATGCCATAGTTCTGAATTTCTTTTTCATATTATTACCTCCATATCGTCTGTTTTTCAAGGAATTTGTCAAAAAGGTTCTGAAGCTTGCTTTCGGCGGTGATGTTCATTCTGTCGTAGAAGAAATCGTCGGGGGAGGACGATTTCTTCCACAGATACTGTTCATCGCCGTCTGTAAGGCTCTTCCAGCCGTTCTGGAAGAGAACGTATCCATCGCCTGTCAGCTCTATCTGCGGAGCGGAGCTGTCCGCGATATAATATCCGCCGTCAGAAGAGACCGCTATCGGCAGCAGATATTCATTGCCTTCACCGAGGACATACGCTCTGCCCGAAGTTATCTCAAGCTCACAGGGAAGCGTAATGCTTTCGGGACATATCACATGTATGGGGGTTACAGTGTAGGTCACCGTCTCGGCAACAGGGTCGTACTCCGCAGAATCTACCGTGCAGTCGAGGAAAAAGTCGGTATTTTCCAGAACGTCCGCCTCGACGAAGAAATCGTCGCTTGAATTGTCCTCGTAATAGGGAGCGGTCGTGTCGGAAAAATCATAGTAGGAATAGCTTTCCGCGCTCGATACGGAAACCGAAGCGTACTGCCAGCCGCTCTCTGCGGGGAAGAATATCTCATCGGACGCAGCAGCGTCCTCCGGTGCTTCTTCTGCGGGCTGTTCTGTTTCCTCATTGACTGCTTCAGTGGCTGCTTCGCCGACAGCTTCATCGTACATCGGCTGCGCCATCTCGGTCTCGTTTTTCACAGAAGGGGGATTCAGCGAAACGATGATAAGAATAACGGCAGCCGCTGCGGAAAGCATGGGGACATATCTTATATGATGCTTTTTCTCATGGGGAATTTTTGTTTCAAAGATGTCGTTATCGGGCTCGGCTGCGTCCTCCGAATCAATTCTTGACATGATGTCGTTCCATATTTTCTTTTCGTCTATATCCGAATAAAAATTATTGAGCTTTGAATCCATACTAACGCACCTCCCCGACATTTTTTCTCAGCTTATTCTCGGCATTTCTGCATCTCCATGCGGCAGTTCCCATAGGTATCCCGAGGATCTCTGATATCTCCTTAAGGGTATAGCCGCAGTAATGCTTAAGATGAATGATCTCCCTTTCGGACTCGTTCAGCTCTTCAAGAGCGGCAGAGACCTCGGACCTTGCGGTTATCTCGTCCTCGGGACTTTTTTCGGAGTATTTAATATTATCCGAAATGCCGTCGTCCTCGCCGCCGTCGTTGGGAACAAGCTCCTCACGGCTGAGTTTTTTTATGTAGTCCACGGCAAGATTTTTCGCGCAGACGGCAAGAAAGCGCTTGTGTCCGCCCTTCTCCGCGGAAAATGTGCCGTTCCCTTGGGAGAATTTCGCCCATAAGCGCACGAAGAACTCCGATGTGACGTCCTCTGCCGCAGCCGTGTTATTGGTCACGGACAGCGCCGTCGAATAGACCAGCCGAAAATATTCCGAGTAAATATCGGCAAGCGCCTGCCTGCTTCCGTCTTTCATACGGAGCAGACAGTCGGCGAATTGCTTATCTGTCATCTTTGATTTTTTCCTTTCTGACTTATACTAAGCCCGATTCATCAGGGTCAGTATTATGCGGTCATTGGGAAAACGAAAACTTAAGGCAATACCGCACAAATCCCGCCTGACGGCTTTGCACGCAATCTGCTTGCAGATTTTCCGTCATATTGCACAGAAATTTCTTGCCGGGCGTCAGCCCGCCTGCGAAATTTCTATACAATCTGACAAAAAATCTGACGGCGCATCTTGCGCACAAGCTTTGTGCGGTGTTGCCTTAAAATCTCCCCCATGATCTCTGCTTTCATTAATATAAACGATACTCACCCGAGATTTTATGGAATTGTTTTGTGAATATTTTGTATTTTATATAAAAAATATTTGTAAATGATTAGAGATTGTCGTCATATACAATGATACCATGCAAAATTATAAATTGTCAATATATTGAATAAAAAATACTGTTGAAATCTTCATTGAAACCGTGTATAATAAATATATTATTATACACGAGAAGGAATATTATGGCAGAATCAAAAACAAATGCAATGCGTATCCTCGACCGCATGAAGATAAGGTACGACGTTCACGAATATCCTCACGGCGACGGTCCGGTAGACGCGCTCACCGTGGCACAGCTTACGGGACAGGACCCCGCAAAGGTCTTCAAGACCCTTGTCACAAAAGGGCACTCAAATAATTATTTCGTGTTCGTGCTCCCCGCAGGCGCGGAGCTTGACCTGAAAAAGGCAGCTAAGTCGGTGGGTGAGAAATCCGTTGAGATGATACACGTCAGCGAGATAAACAAGATAACGGGCTATATCCGCGGCGGCTGCTCCCCCGTGGGAATGAAAAAGCAGTTCGTCACCGTGTTTGCGGAGGAAGCGCTCACTCAGGACACTATCTATGTCAGCGGAGGAAGGATAGGCTGTCAGATAGAGGCTGCTCCGAAGGAGCTTATATCAGCCGTCAGAGGAAACACCTCAGATATCATCAGAAAATAACAAAGGAATGAATAACTATGAAAAAAGGCTTTACTTACGGCTGGGACGGTCACAGAGGAATGTATAAGACCGACGAATCCTACTTGTCCATGAAAAGGCTTGCCGCTATGGGCGGAGACTGGGCTGCTCTTGCGTTTGCTGTTATGCAGGAGAGCTTTTCCTCGTCGAGATTCGGCTTCGATTACCGCTTCACAGTTACCGACTCAGAGATAATTTTAGCGATAAACCGCCTTAAATCACTGGGACTTAAGGTCTGCCTGAAGCCTATCATCAACTGCGAGGACGGCGTATGGAGAGCTCATATCACCTTCCCCGACATCGAGTTCCCCGTCACCAAAAAGCCTGCCCGTCCCTATCACAACACCTACTGGGACGAGTGGTTCTCCTGCTACACGGCGTTCATGTGCCATTATGCGGAGATCGCCGAGGATACGGGCGTGGAGATGCTCTGCATAGGCTGCGAGATGCTGGGCACCGAGCACAAGGAGGACTACTGGCGCAGACTTATCGAAGAAGTGCGGAAGGTCTACAGCGGCGAGCTTATCTACAATACCAATCACGGCAGCGAGGAAAACGTGGCATGGTTTGACGCCGTGGACTACATTGGCACATCGGCATACTATACCGTCGGAAAGAACGGCGACTCCGAGGAAGATATGATAAAGGGCTGGGAAAAGGTCAAGCCCCGATTGAAGGCTGTTTCGGAGAAATTCGGAAAAAAGGTCATCTTCATGGAGATAGGCTGCCGCAGCGCAAAGGGCTGCTCTGCCATGCCCTGGGATTTTCAGCACAAAGACCTCCCCTTCGACGAGGACGAGCAGGACAGATTCTACAGCTCCGCGCTGAAAGCATTTTCGGACGAGCCCTGGTTCGACGGATTCTTCTGGTGGGACTGGCAGACGAAGCTTGATCCGGATGTCCGGTACGGCACAGACACGGGCTTTTCGATAATCGGAAAAAAAGCAGAAAAGACCCTTACCGAATGGTATCACAGAATATGATATAAATGACAATGCCTCCGCAGCACCGGCTGTGAAGGCATTTTTTATCTGTTTCTTTTGATCTTTATGATTATGGCGGCAATAAGCAGCAATATCAGCAGACAGAGTCCGCCGAGAATGATTATCTGACTTTTTTCCAGAGTTTCCTTTTCTTCAATAGTCAGAATTTCTGCCGATTTTATCGAGTTCAGAATAACTATCTTTTCGCTGTCGGTGAAGCTGTCGCCGTTTCTGCGGCGGAAATCCACGCTGATATAATCTCCGTTGACAACGGTGGAATAGCATATCCCGCAGCCCTTAGCCAATGTATATTCAACAGCATTGAAGGTACAGCTGTCAAGGAGTATCCTGTCCGAGGTGCGTACTATCGAGAGCTGTTCCTCCGTCCGCATATATTTGTGTACATCGGGAGCTTTCAGATAATCGGAAATATACTGATAATTGCCCGTCTGCGAATTGAATATCTTTTCCGAAACGCTGTCGTTTGTCCGCGAAATAAAAACCTCCAGCGTGCGGTTGGAATTTGTGCCGTACAGATATCCGCCGTACTCCGCGAACTCAGACCTGACCGTTGAAGCAGCCTTTCCGACTGCATTAAGGTCGCTGTCTGACATATTCCCCTCATAAACTATGCTCCAGCCTTCGGGCGGCGTAAATTTCAGATTTGCGTCGTAAAGGACTATCTCCTCCGCCGAGGCGGTGAGCGTCCCAAGCAAAAGCGCCGCGATCGCCGCA
Source organism: Oscillospiraceae bacterium (assembly GCA_022768245.1). Taxonomy (GTDB): domain Bacteria; phylum Bacillota; class Clostridia; order Oscillospirales; family Ruminococcaceae; genus RGIG4694. Next base: position 8,917 of record JALEMR010000041.1, read on the forward strand.
ATAACAGCACCGGCGGTCCTTAATACTTTACCCATAGTTATTCCTCTCAAAAAATAAGGGTATATGTACAGCGGACACAAATACATATACCCTAATGCCATTCAATTAAATGTGTTATCAATTGTACTTCGCAGTCATATCTCATCGAACTGCTCGTCCGATTCCGGCTCATCTGTCAGTTCTTCCTCAGGCTTAGCGTCGGTATCCTCGAACAGTCCGAAGCCGTACACGGTACGATGCAGTTCTTCAACCATGCTGCGGCTCGCTTCGGGGAGCTTGTCCCATACCAACTTTGCATCGGAAAAATATGCGCTGACCTCGGGATTTATAGTCTGAGAATTGCTGTCGTACCTGATATACTTCCAGCTTCTGTTCAATATCTGATTGATGTAATTTTCATCGTTTTCCTCAAGCTGACGCTTATACTCTGTAGGTCCGGGATACTTGAAAATGTAATAGGGTTCGATAGCGATAAGCTCGCCCAGCAGACGATCCACATATGCGATCTTTTTGAAATACACAGAAACACGGCTAAGCTGTTCAAAGCCGCTTATCGTATCGTTTATCAGCTTCATTCTCTTGCTGACATAGACCTTTGTCATATTCTGAAGAAATTCCTCCGAGACCTCCAGCTTTTTTTCGTTTATCCCGAGAACGATATTCTGAAGCTGGATCTTGTCGGCATTTCCTTTTTTATTGAATAATCCCATAAAAAAATCTCCCAATAAAGGCATTGCCGCCGAAAAAACGGTGTTTTCGGCGGTTTTGTCTGAAAGGATAACACGCAGTGCGATATCCTTGATCGATCATATCAATAAAGGGTGGAAAGCAACTTTTTCTTTTCCGCCATAAATTCTTCTTTTGTTATCAGATCGCTGTCCAGCATAGCCTTAAGCTTCTTTACCGATTCCTGGAAATCGTCCAGTGACGTATCATGAGTGACTTCGGTGGAGAAGTCGATATGAACATTCTTGACCTCGGGGACCTCTGCGTCGTCGGTATTTTCCGCAGCGATAGTTTCGGTATCGGCTGTGGTAGCGTCCTCGATATAAGCGTCCTCCGCTGCTAACGGAGCCGCGATATCCTCCAGGACTACCTCGGGAAGCTTCTTAAGAACGGGAACATCATCCGCCGCTGTTTCGGCAGCGGGAGTCTCGGGAACAGCTTCTGCAGCAGGCACTTCGGGAACAGCCTCAGCAGCGGGAGCTTCCGCAGGCTTTTCATCTATAACGACCTTGATATTCTCGATAACGGGATTGTTCTTATGGCTCTTGCGGACAAAATCCATCCGTTCAACGGGAGTGGTCTCGCCTTCGATATCGACCTTCGCGCCGGTCATATCGGAAATAAGATCGTTCTTGTTTACACCCTCCAGATCGGAGAAATCAAGTACGTCTGTTCTGCCGGGAGTATAGTCGTTCATATCCTCGAGCTTTACCTCGCCCAGCTCCTCGGTAAGAAGAGCGTCCCTTTCGGAGTCCTTGTGAACGGGATTGTATTTGTAGTCACTGCCGATATCGTCAAGATATTTATCGGCGTTCTTTTTGCCGCCTGTTATGGGCGGTTCGGTATTTTTGAGGAAATCCTCGTCAATGGAGTCGTTGAGCTGAAGAAGATCGTCGATAGTCACCTTAATATCGGGCTTCTTCTTGGCAGTCTCCTTAACGGGAGCAGCTGCTTCGGGAACAGGCGCCGCAGCAGGAGCGTCCGCCGCAATGGGCGCTTCCTCCTTTGATACTTCCGCTGCGGGTGCTTCTGCGGGCTTTTCCTCCGCAGGAAGCTCGGCAGCTTCGGCCTTTGAGAAATGATGCTTTCCCGGAATGGGTATATTATCGAAGAAGCTGTCGGAGAGCTTTTTCATGCGCTCGAAATCCTTGAGCTTATCATCGAAGGACTTCTTCTGAGCAGCCTCCTCAACAGGCTGCTCCGCAGCAGGCTGAACCTCTTCTTCGCGGACAGATTCCCCTGCCGCTCTTCTGTTCATCGCCCTTGCTCTCTCCTTGGACTTTTCCATTTTTTCATCGTACTGCTTCTTCACGGACAGTATCTCATCAACTATCGATGAAGCATTTTTCAGACAGGGAATGATTATCCTTCTGCGGAAAAGCACGCCCTTATTCATAGTATCGCACTGTATATACAGCGGGCTCTGTCTTGAATTCTCGTTGATATATACCTTGGTGATCTCATCAAGACCGCAGGAAAATCTCGTATAAACGGGATCCCCCTCCTTAGTACCGTTCTGTTCCATTATGTAGCCGAGACCGTAAATATGAGCGGCAGTAAGCGTAAGATTAACATCCTGCGGCTTGGCAAGAACGCTCAGCTTATAGGTAGCTTCATAATAGGCGAGTTTCTTTTCATTGTAAATACTTGTTTGATTACTCATGGATTCAGCTCCGTTTCGGAATAAATCAAGAGGGTGCCGCCTGACGGGACGTTCCCCTGCCGCGGCAACTCCTTCCAAATTTATACAAAATAATTAACAGATAATACATCTTACCGTTAATAATTATATCATATATTAAACATTAAGTCAAATGATTTGTAATACAATTATTGCAATGATTTTTTGTACAAATGTAACTAAATAATAAAATTTTTGCAATAATTGTAGGAAATATATGTCGAAATATATAAAATGCTTTGAGAAATTCCAACTTCTCAAAGCATTTTAACCAAATGGTTTTCAGGCTTATTTTTCGGATGCGGGTATCTGTTCGATAGCAGAAACTGCGTCGTCGATCCAGCTGCCCTTTACCGACTCGATATCTCCGCGGTCGCACGCAGACGCGATCTCGGGATTTATCGGTATCCTTCCCAAAAGCTTTATGCCGTTTTCCTCGCAGACCGCTTCAATATGACTTTCTCCGTACAGGTAGATAGGCTTATTGCAGTGAGGACATTCAACATAGCTCATATTCTCAACAGCGCCCAGAATAGGAATATTCATCATATTAGCCATATTAACAGCCTTGGAAACTATCATCGCCACCAGATCCTGGGGAGAAGCTACAATAATAACGCCGTCCAGAGGAATGGACTGGAACACCGTCAGAGGAACGTCGCCTGTTCCGGGAGGCATATCCACGAACATATAGTCAACATCGTCCCAGATAACGTCGGTCCAGAACTGCTTTACCACTCCTGCGATAACGGGGCCTCTCCAGATAACGGGGTCGGTGGGGTTTTCAAGCATAAGATTAATCGACATGATGTCAATGCCGGTTCTTGTCCGTGAGGGAATGATACCCTGCGGTATGGACATAGCACGCTCGTTCACTCCGAACATGCGAGGTATAGTGGGACCTGTTATATCGGCATCCAGGATAGCTGCATGCTTCCCCTTTGCGGAAAAAGCAGTAGCCAGAAGACCCGTCACCAGAGATTTTCCTACTCCGCCCTTTCCGCTGACTATTCCGATGACTTTTTTGACCTTGCTGCTTTCGTTCAGCTTTTCAATAAAGCTCTTCGGCGAAGCCTTTTCTCTGCTTGAGCAGTCGGCGCCGCAGCTTGAGCAGTCATGTGTACATTCTTCACTCATTATAATTATTCCTGCCTTTCAATGATACTGAATGTATTATACCATACTATTATATTTTTGTCAATATATAATAAAAATCATCAATATATTTCCAGATTTGATGTATATTGTATATACTAATGGTAGGAATTATATGCAAAGGCTATTTGTAACCGTTTTTTAATATTTCCTGCAGCTTATTTAATTGACAAAGTATAAATTATATGATAAAATGTATTATGTATATTTATGACATTAAAAATTTTTGTGCTTCTTCGGAAGACTGATAATACGGAGGATATAATGGGCTACAAAACCGATAACAAGACACAGTATACCGACGATTATACTCCCGACAAGGATATGTCGAGAATGATATCTTCGGCTATCGCTCAGAAGAAAAAGGGGCAGAAGACAAAAAAAAGAAATAAAAATATCGCTATCGGCTGCACTATCGGCGGCGGAGTGATACTCATCGGGGCGATAATCTACTTCGGCGGCTGGATAACATCTGTCGGGAAGTTTCTCCCCAATACCTACATAGACGGCGTTGACGTCAGCAAGATGACCCTTAAGGAAGCTACTGCCGCTGTGACAAAGGGTCCCGCTGCGGATTATCTTTCCATAACCAAAAAGGACGGCTCCGCAGAAAGGATACCGCTGGACTACTTCGACTACAGCTACGATATCTCCCCCGAGATAAAAAGCTTCTACGACGAGATAAGCTACTCGGGCTGGCTGGGCTCCTATTTCAAGACCACCGAATACGAGACTGTCGGAGAAGCCGAGTATGACAGCGAAAAGCTGGAATATATCCTGCGAAATACCGTATGGGGGACCTCCGAGACCGCTGACGCAAGGCTTGATTACAAGGACGGCGAATATTACATAAAATCCGAGGTCTACGGCGATATCCCCGATATCAACATTCTTGTTGATTACGTCCTCGGCGAGGTAGAGAAGGGCGACCTTTCCCTGAATCTTTCCGAGAGCGGATGCTTCACCGAGCCTACCGTTTTCTCGAAGGATCTGGAAGAGCTCAAGGCGGAAATGAACGAGAAGTTCAACTTTGTTATCACCTATGATTTCAACTACACCACCGAAACTCTGTCGGGTGCGGATATCTACGACTGGATAACCGTTTCCTCCGACGGAAGCTTTACCGTTGACCGCTCAAAGGCTGAAAATTACATCGCAGGTCTTGCCGCAAAGTACGACACCTTCATGACTACAAGACAGTTTCAGACCACAGAGCGCGGCGTTATAACCATGAGCCAGGGCAGATACTCCACAGGTCAGTACGGCTGGTGGATAGATCAGGAAAAGTCCGTGGACAAGCTGCTCGAATATATCGAAAACGGACAGTCCGTGACCGTTGAGCCTATGTACGTCACCCTTGACACGGGCTACTGCTACGAGGGCTTCCCGTCCGGCAGAAGCGCTGATGGAGATATCGGCGATACATACATCGAGGTAGACCTTTCCGCACAGCACCTCTGGTACTATCAGAACGGCGAGCTTGCCTTCGAGACCGACCAGATAGTATCCGGCAAGGCGACAGACCCCTCAAGAAAAACTCCCGAGGGCTTTTACAGCGTATATACAAAGTCTACCAACTACACCATGAAGGCGGCGGACGGCTCCTATTCCACAAAGTGCAGCTACTTTATGCGCATAAGCTTTGAGGGCATCGGCTTCCACGATCTCAGCCGCGGTGCCTACGGCGGAAATACTTACATAAACAACGGCTCTCACGGCTGTATCAACATGAGATACTCCGAGGTACAGAAGCTGTACGATATGGTCGAAAGAGGCACTCCCGTTATCCTGTACTATTGATAACACAACAAAAACCGTCGGAACGTTCCAAGCGTCCCGACGGTTTTTTTATCGGTATTTTCAGTCCATGACCTCGTGGCTGTCCATAAAATCGTTTACTTCATCGAGTGTGGGCATTGCGGGTATCGCGCCCATCTTCGTAGAGGTCACCGCTCCGCAGGCATTGGCGAAGCATGCCATTTCACGCAGCTCCTCAGAAGTAAGCTCGGTGATGTCCTTGGTTTTTTCCAGAAGCTTTACAAGAAATGCTCCGAAGAAGCTGTCCCCCGAGCCTAAGGTATCGACGGTCTCCACCTTGTAGGATGGATAAAGCTCCACCGACGACTTTGTGGCGATGATACAGCCTTTAGCTCCCTGAGTCACGCAGATTATCTTCACGCCCTCGTTCAAGAGCTTTGCTATTCCCGGCAGCAGATTGCCGCAGTCGGTGATAAGCTGCAGCTCTGATTCGGATACCTTGACGATATCCGCGTACTGCAAAGCATTCTGCATGGACTGAATGGCAGCCTCCCTTGACGACCACAGATACGGTCTCCAGTTGGGTATATAGGATATCAGCTTTCCCTTTGCCTTTGCGTACTCGACTGCGTTTATGGTGGTAGTTTTCGAAGGCTCGTTGGTGAGGGTCAGCGCTCCGAAGTGGAATATCTTGCAGCTGTCGATGAGCTTCAGATTTATTTCGTTGAATTTCAGATTAAGGTCAGCGGTATTTTTTCGGTAGAATATGTAGTCCCGATTGCCGTCTGCGTCCTTACCCACAAAAGCAAGCGATGTTGAGAAATTCGGGTCAAGGATAAGCCCCGAGGTATCCACATTTTTCGCCTTAAGAACTCCCTGAAGATATTTTCCGAACATATCGTTCCCGAGCTTTGCGATAATTCCCGACGAAGCTCCCAGACGGGCAGCCATACATGCAATATTTGCAGGAGAGCCTCCTGCGTTTTTCTTATAGTAGACCTCTCCGTCCTCTCCCTTTAATTCCGTGAAGTCGATCAGAATTTCACCGATAGATAAAATATCAGGCATCTTTGTCATTTCTCCCCTTTTTTTATTTTCAGATTTATTATAGCATATCAATATCTTATTTTTCAATGAAAATTGTATTTTTAAGGTAAAAATTCAATTAATTTTCCGTTAACAACGCCGATATCGGCGCCGAGAAAAATCCCTGCGCCGAATATCGGTATCTGTTATCTGTCAGTATAATATATGAATATATCCGACGGAATATTATTTTTCCTTTGACTTGAATATCAGCGCCGTTATCAGTCCGAAAACGATAGCCGTCGTAATGCCTGCCGAAGCAGCTGCTATGCCGCCCGTAAATATGCCCGTGAAGCCGTGGAGGTCTATGGCTTCACGCACTCCGTCCGCAAGGACGTTTCCGAAGCCTGTCAGCGGAACTGTTGCTCCCGCACCCGCAAATTCGACCAGCGGGTCATACCAGCCCAGCGCTCCCAGGATAACTCCCGCAACAACATACGTTACAAGTATCCTTGCAGGAGTAAGCTTGGTATAGTCGATAAGCACCTCTCCCACAGCGCAGAATAATCCGCCTATTATAAATGCCCATAAATAATCCATATATATCACCTACTCTTAATTTTAAGCGCTTTCCCGTCGTGTGAAATATGCACGGCATGGGAGATGGACGGTATGCTTTCACCCTGCTGGGAAGCGGTCACAGACATCAGCGCTCCCGTAGCGCAGAATAAAATGTTCTCCATTTCGCCCGACTTTATCTTATCCAGAAAATATCCGCAGAGTATGGAAGCGCTGCAGCCGCAGCCCGAGCCTCCCGCATGAACGTCCTGCTTGCTGAAATCGTACATCATCGTGCCGCAGTCCTTGTACTGCTTGGAGATGTTTATCCCGTCCCCGGCAAGGAGCTCGATAAGAAGCGTGCCGCCCACACGTCCCAGGTCGCCTGTGATGATAACGTCGAAATCTTCGGGGGTAAGCCCCGTATCGGTCAGATAATTCTTGATGATATACGCCGCTGCAGGAGCCATTGCCGCACCCATATTGTTGGCGTCGGTCACTCCCAGGTCGACTATCTTGCCTATGGAGACGCCCTTGATATAGGGCGGACGCTCATTGGCGGATATCACTGCCGCACCCGAAGCTGTGCAGGTCCACTGCGCTGTGGGAGTGCGTACTCCGCCGTAGGATAGGGGGAATCTGAACTGCCGCTCCGCCGCGCAGAAATGAGATGATGTCACAGCAAGAACCTTTCCGCCCGCGCCGCAGTCGGTCAGCAGCGAGGAGAGGACAAGTCCCTCCGACATGGTGGAGCATGCTCCGTAAATGCAGAACAGCGGGATATTCAGGTCACGCAGACCGTATGTGGTGGAGCAGCACTGATTCTGCAGGTCTCCCGCAAACATATAGTCGATATCCTCGGGTTTAAGGGAGCTTTTCTTCAGAGCATGGCTCACCGCTCTTTTTAGAAGCTCGCTTTCCGCTTTTTCCCAAGTCTTCTGTCCGAAATAGCCGTCATTGCTCACCTCGTCGAAATATTTTGCCATAGGGCCCTGTCCCTCTTTATCTCCGACCACAGAGCCGTAGCCGCAGATAGTGGGAGGCTTCTCCATAATAAAAGAATTTCGCGATATTTTTACTGCCATATCAATTCATCCTTTCGGAAAATGTACGGTAATATTATTATCGCGAAATTCTCAA
>JALEMR010000094.1 GCA_022768245.1 Oscillospiraceae bacterium
TCACGACCTCCGCCGTGACAGGGCGGCGTTCTAACCAACTGAACTACCGGGCCATTGGTGGGAACAATAGGGCTCGAACCTATGACCCTCTGCTTGTAAGGCAGATGCTCTCCCAGCTGAGCTATGCTCCCATTCATTTCACCGTCATTTCTGACGACTATTATATTATACACTACTTTTTTCATTTTGTCAATAGTTTTTAGAAATTTTTTTTAAGATTTTTTTGCCTATGCTCTCCCCGCCCCGTTTTACGTCGAAAAATCCCCCGAAATGCTGTTTCGGGGGATAGTTTTCCATGTATTACAGCCTGAATTCCGAGATAAGCTTGTCCAGCATCTCCGCCTGTCCGCTGAGCTCCTCGCTGAGCGCCGCCTCCGACTGGGTCGAGCCCGACGCGCTGCCGATGACATCTGTGATAGTGCGGATATTCTCCGATATCTCGTCCATGTAGCGGCTCTGCTCGCGGGTGAATTCCGATATGCGGCAGATGTTCTCGTCCACGCTTACAGTGTTGTCCACCGCTTCCGCAAGATAGCCCGCAGTCGAATCCGCAAGGGCTGCGCCTGCGGAGATAGCTTCGGTGGTCTGCGAGATAAGCTTCGATGTGCGGTTCGCCGCCTCTGCGGATTTTCCCGCAAGATTGCGCACCTCGTCCGCCACTACGGTAAAGCCCTTGCCTGCGGCTCCCGCACGGGCAGCCTCTACCGACGCATTCAGCGCAAGGATATTGGTCTGGAAGGCTATGTCGTCGATAGTCTTGACTATCTTCGCCGTTTCTGCGGACATTGCCGATATCTCCGCCATTGCCTTAAGGAGCTTATCCATTTCGCGGTTGCTGTCCTCAATGCGCTCCTTGGCGTTTCCTGCCAGCACACGGGCATTGTCCGCGATATCGCTGCTTTCCCTGACCTTGTCCATTATCGCGGCGATGTCGTCGTTCAGACGGCTCACGCTCTCGGTCTGGTCGGACACTCCCGCGGCTAAGTCTGCGGCAGTCTGCGCCACATTCCCCGCGCCCATGGACACCTGCTTCGAAGCGGCATCGATGTTGTTCAGCGTGTTCCTCATTGATGTGATTATATTTGTGAGCGAAGCCTTTATCGGTGCAAAATCGCCTATGTAGTCCTCGTCCACGGTCACGGTGAAATCTCCCTTGGCAAGACGGTCAAGCTTCTCGGAGATGTCCGCGATGTATTTTCTCGTGATATCGGTGCAGCGGGCGAAATTTGCGCAGAGGGTTCCTATCTCGTCGCCCGCATTGTAGTCGAAGGAGGCGGAAAGCTCGCCGTTTGCTATCCTGTCTGCAGCGGCGCTTATCTTTTTCAGGGGCTTGAGCTGGCTGCGGGTCACTGCGATGACAATAGCGCTTCCCGCCGCAATGAACAGTACGAGCATGATCACTTCCATGACAGCAAGTCCCGTAAGCGTGCTGTTTATGTCGTTCTTGGGGATAACGCAGCCCACCGTCCAGCCCGACGTTTCAAGACGATTGAATGCGAAATATTTCTTCACGCCGTCATAGTCGGAATTCATCTCAAAATATACATCGTCCGAAAGGGCGGACAGCACCTCGGCATAATCGCCGCCGGCCTCCGAGACAGCAGTGGTGACTGCATTGCCCGAATCGTCGGAGCCTGCATTGAATGTGCCGTTTCCGCCTATCATGAAATTGCCGTCCCCGTCGATAAGCACGGGCACCGAATTTTCGGTGATGCTCATTCCCGAAACAAGGTCGACTATGTAATCAAGGGTGATATCGCAGCCGAACACTCCCACGATACTGCCGTTCTCCCGTATCGGAGCGGCAACGGTGATGACCATTGCTCCCGTAGCCGTATCCACATAGGGTGCGGTGAATATCACATCGTCCGCGGCAACGGCGTTCTGATACCAGGATCTGGTGGTGGCGTCGAAGCCATCGGGAAGGGTGGACGTATCGGTGACTGCCATGTACAGAGAAACGTCCTCGTAGGCGGTATAGCAGTCAAGCAGAGCGTCGTTCAGCTCCATTACTCCGTCGATGAAAGCATCGTTGTTCATATGACCGCCCGATATTTCGGCAAGATCCCCGACAGCGTTAGCCTGATCCGCGCAGAACACCGCCTGCTTTTCGAGCCATGCGTCTATCTGACGGGAATAGACCGTCAGCTTCTGCACGGAGGTATCGGTTATCCCGCTTTTTACCCGCGAAAAGGACGCGGAAAAGCTCACTGCCGCAAGGAGTATCAGCAAAACAGCCGCAGTTATCACCGAAGATATTATAACGGTCCGTGTCAGACCCAATGAAGCCTTTAAGTTATATTGTTCTTTCTTTTCCGGCCGCATAGCGTTCTCCCTTTCATATATCCCGTTAATTATAAACAAATTATATCACATCTCCCCAAAAATTTCAAGTATTTTTATAAAATTCAGCACAAAATTCCGAGCAATTTATGTATATTGCACATCCGCAGAGGGATAATAATTTCAAAAACACACAGAAAGACGTGAGTAAAAATGGAAATACTGAAAAATCTCCTGCAGGTGCTTCTGACGTCGATAGGCTCGATAGCTGCGCTGTTTGCGCTGACGAAGCTTATCGGCAACAGGCAGATATCCCAGCTGAACATGTTCGACTACATCAACGGAATAACCATCGGCTCGATAGCGGCGGAAATGGCGACCTCGCTGGAATCGGATTTTCTCATGCCGCTGCTTGCGATGACGATATATGCGGTCTCGGCGTTCACGCTGTCGCTGATCGCTTCGAGGTCGCTGAAAGCGCGGCGGTTCATCAACGGACGGGCGGTGATACTATTCGACAACGGCAAGCTGTACTATGACAACTTCAAGCGGACAAAGCTGGACATCAACGAATTTCTGACCCAATGCCGCGTGGGCGGATATTTCGACCTGTCGCAGATACAGACAGCCGTTTTTGAAGCCAACGGCAGCATATCCATTCTTCCGAAAGCGGAGTATCGTCCGATAAATCCCACCGATGTCAGTCTGAAGGTATCTGCGGAAAAGCCGCCCATTAATCTGATAATCGGCGGCGAGATACTGGAAGAGAATCTGAAACGCAGCGGCAGAGACCGAAACTGGCTCAACGACCGCTTAAAGTCCCAGGGAGTCAAAAACCCGAGCGGAGTGTATCTTGCCTGCATAAACAGTTCGGACGAATTAGAGGTCTACGTCAAGATAACCGGCGAAGCCGACACGCCCAAAGGAGACCCTTTTCAATAAAGTGAAGAGTGAATAGTGAATAGTTTTTAGCTGACAGTTGTTAGTTATCAGTGAACAGTCCAAAGTGAATAGTAAAAAGTAAACGCAGCGGATGGCTTATCCACTGCGTTTATCTGTTGCTATAGTTGTGAAAAGCTATGGAATGCTTACTACGTACCTCAGACTATCCGCTATTCGCTCCGCTTCAGGGTCTCTTTGGCGGCAACGCCCGATAACGCTATGAGGGCGATGATGTTCGGTATCGCCATGAGACCGTTGAAAATGTCCGCAATGTTCCAGACCGCTTCGACGGTCAGATATGGTCCGATGAATACCGCAGCTATGTATATTATCCTGTATATCTTCGTAACAATGAGCTTGCTGCCTGTCAGATAGGCAAGACACCGCTCCGAATAGTAGCTCCAGCCCAGTATGGTCGTAAATGCGAAAAATACCAGACATATCATCAGGATAAAGGAGGAAACCTTCTCGGGGAAGGGCAGTCCGCTGCCAAATGCCGCAGTGGTTATCTCCACGCCTTCAAGGTTCGGGTCGCTCCATGCGCCCGATATCACGATAGCAAGACCTGTCATGGTGCATATACAGATAGTATCTATAAAGGTGCCCGTCATGGTGACAAGTCCCTGACGAGAGGGGTTTTTCGTCTGAGCCGCAGCCGCCGCGATAGGTGCCGAGCCCAGTCCTGCTTCGTTGGAGAAAATGCCGCGGGAGATGCCCTTCTGCATGGCAATTATCATCGTTCCCAGCGCGCCGCCGCTTATCGCCTTTATCCCGAAGGCGCTCTGTACGATCTCAACGACTGCCCCGGGCACCTTGGTGATGTTGGTGACGATTATGATGAGCACGCACATCACATATGCAATTGCCATGAACGGCACGACAACCTCGGAGACCTTGGTTATCTGCTTTATTCCGCCGATGATGACCAGCGCCGCGCAGACAGTCACGATAAGTCCCGAAATAACTGTAACTATAGTATAATCACATCCCATAACGGTGACGGTCTTATCCGAAAATTCGGAGAAGAAATTGTTCGCCGCGGAAGTTATTCCGTTGATCTGAGTGATAGTGCCGATGCCCAGCAGTCCCGCAAGCACGCCGAAAACGGCGAATGCCTTTGCGAGCCACTTCCACTTTTTGCCCATTCCGTTTTCGATGTAGTAAAAAGGTCCGCCGAGAGCGTGTCCTTCGCTGTCGAACACGCGGTACTTCACCGCAAGCAGACCCTCTGTGTACTTGGTCGCCATTCCCAGAAGAGCGGCTATCTCCATCCAGAACAGCGCTCCGGGACCGCCCGCTGCGATAGCTGTGGCAACTCCGACGATATTGCCCGTTCCGATAGTGGCGGAAAGTGCGATACAGAGCGCACCGAAGCTGGTAACATCGCCCTCGATCTCCTCCTCGTTCTGTATCATGTACTTAAGCGCAGTGCCGAGTTTGCGGAACTGCACGCCCCTAAGCCTTACCGTAAGGATTATCCCGCAGCCGAGAATAAGCAGTATAAGCGGTATGCCCCACAGCCAGTTGTCAAATCTGATAATCAATTCGTTTATCTTTTCAAATAATTCCAAAAAACGATCACCGCCGAAAAAAAGATTAAATAAAAGAAACGGATAGGATATTCTCTTATCCGTTTCTCATATCAACATTGATACATTGTTACCTTTTCAGCTTGAATCTGCCGATAAGGCTCTTTAAGCTGTCTGCCTGACCCGAAAGCTCTTCGGAGGCAGCCGCGCTCTGTTCCGAGGTCGCGGTATTGGACTGAACTACCGACGATATCTGGTCGATGCCCACGGAGATCTGATTTATCATCTCTATCTGAGAAACGCTTGCGTCTGCGATCTCGTCTACTATATCCCTGACCTTCATAGCATTGCCCTCGACTCTGCGGACTACCTCCACAACGTCCTTGGTAACGCCCGTTCCGCGGCGCACTGCTTCCATGGAGTTCTCGATGAGCGAGGTGGTATTCTGTGCCGCGTCCGCAGATTTTGAAGCAAGATTCCTTACCTCGTCCGCAACTACTGCGAAGCCCTTGCCTGCTTCGCCCGCGCGGGCTGCCTCAACTGCGGCGTTCAGAGCGAGGATATTGGTCTGGAAGGCGATATCCTCGATAGTCTTGATTATCTTGCCTATCTCGTCGGAGGACTGACCTATCTCGGTCATTGCTGCGGTAAGGTCGTCCATGCGGTCGTTAGCCTCCGCGAAGAACATGCCTGCTTCCTCGACGAGCTGCTTGCCGTTCTCGCAGTTTTCGCTGTTCTGCTTGACCTGCTCGGAGATAGTATGTATAGTCGCCGCCAGCTCCTCAATGGAGGAAGCCTGTTCGGCAGCGCCCTGAGCCAGCGACTGCGCGCCCATGGACACCTGATCGGAGCCGCTGGACACCTGGAACGCCGACTGATTGATAGTATACATAGTATTGCTGAGGGTATGGTTGATGTTGCGTATGGATTCGATAAGCTCGCTGAAATCGCCTACGTAAGCCTTTTCGTTCTGAGCGGTGTCCACGTTGAAATCTCCCGAGGACATTGCGGAAAGGATACGGTTCACATCGCCGATCATGGTATTGAGCGAATCTGTGAGCTTAGCAGTCGTATGAGAAAGTCTTGCGACCTCGTCCTCGCCCTCGACAACAGTGACCTCGCCGGTAAGATCGCCCTCGGAGAGGCTGTCTATCCTGTCGGTGACCGTCTTTATGGGAGCGCCGATCTTTTTGCCCATAGCCAGCGCGGAGAAAGCCGACAATATTACAAGAACGAGCATTATCACAACTGCTTTGACAAGAGTGAGGGTAGTATCCAGCATGATCGCATCACGGGGAACTACCAGTGCCAGCGACCAGCCGTCCGTATTTTCGATGGGAGCATATGCGGCGTAATAGTTCACGCCTTCAATATCGCAGCGTGCGAAGCCTGTTTCGCCCGCTTCCATAAGGGCGTGCATTTCCGCCTGCGAAGCGTAGGAGGAGTCGGTCTCGGCAAGCTGCTGGATATTCTCGCCGTCGAGGACCTTCTGAGAGTCAACGCTTGCGATAGTGCAGCCGTCGCTGTCGATTATGTAAGCATAGCCACTATCGCTGAATTCGATGCTGCGGACGATATCATTCAAAAATTCCTCGTCGGGAACAAAGTAAACGCAGCCGATAGGCTGACCGTTGGCGGTGCCGCCGTTTCTGACGGGGGCAGCCACGATAATGGTCGACTTGCCCGTGACCTTGGAGATGACCGGCTCGGAAACGGTAGCATTGCCGTTCATAGCCTGTTGAAAATACTTTCTGTCGTCGTAATTATTGCCGTCAAGACCGTTTCCGTCGGAGGTAATGAAATTGCCCCTCTGATAGCCGTGAGTCTCTGCGATGCTGGTCAGGTAAGCTTTTCTTGTTTCGTTGGGAACAGCCTTACTGGTAAGTATCGAGTTTCGTCCTGCTTCCACAGCCACATTACGGAAGGATTCTATCTCCCACTGAGTACGTCCCGCAGCGGAATATACAAGCTGAGTCATATCATTCTGCACCATTTTTATAGCGTTCTGATAATTCAGAAATACAACTATTATACACAGAATATTCATAGAGATCGCAACATTTATGATAGTGGAAATAGAAATTTTCCTTGCAATTGATTTCACGTCTTTTCGCTCCCTTATCTGCATTATCATTTTTAATGATTATAACATATTCGGAAGATTTTTGCAATATATTTCAATTTTTTCTTCAAATTGAGACAAAATAGTACTTGTTATATGTGTGTTTTGCACAAACCGAACCAAACAACGGCAATTCATAAATTGACCGTTGACAAAACCGCATGATTATGATATAATAAAATATAATATTGTGAAAAAAAGGCTATTGCCTGTGTGGGAATATCCCATAATGAAAGGAAGTTATTATATATGAGAAAAGTCAGCGGCAGCACCGTTCTCACCGAGATCACTCCGGAAAAAGCTCTTGCGGCGGCGGACAGCAGCGTGGAGTTTTCCGCCTGCGTCCATAAGGTCAAGAAAATGGGCGGATTTGCGTTCGTTATCCTCCGTACGGCACGCTATCTTATCCAGTCGGTGTACGACGAGAAGAACTGCTCGGATACCCTCGACGAGGTAAAGGAAGGCTGCTATGTGACAGTAAGCGGCATCGTCAAGAAAGAGGACAGAGCCTATAACGGTCTGGAGATACATCTGACATCTATCAAGGTCATCTCGAAGCCTGCTGCGGAGTATCCTCTTAAGGTCTCCCAGCGCTCCTTAGGCTGCGGTCTGGATATCAATCTGGACAACAGGAGCGTGGCTCTCCGCAATCCCAAGGAAAAGGCAGTTTTCAAGTTCCAGGAGGGCGTTGCCGAGGCGTTCCGCAAATTCATGCTGGACAACGACTTTACCGAGATCCACACCCCCAAGATAGTAGCCCAGGGCGCAGAGGGCGGAGCTAATATCTTCCGTCTGGAATACTTCGAGAAGGAAGCCTTCCTCAACCAGTCGCCCCAGTTCTACAAGCAGACTGCCGTTGCATTCTTTGACAGAGTTTTTGAGATAGCTCCCGTATATCGTGCGGAGAAGCACTCCACCTCCCGTCATCTGAACGAGTATATCGGACTTGACTTCGAAATGGCGTACATCAGCGACATGTACGACGTAATGGACATGGAGACCGCAATGCTGCGCTTCATGATGAATTATCTTAAGGAAAATTATGCTCACGAGATAAATATGCTGGGCGCGGATATCCCCGAGATAACGGAGATCCCCGCTATCAAGTTTGAGGACGCAGTAACTCTTATCAGGGGCAGCAAGGCGAAGAACAAGTTCGACCTGGAGCCCGAGGACGAGGTGTTCCTCTGCGACTATGCAAAGAAGGAGTACGGCACGGAGTTCATCTTCGTAACGAATTTCCCCTCGTCGAAGCCCCCGTTCTATGCAATGAACGACAAGGAGGATCCCAGAACGGCATGCAAGTTCGACCTGCTTTTCCGCGGACTGGAGATAACCACAGGCGGACAGCGTATCCACGACTACGAGGAGCAGCTTGAAAAGATGCGCGCACAGGGACTTGACCCGAAGGATTTCGAATTCTATCTTCAGGCTCACAAGTACGGACTTCCTCCCCACGGCGGACTCGGTATCGGACTTGAAAGACTTGTGATGAAGCTCTTAGGGCTCCAGAACATCAGACAGGCGTCGATGTTCCCCAGAGACCTGAACAGACTTCTTCCGTAACTATATCATCAATAACAAAAACGGAGACGAACCTTATCATTCGTCTCCGTTTTTTATACTATCCGATGTCGGGGCTGCCCGAAAGCCGTAAATGACAGGCTGAGCATTATCTGTGATATCAGCTGCTCTTTGAACACGTACACATCGGGTTCCGCCTTATCATAGTACAACTCTATCTCTTCTCCGACGGAATGAGACTTCTTCAGCTTGGCATAAGCGGAGAAGGTCTCGCCGCTGACGATATAATCCGCATATGTATAGTACACGGTGGTTCGGTTATCGTCGTTGTCATATTCGCAGCCCTTTTCGCAGGAGGTCACCGAAGCGGCTGTCTTTTCATAAGTGGACATCAGGTCAAAGCTTGAATAAGCTGTCCTTGCTCCCACGAGCATAAACAATATGCCCACCAGCAGAAAGACTATACTTGGTTTGGATCTCATTCTCCGAGCCCTCATTTCAGTCATCCGACGTAAAGTGTATCTCCAATCCCCCGAAGATATTAGCGGCGGCAAGTGCCGCTCCGACAGCCGCAAGGATAAGTCCCGCGATCAATCGGCGGTTGATATTATACTCAAACTTATACACTCCCGGATCAAATTTATGGTAATAAAGCGGTATTTCCTCACCGACTCCGTAATTATCGTGAATTTTGGCATAAGCGGTATAATTTTTATCCTTTGTGGAATAATCGGCGGATATATAATATGTAACAGTCCGATACCCCTCATCGTCATATTCCACCTTCATCTCACAGGAGGTCACAACAGCGTCGGTCTTCTTATAAGAGAACAGCACCGTAAAGCAGGAGACAAAGATAAGCACCCCTGCCGTCAGCAATCCCACCCCTATCAGCAATGTAGCGGACAGCTGCTTCTTTTCCATTTGTAATTCCCCCTCACTATACATAATAGTAACCCAATGTAAATTCCGCAAGGAGCACAATGTAAAATCCACGTAAAGCAGATAGTATTGATCGGCGGTTCGTTTTTGGTTCTGTAGTAATTGTTTCTGTCATCGGGGCTATTGTGTGTTTTCATCGGAAGATTTCATCTTCCGACGCGGTGCGAGAGGGACACCTCCGGGGGAAAGACAAGCGGCTCATACGAGGTCGCATCGAAAGATTTTGTCGTACCGGTCGCCGCTTTTCTCTCCCCCTACGGCTTTCCCTCTCGCGCTCACCTTTCCCTCGCCCTCTCTCTTTTGCCCTGCTTGAATGCCATCGGTTACCAATTCTCCATTTACTTCTAGTTTGGCGCCAACACCCTTTGGGGTTGGCTGTTGTTCGTCTCATAGGTTCAAACGGTTTTAGTGCTGTTTGGGGCTTGCAGTTAGCTGTTCGTCCACTGCGTTCACTGATTACTGATAACTGTTCACTATTCACTCAACAACTATTAACTGTTAACTATTTACTGTTAACTGTTAACTAAAAACTATTCACTACTCACAAAATCCGCTAACCGCTAATCGCTAATTGCTAATAGCTAAAAAAAGAGCGGACCGATTAGTGTCAGTCCGCAAAATCAAAAGAAACAAGGAGGCACGGCAGCCGTGCTGTATAGGGTTTTGCTGTCTGCATCAGCAAAACATTGAAATCATAACTTTCAGCAAAGCCAAAAATTAAGATATTGACGTGTTAAATGGCAGGGAGAATTCATAGCCCTGCGCCCTGAGCGAATCGATCACTTCGGGGAGTATTTCGCAGTTCGTTGACGAAACACTGTGCAGAAGATATATCGCTCCGTTGTGTCCCGCGGTCGTTACCCGTTCCAGAGCCTCCGCACAGTCAGGCTGAGCATTAACGTCCCAGTCGCAGTATGCAAAGCTCCAGAGCAGCGTTTTATATCCCAGTGACTGAGCCGTCGCAAGGGCGCGCTCGGAATATTCGCCGCATGGGGGTCGGAACAGCGTCATCTCGTAACCGTAGGTGTCTTTCACATAATCGTGCAGCGAGGATATCTCGTTCACTGCTTCATTATATGAAAGCTTCGGAAGAGAAGCATGCTTCATTCCGTGGTTGCCTATCACATGCCCTTCGTCGATCATCCGCTGTACCAGCTCCTGCTCCTTCTTGGCATAGTCTCCCGTCAGGAAAAACACCGCTTTCACGTCCTTTTCGTTGAGAGTGTCAAGTATCTGCGCAGTATAGCCGTTTTCATAGCCCTGATCGAAGGTCAGCGTGATGCATTTGCTGTTTTCATCGCAGGCATAAGCGTCGTATTTTCCGTACCTTGCATTGAAATCGCTTGCTCCGTAGGGGACATTCTCATCATTGCACTGACGTCCCTGACCGTAGCCTATGCAGGTTCCGTCCAACGAAGAAAAATCCTCGGCGGAAGTGGAAATATACGGCACCGCAAGCAGAACCACCGATATCACCGCGGCTTTCAGAAGATCAAATCTTAGCCTCATTCATAACTTTCCTCCTATCCTGTGCATATGCACATTAATATTTTCTCACAGTGCGGAAAAAATATCAGAGGAAATTGTATTTCGCCAACAATATATTATATTACAGCACAAGTAAAATTATGCAGAATATACAAAATTGACGATCAGACGTTAAGATAAGCTTTCACGAGAGCCTGAAGGAGCTCGTCGCGGTCGATGTGTCGGATAAGACTTCTTGCGTTGTTGTAGGTAGTGATATAGGTCGGATCCTCGGAGAGGATATAGCCCACTATCTGATTGACGGGGTTATAGCCCTTTTCGCGCAGCGCCTCATAGATAACGGTAAGATTCTGCTTCATTTCCGCGTCCTTGTCCTCGCATACAGAAAAGGTCATAGTCCGTTCGTTATTCATTTCAGCACTCCTTCCGAAGGGTTTGCCTATAAAATCCCTCACTGTTATTATAACTCAACCTTCCGCAAATTACAAGTGGTTTTAAGAATTTTTTTCACTATTTTTCAATATTTGGCACTTTGTACAATTTTTAAGCGTTTCGTTTTACGTGCAAAGCTATTTTGTACAATTTCTTCAAAAAAATACGACATTTCTCTTGAAAAACAGCAGGAAAATCTTACTTTTCACAGTGATTTTCAGACGGACAAGCAACGTTGAAATGCACAATTTTATTATGTGATATTTATTCAGAATTAACAAAGAATTAAAATATCCTTGCAATTTATTTTCCCCTGTGTTATAATAATTTTGTTACAAGAGATGGCTCTTGTGGGGGATAGCAATTCCGATATATAGGTGTGCGGGCCCTGTGCAACAGAACACCGTGAACCATGTCAGGCGGGGAACCGAGCAGCATTAAGCGGTACGTTTTTGTGTGCCGCAGCCAGCCTGCACACCTATGTACCGGAATTTTTTTGACGGGAAACGCAGATCTGTGCGGCATCGACGTGACACTCTGCAAGGCTTTCGGAGGAATCATTATGAAGGGTCCCAATTCTTCGGAGCACAGGAATCCTGCGGCAGAACTTGCCGTTTCTATACCTGCGGTCATTGCAGCGGGGCTGCTGTTCTATCATCGGACAGGCTCGGCGGACTGCATTTTCATTGCCGTTGTGTACTGCATTTTTGTGCTGCCCTTTATCATCAGCGCTGCCGTGACAGCGGCGAAAAGCAGGGAAAAGCCTATGTTCGGAAGAGTTTTCCGCGGTCTCGACCTTGCCTCGTTCAAGTTCCGCAAAGCCGAGGAGCTCCACAGCGAGGGTCATTTCAGCGACGCTATCCACGCCTACAAGGAAGTGGAGGAATATAAGCTCACTCCCCGTGAGACTGCCGTTCTCGATTTCTACATGGGCATGTGCTACAGGGATATGGGCTATCCCACCAATGCCGCCGCTTCTTTCGAGAAGTCGGACGACGTTTATTTTCTCCACCCGAGCGTGCTTCTGAACGCCGAGCGAAGCTATCTGGACGCGGGCAATTTTTTCAAGGCGGAGGACATCTCCGACAGGATGTTCGAAAGAAAATACGACGAAAATTATTACCGCTTTCTGTGGTCGGACCGCGGGCGGATCTATCTGCGGGTGAACGAGCCCGACAAGGCAATTGAAGCTTTTCAAAAGGGACTTGACGCGGGAATTGACCTCTGCGGCGCATACTGCGGACTGGCTGTGGCTCACCTGATGAAGAGGAATGTCCCGCTGAGCCGCTCCTATGTGGAAAAGGCTGCCCTTTCGGGCGGTATTGCAAGTCAGGAAGGATTTTACGTATATTACGGCGAGGTCGCCCGCTCTCTCGGACTTTTCGAAGAGGTCAGGGATATGGTAATGCACGGCGGCGGGGACGAAGACGAGGAAGCTGACGATCTATCCTAAGAAAGGGAGATGGAGATAACATGTATCAGGCATTATATCGTAAATACAGACCCTCTTCCTTTGACGATGTGATCTCTCAGCCCCACATCACCGAAACACTGAAAAATGAGATCATCACGGGCAAAACTGCCCATGCCTATATATTCACGGGCTCACGCGGAACGGGCAAGACTACCTGCGCGAGAATACTCGCCAAGGCGCTTGTCTGCGAGCATCCCGTAAACGGCGAGCCATGTCTTGAATGCGATAACTGCCGTGATATGGACTCGGGAGCGCTGTCCGACATCATCGAGATAGACGCCGCTTCCAACGGCGGCGTGGACGACGCACGAGACCTGCGGGAAGCGGCAGGCTATACGCCCGAACGGTGCAGGTATCGTATCTACATCATCGACGAGGTGCATATGCTGTCCAAGGACGCGTTCAACGCGCTCCTTAAGATAATTGAGGAGCCCCCGCCGCACGTGAAATTCATCATGGCGACCACCGAGATACACAAGGTGCTGCCGACCATTCTTTCACGCTGTCAGCGGTTCGATTTCAGACGTATCCGCGCCGAGGACATCGCCGACCGCATCGAATACATCGCCTCCAAGGAGGATTTCACCATAGACAGAGAAGCCGCCGAGCTCATTGCAAGGGCTGCCGACGGCGGCATGCGCGACGCGCTGTCCATTCTGGATCAATGCGCGGCGTTTTCCGACAACATCACCCCGGAAGTGGTCTCCGAGGCTTCGGGACTGGCAGGCATGGAGTCGGTGTTCGTCCTGACGGAAGCGCTTCTTGCCAAGAACACGGCGTCGGCGCTGGAAGTCGTCGAGGACGTATATTCGCGTTCAAAGGACCTGTCAAGGCTTGCCGTTGAGATGATCGGTCAGCTTCGAAATGTCCTTGTCATAAAAAATGTTCCCCGTCCCGAGGGGCTTATCTCCGCGTCTGCGGCGGATATGGAGCGGCTCGTGAACATTGCACAGGGCGCTTCGGAGGAACAGATACTTTTCGCACTGGACGAATTCGGAAAACTGACCGAACGTCTGGGACGGAGCATGTCTAAGCGTGTGGAGCTTGAAATGACGATAATACGCGTCTGCAAGGGAGCACCCGCTCCTGCTGCTTCGGCTGACCCCGCCCTCACGGAGAAGATAGCCCGTCTGGAGCAGACCATAGCCCAGCTTCGTGCGGGGGGCATGAACAATTCCTATCAGAGCAGCGTTGCGTCTCCGAGGAGGAGCAATATCGTTGCGAAGGAGGTCATCACCGACACTTCGAAAATGGACCCGAACGCCATTGTGCCGCTGGCGCAGTGGGCGGAGATACTGGAGAAGTTCGGGGAGGTATGTCCCGCAGTAAAGGGCACGCTTCACGGCTCGAAGGCATACGAGTCCAACGACATACTGCTCATTGTCACGGACAACAATTTCTTCCTGCAGCTTCTGCGGAACAAAGAAAATGCGCAGATGCTCCGACAGACCATAAGCGAGGTCACGGGACGGAACTATAAGATACGTGCGAAATGCACCGCTGCGGAGGATAATGCCGCGGAAAATAAGCTGCCGTCGCTGCTTGAGAAAGCCGCAGGAGAGGGCGTAGTCACGGAAGTTGACAATTAACAGTGAAAGTGCGAGGCTGATAGTAACATCAAATAAGAAGTAACCCAGCCATAAAAATTTCGCCAGCCTTTTCCAAAGGCTGCGAGTTTCCAAAGGGCGGAGTCCTTTGGTCGCCGCGCGCACGCGGCGAAACACCCCCACCGGCACGTAACAGAGCGATGCTCCCCAAGTAAGCCGAAGCGCCGAACAGCAATAAACGCCGCCCGTGTCAAAAACACGGAAGGAAGAAGGCGCACAGCAGGGACATATGCACTTGAAGCAAATCACGGGCGGCGCTGCATTTGACAGCTAAGCGAATCAAATGCGCGGAGCGGAGCTCCGCCGAAAGCGAACAGCTTCTGTCATGTAAATCAAAAGCATGTCAGCGAACAAATCCGAGACGAACCCGAACCGCAAACACCCGGCAACCCCGAGCACATCAGCGGGCAAATCCGATTCACACATCAACTCACACAAGTCAGCACCGATCTCCTAACGGAGGTCGTCAAAAAGGCGTGCGCATATCAGCGATCACGCCGAAAAAATATAAATAAAAACACAAAGGAGCTTAAACTTATGAAAGCAAGATTACCACAGGGCATGGGCGGCGGCGCTCAGAATATGAACAGCATGATAAAGCAGGCACAGAAAATGCAGGAGCAGATCACTACTCTCCAGGACGATATCGAGAAGAGAGAGTTCTCCGCACAGTCGGGCGGCGGCGCTGTTTCCGTTACTATGAGCGGCGCAAAGCAGATGCTCTCGCTGTCTATCAAGCCTGAGGCTGTGGATCCCGATGATGTTGAAATGCTTCAGGATCTCATCATCAGCGCAGTGAACGAGTGCATCAATACCATCAACAGCACCTCGGAGACCGAAATGGGCGCTATCACCGGCGGCGTTTCCTTCCCCGGACTCTTTTAAATCATGGCTGAAAGCACGGCGCTTCCTCTTGTGCTTCTGGCGGAACAGTTCGCGAGGCTCCCCGGTATCGGCATGAAGTCCGCTCAGAGACTCGCATACTATGTCATGGGCATGAGCGACGAGGATACAAAGGCGTTCTGCGACGCGGTCATGAATGCTCACAGCAGCGTTCACATGTGCAGCGTATGCATGAACTTCACTGAAAAGGAACTCTGCCCTATATGCGCGGACGAGTCCCGCGACCGTGGGGTCATCTGCGCGGTGGAATCTCCCAAGGATATCGCCGCATTCGAACGCACAAGGGAATATAAGGGAGTGTACCATGTCCTCCATGGGCTTATCTCGCCGATGGACGGCGTTACTCCCGAAAATCTGAAAATAAAGGAACTGCTCGACAGGATAGCTGCGGGCGGAGTGCGGGAGGTCATCATGGCGACCAATCCCACGGTGGAGGGCGAAGCTACGGCAATGTACGTGTCCCGCCTGGTGAAGCCGCTGGGTGTGAAGGTCACCCGTCTGGCGTTCGGTCTGCCCGTGGGCGGCACCCTCGAATATGCCGACGAGGTCACCCTCTTCAAGGCGCTCGAAAACCGCAGCGAGATATGAGCGGCGAAAAGCGAATAGCTATCAGTTGTTAGCTGTGTTCTTTCGCTAAGTACTAAGTACTCCGTACTCCAAGCTAATCGCTAATAGCTCCAACAGGGGGAATACAGATGAAAAAGACCATCAGGATATGCTCGTTTCTATGCGCATTAATGGCACTGCTCACGCTGGTCATGGGCATTGCTGCGATAACGGGACACAGCTTCTTTATAGGGATACGGCTGTTCAGCCTTGCCGCTGACGGCGGACTTACAGGCTTTCTGGGGAATCTCCTCGGAGCGGCGATAACCTTTTTCGGCTTCGGAGCACTGGCTCTGTACGGCTTCAATGCCGATAAGGACGCGTCCGCAAGAAAGAACGCGTTCATCTACGGCTGTATAATGACCCTTATCTGCATAGTTTCGGCTGTCTTTTCCCTTGCGACCCGAAGATTCACCATGGGCGATCTGCTAGCGGCGGCTCTTCCTGCGATATATACCTTTGCAGTGTTCAAATCGGCGTGATATTGTCGATAACAGGCACTTTTTCTCCCGAAATGGGTAAAATCAGCAAAATACAAAATTTTTTTCAAAAAACTCTTGACAAACCAATATTGATGTGATATAATATAATAGTCGTCGGAATTGAGAGATATTCCGATAACTTTGCGAGTGTAGTTCAATGGTAGAATCCCAGCCTTCCAAGCTGGTCGCGTGGGTTCGATTCCCATCACTCGCTCCATTTGCGCCATTAACTCAGCTGGATAGAGTAACTGCCTTCTAAGCAGTAAGCCGCTGGTTCGAATCCAGCATGGCGC
>JALEMR010000095.1 GCA_022768245.1 Oscillospiraceae bacterium
GATAAAAATAACAAGCACAACGCATATAAGGAGCATACGTCTGCGCATCTGTCCGTCGGGCCGATGATTGTCTTTTTTTCTTGACTTTGCATTATTGCTCATAGATCTTTCCTTTCCGGCGATCAGCCATTAGCTATTAGCCATTAGTAATCAGCTGTCAGTAAATAAGCTAATTACTAATTGCTAATAGCTAATAGCTAATCGCTATTGTCTCTTCACTACATACTATGATTGCATTTCCAAGCAGATAACTTGCGGGCTGCAAGTTATGCAGCCCGCAGATGTTGTATGTAAGAACCTGTCTTCACAAGATATGTGTGCGGATTTTCGAGCATAATTTTGACGAAGGCAAGGCAAAAATGCGCAGGCGGGCTGTCGCCCGGCAAGCATTTTTAACGCAGTCTGCGGCAAAATTTGCCGAAAAGACGTGCGCATACGCTTGTGAAGACAGGTTCTAATATAAAAGCGGACTTAACCCCTTAAATACTCAAAGAAATCCGATACCTCGTTATAAAGCTTGACGAAGATATTTTCATCGTCGTCGGGAATTTCGATAACGTTTCCGCTTTCAAGACTGATATACTCGCACTGGGATTTGTCCAGCTTCTGCATACCCAGGATATTTTCGGCGTAATTCTCCACGGTCTTGCGGGAGGTCTTTGTCTCTATTTCCGCCTGCATGCGGGTATTCTCGCTGCGGAGCATATCCACTTCCTTCTGCGCCTCGTTTATGCTGTTGCGGATAGCCGTCGCCTCCACCTTGGCAGATATCACCGCAGAGAACACAAGTCCTGCAAGGAGAAAGGTTATTATAAGCTTTGTATATGTTCCGGGAGCCTCGTCCTTTTTCTGGCTCTTGACGATATTTGCGCTTGAATGGGACGGCTCCGAATATTTTATATTATCTCTTTCGTTATATGCGGGAATATCATATACGTGTGCTGCGCCTCTTTTTCTCGACATATCTCAGCACTCCCTTTCCTTTATTTTTTCTATTATCCTGAGCTTTGCGCTTCTGCTTCTCACATTGGCTTCAAGCTCTTTTTCGTCCGCCTCGATGGGCTTTCTGTTGACAAGCCTTCCCGCAGGAGTTCTCCCGCAGACGCACTGGGGAAAATCGGGCGGGCATATGCACCCCGTACAGAAGGACGCAAAGCGCTGCTTTACTATCCTGTCCTCCAGCGAGTGGAAGGTTATAACGCAGAGCCTTCCGCCGATATTCAGCATATCGAAGGCATCGTCAAGACCCTTGTCAAGATGTTCAAACTCGCAGTTAACGGCGATGCGTATCGCCTGAAAGCTTTTTTTGCATGGATTTTTCTCCCGTCTGAATCTGGCGGGAATGGAGCTTTTGACTATCTCCGCAAGCTCCAGAGTAGTTTCTATGGGCTTTTCCTTTCTTGCGGCGATAATATTCGCGGCGATATTCCGTGAGAATTTTTCCTCGCCGTATTCGAAAAGTATCTTTGAGAGCTGTTCCTCGGAGTAGGTATTGACAATATCCCTTGCGGAAGTGCCCTCCATAGACATTCTCATATCGAGGGGAGCGTCGGTGTGATAGGAAAAGCCTCTGCTGCCGTTATCCAGCTGATAGGAGGATACTCCCAGATCGAGGAGTATGCCGTCATAGCCGTCAATTCCCAGTTCCTTGGAAATATCCTTTATCTCGGAGTAGTTTCCCTTAACGACCTGCGCATTATATCCCGCAAGACGTTCCGACGCCGTTTTCACAGCCTCGGGGTCACGGTCTATGCCTACAAGCCTGCCGTTTGTGAGTCTCTTTGCGATCTCGCGGGAATGTCCCGCTCCGCCACAGGTGCCGTCCAGATATATTCCGTCGGACTTTATATCAAGTCCCTCCAGGCACTGCTCCAGCAGTACGGGGATATGAGAAAATTCCATCTTTTAATGATTCCTTCGATTTTATTGCATCATGTTGATAATTATATGAATTATACAAGCTGTATATGTATCATCATAATGCTATCATATCCAGAGCGTTTGCCAGTTCCTCGTCGGAGAACTTCTCTTCCTGCTCCGCATAGCGCTTGCTGTCCCATATTTCTGCGTGATTAAGGCTCCCGATAACGGTGACATCATGCTCCAGCCCCGCAAATTCGCGGAGATTCTGAGGGATAAGGATACGTCCCTGCTTATCTGCCTCGGCGGTAACGGCGTTGGCGTAGAGCTTTCTGATAGCAGCCTTAGCAGCCGCTCCCGTAAGAGCCTTTATCTTATCGGTGAAAATTTCCCATTCCTCTGCGGAATAAGCAAAAAGACAGCCTGCAGGGTCGATGGTGATAACAAAGTTCTCGCCGAGCTGTTCTCTCAGCTTTGTAGGGAACGCCATACGTCCCTTAGGGTCAATGACGTGATTATAAGTACCCATAAGCGCCTGAGCCATGTTATCGCCTCCTTTTTATCTTTAACCGATTTGTAATATTCAACAGGCTGTTGAAACGAGGGTTGAAATTCACCACTCGTCACCACTTTTAACTGCTTTTCACCACTTTGATATAATTATACACCATATCAGCGAAAATTGCAACCGTCAAAAGAAATTTTTGATAAAATAAATTCAGAATTTTTCCCCGATTTTATGTGCATTTTAAACAAATCTATTCTTTATTTTGCATAATTTTATATAATTTATCCTGTTAGTATAATTTTCCTACGCGGCTTGACACGTTTTTTAATTTTGTTATATCTGCACAAAATTTATCAACTGCAGGACATAATATATATAATAATTGTGTATTGAAATATTAATAATTTAAATATATAATAAAAATAGCAGATCAAAATGCATCAGAGACATAAAAAGAAAGGATATGATACAGTCCAATGATAAAAGCACTCGGCTCTCATCTGGACCTCGATTCGGAAGAGGGATATAACAGCGAATATTATTCATATGTGTCCGACCTTCTGGACAGCGACGTTGTCTGCAGCATGAAAGAATACATACAGCACGGCGGTATCACCACATTTCAGCATTGCCTGAATGTTTCATATTATAATTATCTCATATGCAAGCTCTTCTCCTTAGACGCAAGGGCAGGCGCAAGAGCAGGTCTCCTTCACGACCTTTTCCTATATGACTGGCACACCGACAAAAAGCCCAGTCATGCGTATCTGCACCCCAGAACGGCTCTCGAGAACGCCGAGAAGAACTTCGAGCTGTCCAATATGGAAAAGGACATCATCGCAAAGCATATGTACCCCGTGACCATAACTCATTTCCCCAAGTACAGGGAAACATGGGTAATTATAATGGTGGATAAGTGGTGCGCACTGGCGGAGACCACGCTGGCTATTGCTTCAAAGGTAAGACGTCTGCTTTCCTTCAGACGGAGCAGGATAGAATTTTAACACGCAAAAATAAACGGATAAGCTGTTTTTTCAGCCTATCCGTTTTCTTTTTGATATTTATTCCTCGGACCGTTCCTCGTCCACGGAGTCAGTCTCTTCCGCTTCCTCGGTCACAGTATCTTCATCATCGGAAGGATCCTCCCTGAACTCGTCGGGGAGATCGTCGCCCATGACAGTCTCGGTGGTATAGGTCTCGTGTGAAAGCTCCATATCGGGATTCTGGTCATAGATAGTATGGCTGGTGGCAGTGCCTTCCTCGTCAAGCCAGCCCTTTTTGTCGAAATACTCCTCCATGCAAAGCCCGCTTTCCTTTATCTCATTGGCGTAATAGATACCAACAAAGCGGTAATGCCACGGCTCGTAGATTATCTGCGTGATATCGGTCTTTCCCTTGGGATAGCGCAGGATAAAGCCATACTCCGCCGCATGCTCGTCAAGCCACTTAAAGGCTTCGGTATTTTCAAAGCCGTCATCGTCCATGCTGTTGTACTCGTTGGACAGTATATCCACCGCAAGACCCGCATTATGCTCGCTCTGTCCGGGCAGCTGCACGCTTGCAAGGGAATCCTTGTACGCTTCGGCATAGCTCATGCCCTCGGACATTCTGTCCTCGACGTTGCTGTCGAAGTTGTTCTTCTGATAGTCGTAGGACCTGTACGCGGAAACGGTGATAAGGTCGATTCCGTCCTCGGCAGCGGCTTCAAGCATGTTCTTGTAATACTCCGCAGCGCGGGAATCCAGATAATACTCCCGATAGGTCTCGTCAACGAGCTCGGTCTCGATAACGTCGTCGTATCTTCTGGGCAGGGGATTCTGTTCGTTTATAAGGAACATCGCCCATGTATTGTCCGCGTCGGCGGGGTCGGAGGTATCCACAGGCAGCTCGGGCGTATCCACCGTTTCGTAGTTCTCGTCGCTGAGATTTATCTCATCCTGTTCCTGTCCCGAATTATTATTCACCGCATCATCTCCCGTACAGCTGGTCAGACCGAAGACCAGCAGCATTAAAATAACTGTTGATAATAATAGATATTTTATTCCATTCATTTTTATGACCGATCCTTTCAATTTCTTCGGTTTTTCGCAGTGAAATTATTTTCTTGACATTTTTGCACAAATATTATATAATATATTTATACAATATTTTTGGAGGAGGTTACTCACATGGTTTGTCCATTTTGCGGATATGACGATTCAAAGGTAATTGATTCCCGTCCCTATGAAGGAAAGATACGCCGCCGAAGAGAATGTATCAAATGCGGCAGAAGATTTACCACCTTTGAATCAATAGAGATCCCCGAGCTTCTCGTGAACAAGAAGGATAACACCTTTGAACGGTTCAACCGCGCAAAGCTTATCCAGAGCATGTCCATCGCCGTAAAGAAACGGCCCGTATCCTTAAACGACATAAACCGCATCGTGGACAATATTGAGAATTACTGCACGGTAAATATGCTTTCGCAGATAACTACCGCGCAGATAGGCGATATGGTCTTAAGCTACCTGAAAGAGCTGGACAAGGTCGCCTATGTAAGATTTGCTTCCGTTTACAAGGATTTCTCCGACGTTGAAAGCTTCCTCGATATAATATCCGAACTGCGCAGCTCAAACGAGCCCGAAAGGTCCGATAAGCTGCCCGAATAACGTCATTGCATATATCCCGTATCCTGATATACGGGATATTTTTTATGCCTCCGATGAACTGCCCACAGCCGATTCTTCGGCTTTTCTCTCAAAAAGAGCCTTCATAAGCTCCGATTTTTCATTTTTCACTCTGCCGTCTATTACAGCTTCCACCAGATAGTGCAGTGCACTGCCTATCTCTTTTCCGACAAAGCCCTCCGCTGCGATATCGTCGCCCTTTAATGCCAGCATATCCTCTTTGTAGCATTCTCCGCTGCGGATAACGTCGTACATTCTTATCTTCATGGCGTCGAGAACGGTCAGCTTGTCAAGGCAGAAGCTCTGCATAGCGCGGCTGTTTCCCTTTATGACCTCGATAAGTCTGCCGAGATTTTTCTCTCCTATTTTCCACAGAAGCTTCTTCACTACTATCCTGTCGTCCACGGGAGTCACATAATGATACCTTATAAGACAGCTGACGATATCAATGGTCTTGTTGTCGAATTTCAGCCGCCGCATGATATTTTCCGCAGTATCCGCTCCCTTTTTTTCGTGATTCGGGAAATGAGCCTCTCCCTCCTCGTCGTATCTGAAGCAGGAGGGCTTTTCAATATCATGGAAAAACAACGCCAAGCGCACATAGGGATCGTTGGCGGAATTTTCCACGGAATACGCAGTATGCTCCCATACATCATAGATATGATAGCTGCTGTGCTGTTCGAAATCCAGACATTTTCTGAACTCGGGTATTATCTTTGTGATAACGTCGGAGTATTCGATAAGTATCTCCGCAGGCGCGCTGCCGCACAGAAGCTTTACAAGCTCGGTCCTTATCCTCTCGGCGGATACATTGTTCACAAGCGGGCACATCTCATGTATAGCAAGAGCCGTGGTGGACTCAATAGCAAAATCAAATCTCGAAGCGAATCTGAGAGCGCGGAGTATTCGCAGAGCGTCCTCGCCGAAGCGCTTCTGCGGGTCTCCCACACAGCGCACAAGATGATTGAACAGATCCCGCTGACCGCCGAATTTGTCGATTATCCCCGTTCTGTGAGAATAGCACATAGCGTTTATGGTAAAGTCCCTGCGGGACAGATCCTCGGTGAGCTTATCTGTAAAGGATACCGTTTCGGGGCGGCGGAAGTCCTTATATTCGCCGTCTACGCGGTAGGTGGTGACCTCCACATTTTCGCCGCCTGAGACTACGGTAACGGTGCCGTGTTTTATTCCGGTATCTATCGTTTTCGTATCGGAAAAGCAGTTTTTTATCTGCTCGGGAAGAGCATTGGTGGTAACATCGTAGTCATCGGGGATAAGTCCCATAAGAGAATCCCTGACGCAGCCGCCGACGATATACGCCTCAAAGCCGCGGCTTTCCAGTCTTTTTATCACAAAGTTTACATTTTCGGGAATATTGATATCCAATTGCCGCCGCCTCCATTTAGATCCGGGTAAAAATATGTATATGTATGTATTATATCACATACTTACCGAAAATGCAACCTTTGATAAATAATTTGCACAAAATTAACAGCTTCAAAAAATCAGAACCTGTCTTCACAAGAAATGTGTGCGGATTTTCGAGCATAATTTTGTTGCAGACAAGGAAAAAATGCGCAGGCGGGCTGGCGCCCGGCAAGCATTTTTAACGCAGTATGCGGCAAAATTTGCCGAAAAGACGTGCGCA